>CAZGUS010000006.1:0-13553 GCA_964529245.1 uncultured Anaerolineaceae bacterium
TGGGCATACCGCCGGTCGGTGCGCCGCCGGACCACTGGCCGGACTGCGCGTCGTGGGCTCGCCGATGCCAGTCGTCGAATGCGGCCCGACGGTTGGAGCGCCAGTGCTCGGCGCGCCAGCCCCAGGGACCGGGTCCGCCCGGACCGCCGGGCCCACCGGGTCCACCCGGTCCGCCTTCGAAGCCCGGCCCGCGGCGTTCCCAACCGTTGTAGGCGTGGCCCCAGAACGCAAAGCGAATCACCCTGAAGAGAACGACCAGGATGAGTACCGTGACGATGAGCCCGACGATTCCCGAGGCGCCGAAGGCACCGCCGCTGACCCAGGGCGAGACGTTCGTCGCGCCCGTCCCGGCGCCGGCCACATACCCGGCGCTGTACGCGCCCGCCGTCAGCGCGGCGACCACGCCGAGCATCAGGAGGACGCCGAGAAGGCGAAATCCGCCTCCGTGTCTCATTGCATCTCCTACCACACGCTCCCGATTCGCAGGATCGGTCGGCCGGGAGCGTCTGACCAACTTCGACACTCAGGCTGACGATCGGCTGTGAAGGACTCGTGAAGGCGGCCCGGAGGAGTGGTGTGGGAAGGCAGGGCGCGCGCAGGCCGCGATCAGGCACGGTGGCTGAACGCGGGGCTGAACGCGGTTGCCGAACGCGGTTACTGCACGAAGAACCCGGTCACGTCGAAGATGACGTCCGTCGTGGCGCCGGCCTTGCCCACGAACGTGATCCACAGTGTCCCGGTCGGGCTGAGGGCGACCGTCACCGCGTTGGCGCGGTTGTCGGCGCTGTGGAAGTTGAGGTTCGAAGTCCCGGGCGTTCCGACCGGCTGCGCCGGCGTCAGGCTCAGGTACCCGGCGCTCGTCTGGTTGGTGACAGTCAGGTTGCCCGTGATCGCGACCGCGCCCGTGGGGACGTCGAGTGCGTTCTCGAGCGAGCGTCCGACAACCGTGAACTGGGCCGGCGTCTTCGTCCGCAGCGAAACGGTAAGGCCGATCGCCGCGCCGGCCCGGGAATCCACCAGCCGGTTGGGCGTCAGCGGCACGTAGGTTGCGCCGCTCGCATCGCCGAGGAAGTAGCCGGTGACGTCGAAGACGACGTCGGCGGTCGTTCCCGGCGCGCCCACGAACGTGACCCACAAACGCCCATCGGTCAGCGGCACCGTAACCGCGTTGGCGCGGTTGTCGCCCCTGGGGAAGTTGAGCGTCGATGTTCCGGGGCTGCCCGACGGCCGCGTCGGCTCCAGGGCCAGGTAGCCGCCCGAACGCTGGTTGGTGACGGTGAGATTGCCCGTCACCGCCGTCGCGTCCGCGGGTACGTTCCGCGTCGCGTCCGACGGATCCCGATCCACGACCGTGAACCAGGCCGGCGTGCCGGAGACGAGGGTCGCTCCGAGGCCCAGCCGCGTCCCGGCTCGCGAGTCCACCAGCCGTGTCGGAGTCAACGAGAAGTACGTCGATCCGGAGCTGTTTGCCAGGAAGTACCCCGTCACGTCGAAGATGACGTCGGCCGACGTCCCGGCTTTCCCGACGTACGTGACCCACAGCGTGCCGGTGCCGCTCAGCGAGACCGTCACGGCGTTGGCCCGGGTGTCGCCCTTCGGGAAGTTGAGCGTGGATGTTCCGGGCGGGCCGCCGGGGGCGCTCGGAGTCAGGGCCAGGAAGCCGGCCGAGCCCGGGTTCGTGACCGTCAGATTGCCGGTCACCGCGATCGCGGTCGCGGGTACGTTCAGGGCGGGATCGCCCGAGCGATCGACGACGGTGAACTCGGCCGGGACGCCCGAACGCAGCGATGCCACCGGCCCCACCCTGGTTCCGGCGCGCGAATCCAGGATCCGGTTGGGTGAGACGGGTATGTAGGTCGCGCCGAACAGCGGCGTCGCCGACGCGGCCGTTGCCGGCCCGGTGCCATTCGGGTTGGTGGCCGCGACGCTGAACCTGTAGGCGGTGCGATCGGTGAGGCCGCCGAAGGAGCAGCTCAGGGCCGCCGGGACGGTCACGACGCAGGTCGTCGTGGCCGGCGAGGAAGTCACCGTGTAGCGCGTGACCGCCGGCCCGCCGTTCGGGATCGGGGCGGCCCAGGTGACGACCGCGGTCGTGTCGGAGGCGACGGCCGCGACCGAGGTCGGGGCGCCCGGCGCCGGGGTCGCGTCGACCACGAGGGTAAGTGCCTGCGTTGCCGGCGGGGCGATGCCGTTGTCGGCGGTCACGCTGAAGTCGTAGCTCCCGGGCGTGGATGACGAGCCCGATAGGAGACCCGCGCTCGAGAGAGTGATGCCGGCCGGAAGGCTGCCCAGGGTGACGGTGAAGGTCGGCGCCGGAACCACGGCGCTGGCGAGATCGACGTCGGTTGCGTACGAGTAACCGCTGCCCGCCACGGGAAGCGACTGGGTGGCGAACAGCGGAACGCTCTGGCCGTAGGTGTCGTCGCCCCAGCACTGGATCGAGGCGGCGAGGTAGCCGCAGCCGTGAAGGTCGCCCAGGGCAACGCGCGCGGCGGTGACCGAAGGCGGCGACGCCTGGCCCTCGCCGTTGTCTCCCCAGCACTCGAGAGCGCCCTGCAGCTGGACGGCGCACGCCCCGTTCGTGCCGGCGTCGAGGTCCAGGAACTTGCCGGCCGGGTGGTCGAGCTGGCCCAGACCGTCATCGCCCCAGCAGACGATGGCCGCCGCCCCTGTCAGTCCGCAGGTGTGGTAGAGCCCGGCTGAGACGGCCACGAACTGCCCGGACGGCGGCTCCGCCTGGCCGTGGCTGTCGTCGCCCCAGCAGACGAGGCTCTCGGAAATGTCTACGGCGCAGGCGTGGTACGTCCCGACGGTCACAGTGCTGTAGCTGCCGGCCGGCGGGCTGGTCACGCCGTGGCTGGCGTCACCCCAGCAATGGATTGCCCCGCCGGCGTCGATGGCGCAGCTGTCCGCGCCACCGGCGCTGACAGCCAGGTACGAACCTGCCGGCGGGCTGCTCTCGCCGCTGCTGTCGACACCCCAGCAATGGAGCGACCCGCCGGCGTCGATGGCGCAGCTGTGCGAGTCGCCGGTGGAGAGCGCTACGTACGACCCAGCGGGCGCATCGGCCTCGCCGTGGCCGTCGTAACCCCAGCAGGAGATCGTGCCGCCGCCGGTCAGGGCGCAGCTGGTGCGGGCCCCCGCGCCGAGGTCGAGCACGTCCGGGACCAGCGCGGCCGTTCCGTTCGGCGTCCCAAGACCGGTCGGACCGTCGTAGCCGACGGTACCCCGGCACAAGTAATTGCCGCACGTGCCGTTGCTGCCGGTGGTCACGTCCCAGAGGCTGGCGGAATTCGCGTAGAGCTGCCGGCTTGGATACGAACCTTTGGCCGGCCGGCCTGCCAGCGCGAGCGCGGCCGCCACGATCGGAGAGGCGACACTCGTCCCGCCGTACACGGTCCAACCGCCCGCCGTCGAGTCGTAGACCTCGACGCCCGTGGCCGGGTCCGCGACCGCGGAAATGTCGGCCGTGGCCTTGCGCGCGCACGACGCGTCCGACTGCCAGTACGGCTTGGGCTCGTAGGCCGAGCAGCCGCTGCCGGCGCCGGACCACGCCGACTCCATCCAGCCACGTGAATTGGCCGCCCTGGTGAGCGAGGTTCCGCCGACGGAGACCACGTACGGAGAGGCGGCCGGATACTCGACCCCGTCGGCGTACCCATAGTCGCCCGTGGAAGCGGTGATGGCCACGCCGGGATGGTCGAAGTGCGTGTCCTGGCCGGTTTCGGTGGGCCACTCGCCGGACCCGTAACTGTTCGAGACGGCGACCGCCCCCAGGCTGACGGCCATGTCTTCCGCGGTCGCAAGGTCCGTCAGGCCGGCGCTGTCGGCCTCGACGAGCAGAATCCGGCAGTTGGGGCAGATGGCGGACACCATGTCCATGTCGAGCTCGATCTCACCGTCCCAGTTGATGTTCACGGCTGGATAGTTCGTCCCGCCTCGCTGGTCCACCTTTGTGAAGCAGCCGCTGGCCGCGGTGCACGGCGGCAGGCCGAACTGGGCGCGATACACGGCCAGATCTGTAGCCGCGGTCATCAGGTCGTAGGCGTCGACGATGGCCACCGTCCGGCCGTTTCCTCCGCTCGAGGGCAGGCCGTAGGCGGACCGCAGGTCCGACGGGACGTAGCCGTTGAAGACCGCCGGGGCGGCGCCTCCGGCGAGGGCCGGCGTGACGGGCTGCAGAGTGGGTTGCACCGCCACATCGGTGCGGCGCAGGGAGGCGCATCTGGCGACTCGAGCGGGGACCGGCCCGCAAACCGCTTCGTAGGCGGACGCGGCCGCTGGAGCCGCGGAGCTCACAGCCGACCCGGCGGCGGCCACGGCGGGCGCGGGCATGAGCCCGGCCGCGAGCATCGCGACGGCCAGAGCGAGCCGTGCCATGCGGCGCGGTGGCACCTGATTGAGCATGCGAGGCATTGGCATTCCTGAGCAGTCGGCGAAAATGTGTCGGCCCATGATGCCGAACGAGGCGAGGCGGCGCCAGCCCCTGTTTCTCGGCGTGGCCCGCGGCTCGGGACCCCCGGCCGCCCGCCGGAGAGGGTCCGGCGGTCAGTCCACGTCGCGCCGGGTCATGCCCCAGCCGCCGATGAGCATTCCGCCGATCGCCAGAACCAGGCACGCCACGACTCCGGCAGGATCCCAGATCCCGACCAGCGGCGCCCCAAAATGGGCCGTCAGCGCCAGCTGGTGAACCCAATCCGGCAAGTTGAGGGCAGGCGCCAGCAAATCGACGAGGAACGTCGCGATGACCAGGACCGCGGTGACCTCACCGGCAAACGTGTTGCGCACCAGGCCGCCCACGGCCATGCCGACACCCGCCACGGCCGCCGCGTAGAGCCCGACGATTGCCGCGCCGGCCACCGGCATGAACACCTCGCCTCCGGCGGCTCCGACCCCGATCGCGATCCCGAGCATGACCACGGCGGTCATCACGGCGATCGCTCCGAAGACGCCGACCCCGCCGGAGATCGCCCAGCGAGCCCTACCGAGCGGGCTGGCCAGCAGCATTTCGAGGCGGCGGCCGTTCTCGTCGGAAGCCCAGCCGGACACGAGCGTGGCGGCGGCCAGGCCGGCGACGATGAACCCCAGGTAGGCGAACAGAACCTGCAGGAAGCCGGCGCCCGTTCCGATGTCGTGGCCGGGGAAGAGCCGCCTGAAGAGGTCGAGCGTATCGGGCGATTTCACCAGCTCGGAAGCGAACGACGCGCTGGACGCCGCGATCAGGAGCCCGTACACGCCCAGTCCGAGGCCCCAGGCCAGGGCCAGAGGCAAGCGCTCGCCGAACGAGCGGCCGACCGGCCCGCGGACCCCGAGCAGCGCGGCCGGCATCGCCGGCAGCGGGATGGCGCTGGTGGAGCCGAGATCGCGCCGGTCGAAGGCGACGATGCCGACCGCAAAGAGCACCACGGCAACGACGATCGTCGGGACCAGCGACAACCAGTCGTATTGGCCCGCCAGAGGCAGGTGGCCGGCCATCCAGTAGAAGAAGCTCAGGTCGGCGGGCAGGGTCAGGGCCGGTACATACGGCTGATAGCCGCTCACGATGAACCCGAAGGCGAGCAGCACACCCGCGACGCCCGCCGCGCTGGCACGTCCGGCGAACGGGGCGATGGCCCAGGCCACCGAACCGTAGGCCAGGCCGATGACGCCGACCCAGGCGGCGAAGCCGACGGCGGCCAGAATCGGGATGTCGTCGCCGGGCTGCGTGGCGGAGGCCTTGCCTCCGAGCCAGGTGACGAGGGCGAGGAATGCGACCGCGATGGCCATTCCGGTCACGTGCGCGGCCAGCTTCTCGAGGGCGATCCGGCGCTTTCCGAACGGGGCCGCCGCCACCATGTCCAGGCTGCCTCGCCGCGCTTCGGAGGCGAGGGTCCCGGAGAGGGCGACGATCGACCAGAGGGCCGCGATCGCCCCGAACATCGGGCCGTACTTCCACGACACGGAACCGCCCAGGGTGACGGCGTTGACCGGCCGGTTGTACAGGCCGGCGATGGCGGGCGGAATGCTGTCGATGACGTTCAACAGGTCCTGGCGGGACGCGGCCGTCGCGTATGAGGACCCGATCGCCTTCAGGCCGGTCAGCATGATGCCGCCGAGAAGCCCGGCCACGATGATGAACGCCAGGCGAGAATCGCGGATCGTCTTGGCGTAGACGCTGCCGAAGCCGTAGACACGGCTCCACCAGGGCACAGCCGCGATCCGGCCGATGGGCGGCCGGCCGGCCTGCGCGGTCATCACTCCACCTCGGCCGACTCGCGGCCGTACTGAGCCAGGAACGTCTCCTCGAGGCTCGGCTCGCGGCTCAGGAAGTCCGTCACGCCGAGGCGGGCCGCGGCTTGAACCACGGGCGTGATCGGACCGAGGACTCGCAGCCGCAGTGTGTGATCCTCGACCTGGACGTCGCTGACGCCGGCCAGGCTCTTGAACTCGGCGGCCGGCGGATCGCCGCTGAAACGCAGCTCGACCTGGTGATGGGCGAGGTCGCGCAGCGCGTCGACGCGATCCACGCGGGCGATGCGGCCCTCTCGGATGATGGCCACACGATCGCAGCTCCTCTCGACCTCGCTCAGGATGTGGCTGGAGAGGAAGACCGTGCCGCCGTCCTTGACCGACTCGCGCAGCAGCTCGAAGAAGGTCTGCTGGACCAGCGGATCGAGGCCCGAGGTCGGCTCGTCCAGGAGCAGCAGCTCGGGCTTGTTCTGGAGCGCCGCGACCAGGCCGACCTTCTGCTTGTTGCCCTTCGAGTACTCGCGGAAGCGCCGGCTCGGGTCGAGGTCGAAACGCTCGACCAGCCGGGCCTGGTAGGCGCGATCGACGCCGCCGCGCAGGTTGCCGAAGTATTCGAGCGTCTGCCCGCCGGTCAGGCGGTCGTAGAGGGCGAACTCACCGGGCAGGTATCCGAGCCGGCGATGGATCGCCGCCGGGTCGTCCGACGACTCGATGTCGAAGACGAACGCCTTGCCGCTGGTCGGCCGGATGAGGTCGAGCAGCGTCCGGATCGTCGTCGTCTTGCCGGCGCCGTTGGGCCCGAGGAAGCCGAAGACCTCGCCCTTCTGGACCTCGAGGTCCACGTCCACGATCCCACGGTGCGACCCGTAGGACTTGGTCAGCTTCTCGGTCCGAATGACGGCGGTCATGAGCTATCTCCGAACGACGACTCGACGGCCGAATTGTCGTCCGTTTGGCGATCGGGGTCTACGACGCCGGCCCGCGAAAGCGGCCGGTCAGCTCCCGATCGACGTCCCGCACACGGCGTCGCCGGCAACGTGGATCGTGGCCGCCTTTGCGCCCTTGGCCGGGTTCTGCTCCAACAAGTCCGCGTCGACGTGCGCGCCGGCCGAAGTCAGCGTCGCCACCGCCGTCGAGGTGTTGCGGAAGAACCCGTCTCCGGAGAGCGAAACGCTCAGAGTGCCGGGTGAGACGTACACGACCGCCAGGGTGGGCGTCGAGCCAACCTCGACCAGGCCGAGAATGGAGACGCTCGATCCGGACGTATTCGCGAGGCACTCGACGTTGACCGGATTGAGTCCTCCGCTGAGCGTTCCCTTGGACGTCGTCCCGCCCAACGTGAGCGTGGACGATCCCGGCATCTGGTTGCCGCAATCGACGCTGCCGCTGATCGAGGTCAGCTGACCGAGATTGCCGTGGGCGTCGCTGTTGGGAACCTCGGTCAGCGGCGAGTCGATCTGAGCGCCTTTCGCGGCGTCGAAGCCGGTGACACCCGTCCCGGAGAAGTCGCGCTCGACATAGGTGGATCCCGACCCTGAGTCATACCTGACGGTGATGCTGCCCGACTGAACGAACACGTAGACCGACAGGTTCGGGTCCACCGGCTGTGCCAGGACGCTGATCTGCAGACCTCCGGGAGACGGCAGGTTGCAGCGCACCTGGGCGTTGCTCAGAGCGCCCGACGAACCGGCCGGCCCGACGACCGAAAGATGCTGCGTGGCCGGGCCGGGAGTCGGCGCGGCGGCGGAGGCAGCGACGGTTGCGGTCGGGCTCGGAGCGCCGGTGGGGGCCGGGGTCGCGGCGGCAGCGCCGCTCGTCGGTGCCGGGCTGCCGGTCGATCCCGAGCAGGCGGCCACGAGCAGGCCGGCGGCCACGGCCAATATCAAGGCGAGCCGCAACCGGGCGGCTGGACGGATGCCACTGGGAGCCATGGATCCTCCTGTCGGCCGGCGCCGCGCCGGAATCGCGCGATGAATTGGGTGGCCCTTTGTCTACTCCTGTTGGCGAGTCCGCCCTTGCATGGGGATCCGGAGCCGCACGAGGCGCAACGGCTGCCGGTTGGCGCGCTCGGAGCCGGGCTTGTCGGTGGCCGGCCGTGTTGCGCCGATGCGCCGCAGAATCGCGGCGCGCGCCGGTCGCCCCTCATCCCGAACGCCCATGAGACCGGGCCGGGCCCAGGGTCCTATTGAAGTGGCCGGGCGACGGCGTAGGATTGGCGCGCACCGCGGCGCGCTGAGGTAGGCGCGTCCGTTCATGTCTCGGCGAGAGGAGCCGGCGTGATCATGGGGGACGACAATGCGGGCTGGCGAGCCCGGTTGTCCATCGAAATCGGTTCGATCGACCGCAAGAGCCTGCGGGTCGGCGGCGCGACGCTGCTGGTCCTGGGCGCTATCGGAGTCGTTGCCGGCGCGCTCGACGCTGCGATCGCGGGTGCCGCTTCGACGCTGGCGTCGCTCGTTCTGCTCGACGCGGGCCTCGGCCTGCTGGCCGTGGCGTGGTTGGCCCCGGGCGAGGCGTCCGAACCCTCCTCCGCGGAGGCGCTCTCGGCCACCGCAGCCGAGCAGCTCGTCGGCGCGCATCCCTCGGGCACTCACGCGATCGAGTCCGAGTCGGTCGCGGCGGTCGGAAAGGCCGGCTCTCGCGCCGCCCGGCTCTCGGCCGCCGACGAGAAGCGATGCCGCGAGCTGGCCGTCTTCGCCGGGCGCGGCCCCGTCCCAGGCTCGGCCCTCCAGGCGCTCTGGAGCGCGCAGGGCGTGCCGTCCGATGAGGTCGCGCGGCTGACGGACAGACTGGTCGATCGCTCACGCGTCGGGCGCCTGAGCGACGGGTCTCTGATCGTCGAGGAGAACCTGGACGAGTCCGGCGCGGTCCTCGCGACTGCCTCGAGAGGCCTGGCCGCCCTTCACGGCCGGCTCGTCGACGGCTATCGGGCCCAGTGCCCGGGTGGGTCGTGGGCAAGCGGTCCGAACGACGGCTACTTCTTCCAGAACATCGCCTACCACCTGGCTCGCGCCGATCGCGCCCAGGAACTCAACCGCCTGCTCCTGGACTACGACTGGCTCCGCGCCAAGCTGGCGGTCGCCGGCATCATCCGCCTGCTGAACGACTTCACCTGCCAGACCAACCCGGCCGACGTCGCGGCGGTCGACGGCGCGCTCGTTCTCTCGGCCGTAAGCCTTGCCGTCCGCCCGGACCGGCTGGCCCCCGTGCTGGCCGCCCGGCTCGCCGGCGTCTCCAGCCCCGGGATTGATCGCCTGCTCGCCCAGATGCGCGAACGCGCCCCGAGGCCGTGGATCTGCCCCGAGGGGCAGGGCCCGGCTTCGAAGGCCAAGGCGGTACAGCGGCCGAAGGCTCGCCACGATGGACCGGTTCGAGCCGTGGCGGTCACGCCCGACGGCCGGCGGCTGGTGACCGGCGGCGACGACCACGCCATCAAAGTCTGGGACCGGGCCAGCGGCCGCCTGGAACGCACCTTGAACGGCCATCTCGATTCGGTACGGGCGGTTGCGATCACGCCGGACGGCCGCCGCATCATCTCCGGCGGCACGTACGACGTGGTTCGGGTCTGGGATCTGGCGACCGGGCAGTTCCAGCACACGATCGCCGTCCAGGGTGGATTCCGGGCGGTGTACACACTGGCAGTGACGCCCGACGGCAAGCGCGCGGTCTGGGGCGGCGCGGGCTCCGCCGTCCAGGTGTGGGACCTCGCCCGCGGCCGCGCCGAGCGCACGTTCAAGACTCAGGACGCGAATGTGCGAACGGTGGCGATCACGCCGGACGGCAAGTTCGCTGTTTCCGGCGGCGACGGCGGCACGGTTCAGGTTTGGGACCTCGAGACCGGCTTAGCGGTGCGCGCCATGAACAGCCGCGCCGGCGCCGTGCCGGCGATCGCAATCACGCCCGACGGCGCTCACGTCGTCGCCGCAGGCCACGACAACACGGTCCAGGTGTGGGAGCTCCAGAGCGGCCGGCTTGAGAGAACGATCTGGGGCCACGCCGGCGCGGTCGACGCACTCGCGGTCACGCCAGATGGACGGCGAGCCGTCTCAGGCGGCCTCGACAGGACGGTGCGGGTCTGGGATCTGAGCGGCGGCGGCGAGATCGCCCGGTGGAGCCCCGAGAGCAGCGCCGAAGCCGACCCGGATCCCAGGGTCGCGGCTTTCTGCCCCATCCCGACGGATCCCGAGCAGTTCGCGTGTGGCGGATCCGACGGCTCCGTTTCCGTCGTCCGGCTCCTGGAAGCCTGACCGGCCGATCTCTGCCGCCGCGCCTACCCTGGGCGCGTCCCGTGGAATGCGACCTGACGAAAGGGACGCCCCATCTCGTCGGCGCCCGGCGTCAAGACCTACAGCCAGGGGAGAGCTCGGTCCCGGGGCCGGGCCCTGCCGGCCGGCACGACGGAGGAGGAGCGCGATGCTCGGCAACAGATCGGCGATGGTCTCGATCGTTCTGGTTGGGGCGGTCGCTCTCTCGGCGGGAGGGTGCCAGACCGTGCCTGCCACCCCGAGCCCAACACCCGTGCTCGGCGGCTCCATGCCGGCGAGTCCACCCCCAACGGCGACGGCGACACCCACTCCCGCCACCATTCTGGCGCCGACGCCGACCCCCTCCCCCGCCGTCGGCGCCTGGAATCCGGCGCCTGACTCGCCGGCCCTCGAACAGGCCCAGTTCGTGTGCGTCGTATGGACGGGTTCACGGTTCGTCGCCGGAGCCACCCTGATGAACGGCTCGGCGGTCTTCCTCGATTCATCGGACGGCACGTCATGGCATGTCCAGTCGGCATCGTGGCCGGACGCCATCATCCGCGCTCTTGCGGTCGGTCCGGGCGGGCTGGTGGCCGTGGGCGACAAGGCCGGGCGAATGGTCGGCTGGACTTCGACCGACGGCCTCTCGTGGTCGCTGGCCCCGGACGCGGCCGCCATGAATCCGGCAGCGGGCAAGACCTTCCGGCTACAGGGCGTGACTGCGGTGAGCGGCGGCTGGATGGCCGTCGGAGCGGAATACCCATCCTGCATGGTGGGCTGCGTTCCGGATCGGGCAGTGGTGTGGAAGTCGCCCGACGGCGTCGCCTGGTCGCGGTCGCCCGCGGCGGCCCCACTGGCAAATGCCGGGATGACCGGCGTCGTTCAATGGAAAGGTGGCTTCGTGGCCGTCGGAAGCGCGGGCAAGTCCGCGGCAGTGTGGACTTCCTCCGACGCCGTCGCGTGGGCGAGGGTCACGGATTCGCCCGTGTTCCACGCCCCTACCGGCACTGACCAGACGATCGGAGCGACGATATCGGCCATCGCGGCCGGAAGCGATCGGCTGGTCGCGGTCGGGCAGGTATTGACCCAGGGGGACGTCGAATCGGCGCTGGCCTGGTGGTCTTCCGACGGAGTCACGTGGAACGCCGCCACTGGCGAGGATTTCCTCGACGGCCAGATCTTCGGCGTGGCCGCGGTCCCGACCGGCTACCTGGCGGTCGGGCCCTCCGGACCGCCGAGCTGCCTGGGCGGGATCTGGTCGTCGACAGACGGCACGAGCTGGAAGTGCGAAGCCTCGACGGCCGGCTTCGACGGCTTCGCGCCGTACGCCGCGGCAGCGTCGCCGACGCTCGAGATCGTCGTCGGTTTCGGCCGGCCGGGCGGCGCGATAACCGGTGCGGTCTGGACCCGAACCATTGCCGCGCCCTGACCGAGACGCCGGTTCCGCCAGGTGAACGTTGCGGCCGGGCGGGTTCGAGTTCGTCTCACCGCGCAGCCCAAATGAGCCGAAACGGCGTCCGGCGATGGCGTCCGAATGACAATCTCCCGGCCACCGATCCCGGTCGTCCCACCGGAACGGCCGAAGACCTTGATCGGCAGCGGGGAGAGAAATGGATCTGCCGTCGGGGTTTCCGCCTGGGTCTCGAAGGGGTTCGGCGGGCTTGATCGGAGCGGCCGTCGTCGCGCTGCTCATCGCCGGTTGTTCGGCCGCGTCCGGTACCGCTACGCCGGCCGCTTCTGAGACGGTGGCAGCGGCAACAGCCACGTCGATGGCCAGTCCCACCGCGACGCCGCCTCCTACCGACACGCCCTCCCTGTCCGCCTCGGCCTCCGTGGCTGCGACTGCCATGCCCACGGCCAAGCCCACTCCCAAGCCCACTCCCCTGCCGCCGCTGGCCGTCGGACTGTGCCGGGCGTCCCAGCTGAGCCTCGCGATCACTCTCTGGGAGGGCGGCTCGGGCGATTCCTACGCCCACGTTACGGCCACCAACAGGTCGTCCTCGAGCTGCAACATGCGCGGCTCGTCCGAGGCCCAGGTTGTCGACGGCCACGGCCATGTGCTCGCCGACGCCGGGCACGCCGCCGCCAAGGTCTCTTCGAGCGACCCGGTCTACACGCTCATCCCGGGCGGAGCGATCAACACCATCGTGGACTGGGGCAACTGGTGCAAGTCGAGCCCGACCCAGAAGATCGTGGTGGCGATGGTCCAGCCGTTCGGTCTGGGGCGGTTCGTGTCGAAGCCACTCGGTTCCGGGCCGATTCCGACGTGCTACTCATCGAGCATGGCGACGGAGGTGAGCTCCGAGGCATGGCTGCCGTAGACCTCGCCGCGGACGGGTCGAGCTCGCGCCTGCGGCGCTGGGCGAAGGCCGCCGTTGCGGTCATCCGGCCGGAGGACGTCGTCCTCGCCGGCTGGGTCGCGCTGGCCAGTCCGGTCCTGGCCCAGGCGCAGGGCGGCGGAGACCCGTTCGCCTCCGGCCGGCCGATCGACGGCCTGCTCCGTCTGGCAGGCGTCGCCGGCGCCCTGATCTGTCTGGGCACCCGAACGGCGGGCGTCCCGGCCGGCGCCGATCAGTCGATCCTGACCGGGGCGGCAATCGGACCCGCGGTGGGCGGACTGATGCTCGTGGGGGCAAGCGGGCTGGCGGCCCTCGGGCTCGATCCGGAGGCGGCGCTCTTCCCGCTGTTCGGAGTCGTCCTCGTCCTGGCGTTGCTTCGGGATCATCTGCCGGCCATACCGACGGCGACGCGCCGGGCGCTGATCACGCCCTTCGTGCTGGCCGCGGGCGGCATCTTTTGGACCTTCGTGCGGGCCGTTACCGGCGGCGCGACGGGGGTCGGCGACGTGGGGGCGTTCGTGGCCCAGGCTCCGACGATCGCGCCGGTGCTCGGCGTCCTGATTGTCGCGGCAGCCGTCTACTACGCCATGCTCGTGTACGCCCCGAGGCAGATCGCCGAACGAGAGGGCGGGCCGCCGGCCTGGATCGCCCGCTTCGGGCTGTTCCTGGCCAGCCTGGTCGTGGGCTTCGGCTGGTTGGGCCTGCTGGGTTCGTAGGCCCGGTGCGCCTGGGCGGTCGCCCA
>CAZGUS010000006.1:13653-46354 GCA_964529245.1 uncultured Anaerolineaceae bacterium
GGACTGACGAACGGCGGATCGACACGCAGCCGTGGTCGTGGCAACGTGCTCAAGGGTCCGCTCCCGACCCCCGAATCCTTCGTCGAGGCCATGACGACCAATACCCTCAGGCGCCGGCCAGTTTCGCGGCTGCGCAACGTCACGCTCCTCCTGCTGCTGGCGGCGCCGGCCCTGACCGGCTGCGGCGGCGCCGTTCCGACGTGCGGCCCGAGCGACTCCTCATGCCGGCGGATCCTGTTCATCGGGAACAGCTACACGTACGTCAACGACCTGCCCGGGACGCTGGCCAGTCTGGCTCGGTCGGGCGGACACGCGGTCCAGACCGACTCATTGGCCACCGGCGGAGCGACCCTCGCCGATCATCTCGCCGACGCGGCCACCGCGCCCGAGCTCGATTCGCTCAAGTGGGACTTCGTCGTCCTGCAGGAGCAGAGCGAGGTTCCATCCATCGAAGCGTCGCGCCAGTACACCATGTACCCGGCGGTCAGAACCCTGGTCGACATGATCCGGCGGAGGGCTGAAACGCCGATCCTCTTCATGACGTGGGCCCATCGGGACGGCCTGCCGGACAATGGCATGCCCGACTACGAATCGATGCAGCAGTCCATCGACCGGGGCTACCTGGCGATCGCCGCCGAGCTGCTGGCCCCGGTGGCGCCGGTGGGCATCGCCTGGTTCGTGGTGCGGCGCCAGGATCCGGATATCGGCCTGTGGCAGGACGACGGCAGCCACCCGTCGACCGCCGGGACGTACCTCGCGGCGTGCGTCTTCTACGCGGCCGTCTTTCGCCAGTCGCCCGAGGGCCTGGCATACACGGACGGGCTGTCGTCGGACACGGCCTCGATTCTGCAGAAGGCGGCTGCCGTGAACGTCCTCTCCAACCCGGCCCAGTGGTGGCTGCCCTAGCAGCCTCCGCGCTCCTCCCGCACGCCGGTCCGCACATCAGGCCGGATTTGTCGGGAGGTGGGATGGGGCGTACGCTGGCCCTGGCTGTCCTGTATGGCAGCGGTGCTGCACGTGGCCGATCCCATCCCGGACGGCGGTGCACCAACTAGCCTCCGAGGAGGCGCGTCATTCCCAGGACCGCGTTCGTCTCGACCTATCCGCCGCGCAGATGCGGCATCGCCACCTTCACGCGCGATCTCGCGACGGCCGTTGGAGATCGGGAGATCGTCGCGTTGGAGCTCGCCGACGCCCCGGAGTCCCATCCGATCGAAGTCCACCACCGGATTCGCTCGGACGTTCGCGCCGACTACGTCGGCGCGGCTCGCGCCCTGGCCGGCTGCCGTGTGGACGTCGTCTCGATCCAGCACGAGTACGGGATCTGGGGCGGCGAGGCCGGTTCGTACGTCCTCGACTTCGTGCGGGCATTGCGAGTGCCCTTCGTCGTGACTCTCCACACGGTGCTGCGGAACCCCTCGTTCGCGCAGAAGTCCGTCCTCGCCGAGCTGGTCGAGGCGTCGGACTCGAGCGTAGTCATGTCCTGCGCGGCAGCCACGCTTCTGGCCCGGGCCTACGGCGTCGATCCGTCTCGCCTGGAGATCGTGTCGCACGGCGTGCCCAACCTGCCGCTCGTCGCCCCGGACACGGTCAAGCCGCGCCTGGGGCTCGCCGCCGGGCCGGTGATCCTGAGCTTCGGGCTGCTGGGGCCGGGCAAGGGCTACGAATCGGTGATTGAAGCTATGCCCGCCGTCGTCGGCGAATTCGCGGCCACCCGCTACGTGGTGCTCGGCGCCACCCACCCGGACCTGCTGCGGCGCGAAGGCGAGGCCTACCGCCGCCGCCTTGAGGAACGGGCAGCGGCCCTCGGCGTGTCGGAGCACGTGCTGTTCGTCGACCGTTTCGTCGGGAAGACGGAGCTGGGCTCATGGCTGGAGGCGGCCGACGTGTTCGTGACGCCGTACCCCAACCTCGATCAGATCGTGTCCGGCACGCTCTCGTACGCCATGGGCGCAGGCAAGGCGATCGTTTCGACGCCGTACGCCTACGCCGCGGAGATGCTCGAGGACGGCCGCGGCCTGCTCGTCGAGCCCGGCTCCCCGAATGCCCTGGCGGAAGCCTTCCTCGAGCTCTTGAGAGACGAGGGCCTCCGAGCGAAGCTCGGCCGGCGTGCCTATCAGCACACCCGCTCGATGCTGTGGCCGCAGGTCGCCGAACGCTACCGGGACATATTCGGCAGAGTCGTCGCGGCGGCGACGACTGCCGGCTCGACTTCCGTCGCCGCAGCCCGCGCCGCCCCGGCCGGCCGCGTCGGTGCGCTCCGTGGCTGAGCAGCCGCTCTATCCGGTCTGCCGGATTCACATCGACGAACTAGGGGACGCTATCGGCGTGTGGCAGCACGCCATCGGGAGCCGGCCAAATCGCGAGTTCGGCTACTGCACCGACGACGTGGCGCGGGCGCTCGAAGTCGACATCTTGCACTCAAGCATCCTCGGCTGGGCTGCCGTCGAAGCCAGCGCGGCACGCTCGATGGCCTTTCTCCGGGACGCCTTCAACGCCGGCCGGGGCCGCTTTCGCAACTTCCGATCGGCCGATGGAGAGTGGCTCGACGAGATCGGCTCGGAAGACTGCCACGCTCGAGCCCTGCTCGCCCTGGGCATCGCAATGGCGGACGCCTCCGATCCGACGCTTGCCGGCGAGGCCCGCCGCCTCTTCCGCGAGGCTCTGCCGGCCGCCCGGGACCTTACCGGCCTGCGGCCCATCGCTGCCGTGCTTCTGGCTTGCGACGCAGCGCTCAGAGCGGGCCCGGACGGCGATTCGTCCGCGACGCTGGCGGCTCTCTCCGGCCGGCTCTCCGGCGCCTTCATGGAGCTCGCCGCCGACTGGCCCTGGCCCGAACCTGTGGTCACCTACGAGAACGCCCTGCTGCCGCTGGCCTTGATCGCAGCCGGCCGCAGGCTCGACGACGCGCACATGCGCCGCATCGGCTGCCAGGTGCTCGACTGGCTGACTCTGGCGCAGACCGGCGACTCGGGGCGGCTCTCGCTGGTCGGCAACGCGAGCTGGTGGTGTCGCGGCGAAACTCCCGCGCGGTTCGACCAGCAGCCGATCGACGCCGCGTCACTCCTGCTGGCGGCCGAGGCGGCGTACGCGGCAACGGGCGCGAAACGTTACCTGCATCTGGCAGAAATGGCGTACGGCTGGTTTCTCGGCGACAATGACAAGAACGTGCCGGTCGCCATTCCCGAGACCGGCGGCTGCCACGATGGCTTGACCCCCAACGGGGTGAACCTGAACCAGGGCGCCGAGTCCACACTCATGTGGTTGATCGCACTCGAGCACATACGCCGGCTGAGGGCTGCCAGCCGGTCTTCGGAGGTTGCCATCCCAGGCCCGACTCCTTCTGTCTCGCAGGTACTCTCATGACCGATCCGGGCGGCGATCCGCTTTTCGTCCGCGTTCCGGCCAACCCGATAATCACGCCGGGCGACCTGCCGTACCGCGCCAACGCCGTTTTCAATCCCGGCGCCGCCACAGTCGACGGCGACACGGTGCTGCTCATGCGGGTCGAGGACCTGCGGGGCATCTCGTCGCTCTACGTGGCTCGTAGCGAGGACGGCATCTCGAACTGGCGCTTCGACGAGAAGCCGCTGCTGACGCCGGATCCGGAGGCTCATCCCGAGGAAGTCTGGGGCTGCGAGGATCCGCGCCTGACGTGGCTGCCCGAACGCGAGGAATGGGCCATCTCCTACACCGCCTACAGCGCCAGAGGCCCGCTCGTATCCCTGGCGGTGACACGCGACTTCCGAGAGGTGAGGCGGCTGGGCCCGGTGATGCCACCGGACGACAAGGACGCGGCCCTGCTGCCGATCCGCTTCAACGGCCGCTGGGCGATGATCCACCGCCCGGCTCCGCTCCTGGGCGGAGCCCACATGTGGATGTCCTTCTCGCCCGATCTGCGCCATTGGGGCGACCACACTCTCCTGATCGAAGCCCGCGAGGGAGCCTGGTGGGACGCCGGCAAGATAGGCCTCGGGCCGCCGCCGGCGCTGGTCGAGGGCGGCTGGCTGGTCATGTACCACGGCGCCCACACCACCGCCTCGGGGCCGATCTACCGCGTCGGGCTGGCCCTTCTGGATCGGGACGACCCGACCATCCTGCTGCGCCGCTCCGAGGAGTGGGTAATGGGGCCCGCCGCTCCATACGAGCGCGTCGGCGACGTGAGCAAGGTCGTCTTCCCGAACGGTTGGGTCGTCGACGAGAAGGGCGACCGGCTGACTCTTTACTACGGAGCAGCGGATTCGGTCGTAGCGATGGCCACCGCCAGGCTGTCCACCGTGCTCGCCCACGTCGACGCCATGCCGGAGCCGCAGCACCGTCGCGTCTCGGACGCTCACCGGGTTCCCTGGCGCTGAACCCGGAATCGAGGAGCCGGCGGGCTGCACGAGCAACCCGCCGGCCGGTGCGCGCTACCCGGTTACGCCTTGGGCGTGAGCTGCCCGCCGCCGGCGAGGGTATAGGTCTTGCCGCCGAGGGCGGAGTTCGCGGCCAGGCTGGCGTCGTAGGTGACGGTGTGGCCGTTGCCGTGGATGTTCGTGATCGTCGTGCGGGAGATGCCGCTCGAGTCGCTGAGGCTCGTCAGCTGCGAATCGCCGGTCACGTTCCAGACGCTCGACGCGTCCAGGGTCAGCGCCGCCAACGCGATCTTGCCCGTGAGAGTGGTCCCGTTCTGCAGTGTCGCGGCAATGGAACTGGAGCTGTCGCTCGCTAGATCGCCCGTAAGAGTCTCGCCGTCGGCGGTGAAGACGACCGTGCCGCCGTTCGAGCCGCTCGTGCCCCAGGTTCCCGTCGCGGCGTTGATCAGGACTCCACTCGCGGCTGTCACGGTGACGCCCTTGAGCTTGATCACGCCGGTGGAATTGGTGACGTAGAAGAGCGGGCCGGTGGCGGCGGTGTTGCTGAGCGAGCCGCCCGTCATGGTGAAAGTACCCGTGGTGCCGGATGCGTCCCCGGACATGCTCTGATAGATGAGGACGCCCCACTTGGCGGCCTTGCTGGAAGTCAGGGTCGCGTCGGTCAGGGTGATCGAGTTGGCACCCTCGATGACGGCCGACTCCGCGCCGGTCGCCGTGTAGGTCCCACCGGTGGCGGTGATCGCGCCGGTCGAATAGATGGCCGGAGAGTCCTGCCCCGAGGTCGTGACGGAGCCATCGCTGACGGTGATCGTTCCGCCGCCCCGGTCAGTGGCGATCGCGCCGGAATTGGCGCCGGCCGTCGTGATCGTCGTATCGGTGACGGAAACACTGCCGCCGCCGCTGGCCATCGCGCCGTGGGCGTACTGGCCCGTTGCCTTGATCGTGGCGTTGGAGATGGTCACGGAGGTGCCAGTTCCGTAGGCGAAGACACCGTTTGCGCCGTCGCCGGTGGTGGTGACCGAACCACCCGTCATCACGATCTTCCCGCCAGATTGGGCCAGCACGCCGGCGTCCAGGCCGTAGAAGCTGCTCTCGTCGCTGGACTTGCTCGCACCCGACGTAGTGATCGTGGCGTCGGCCACGGTCAGCGACCCGGTGCCGTTCACCAGGACGGCGGACTGGTCGGACTCGGTGGCGCTGTAGGTGGCGCCGGACGTACTGGCCGTGCCGGTGCTCAGGGTGTAGGAGCCGGTCGGCGTGTACTGGGCGGTGGAGGAGCCGCCGCCGGGCGCGTTTCCGCCGGGGGCGCCCGGTGCGCCGGAAGGCGGAGCTCCGCCGGGTCCGCCGGGCGCCGAGCTGGAGGCGGCCGTGCCGGCCGAAGTCGCCGCCGTCGCGCTCGAGGTGGTGGCGCCCGTGCTCGAGGCAGCGCACCCGGCAAGCACGATCACCGCGGCGCCCACCAGCAAGATCAGGCGGCCGGCTGCACGCGCCCGCGGCCGCCTTCTCGACGGTGCCTTCGGATTGGGATCGGTGTACTCGAACACGTCATCGGGTCCTTTCGCGAGGTCGGTCTGTCCGGCCGGTCATGGCGTCGCGAAGGGCTGGAAACGGGGTCCGGACGTTGGGCCTGCCCCGCGACGACCGGATCCTCGGAGGGCCGCCCTTTCGGAACCGTTACGGCGAGGGCGTGCGGGGCGAGGTCTCTGGGTGAGGTCTCGGGGCGCAGCCAAAGGATCTGCAGGTCGGATCAGCCAACCAGGCAAGCCTCCCGCCTTCGGGTCAGCCCGGCAATGAACGCGCCGGTCCACGGATCGTGGAACTCGTCCGAGGCCAGATCGCGCCGGTGTTCGCAACAGCCGCGGCTCGCCGCGCGCATCGCCGTCACGGGCAGTAGGATGAATCGAAACCGACCGACCGGTCGGTCGGTTCGGAACAAGCCCAGCTGCCAGGAGAGCTCCGATGCGGCGCCAGCGCACGCAACCTGCCGATCACGGCCGCGCCAGCCGCGAGACGATCCTCGACGGCGCCTTCCAGGCGTTCGCAAAGGGCGGCTATCGCGACACCGCCATAGATGACATCGCAGCGGCGGCCGAGATATCCAAGGGCGGCATCTACTTCCACTTCCCGACCAAAGAGGCGATCTTCCGCGAGCTGATGCGCACGACGGCCGACAAGCTGGTCGGGAAGGTCGAGACCGCCGTGGCGTCCGAGTCCGACCCGATCCGCAAGGCCGAAGTCGCGCTGGCGACGGTGCTCGAGGTGTTCGCCGGCCACCGCACGATGGCCCGGCTGTTCTTCGAGGCCGGCGCCGGCGGGCGGGGCTTTCAGGCCGAGACGAACGCTCTCCACGACCGCTTCGCCCGGCTGATCCAGTCGTACCTGGACGAGGCCGTCGCGCAGGGCACGATTCCGCCGATCGACACGCGCCTGACGAGCGTCGTGTGGTTCGGGGCGCTGGACGAAGTCGTGGCCCGCTGGCTGCAGGCGGCGCGGCCGGGCCCGCTGGAAGACGCGTACCCGACTCTGCGGGCACTGCTGCTGAGAAGCGTCGGCGTGGCCGAGGCGACGATCGCGGCCGGTCCCGAGGCGGCGACCCTGGCCACGTTCCCGGAGCTGCCGAAGTGACCGCGCTGGACCGGACCGGCTTCGGCGGAGATGCCTCGAGCGCGACTGCCGGCCTCGTCGCTGCCAGCCGCGCGATCGAGCCCTTCGACGCCGTCGCGTTGTTCGCCGCCGCGGCCGAAGCCGGCCTGGAGGCCGTTCTGTGGCTTCGACCGACCGAGGACTTCGCCCTGGTCGGGATCGGCCGGGCATGGTCGATCGAGCCCGCGGGCCCGGACCGCTTCGCCGAAGCCGACGCCGCCTGGCGGGCGCTGGCCGACGGCGCCCGGACGTCGCGGCCGGCCGAGGTTCGCGGGCTCGGGCCGATCCTGCTGGGGGGCATGGGTTTCACCGGCCGGACGCCCGCGGCACAGGACGCCTGGGCCGCGTTCGGAGCCGGTTCGATGGTCGTGCCGTCTCTGACGGCGCTCCAATCCGGTGGCCGGTCGTGGCTGACGACGAGCGCGACGGGCGCGCCGACCGAACCCCTAGCCGAAACGTGGACGCGGCTCGCCCGCCGCGCCGCGGCGCTCGCTCCGGCGGCAGACGCGGCCGCGCCCGCGGCGCCCGAAGCCCCTCTCGCGATCGACGGAGAGTGGCCGACCGCAGACCAGTGGCGCCACGTCGTCGGCCTGGCGACGGGCGCGGTGGGCCGCGGCCGCCTCGACAAGGTCGTGTTCGCCCGCCGCGTCGACATGTCGTCGCCGGCCGCGCTGGACGTCCCCGGCGCCCTTCGCCGCCTTGCCGCCAGCGCCCCCGAGAGCGCCGTCTTCGCCTTTCGGCGGGGCGGCGCGACGTTCATCGGAGCGACTCCGGAGCGGCTCGTCCGGGCGGAAGGGCGAACGTACCGCACGGCCGCCGTCGCCGGCTCGATCCGCCGCGGCGCCGATTCGGCGGAGGACGCTGCCCTCGCCGCCGAGCTGCTGGCGTCGGAGAAGGAGCGAGAGGAGCACGCCGTCGTGGTGCGGGCCATTCGCCGCCAGCTCTCTCCGATCTCCGAGCGGATCGAGATCGCCGCGACGCCGAGCGTTCTGGTCCTTCGCCACGTCCAGCACCTGGTCACGGAGATCGCCGGGACGCTGCGCGTGCGGGAGGGGTTGCTCGCTCTCGCCGGGCGGCTGCATCCGACTCCGGCCGTCGGCGGCGAGCCGCGCGACCTGGCCCTGGCGATGATCGACGAGAACGAGGGCTTCGATCGGGGCTGGTACGCCGGCCCCGTCGGCTGGCTGAGCGCGGACGGCGACGGCGAGCTTATGGTCGCGCTGCGCTGCGGGCTGGTCGACGGCAGCTGCGTGACGCTCTACGCCGGGTGCGGCATCGTGGCCGACTCGGATCCGGACCGCGAATGGGAGGAATCGAGGATCAAGATGCGAGCCGTCGCGGCGGCCCTGGGCCGGCCCGGAGACGCGCCGTGAGCGCGCTCGTCAACCCCTCCGGCCGGCCGAGCCGGCTGCGCGTCTTCGTCGAGGAGCTGGCCCGGGCCGGCATCCGCGACGCCGTCGTCTGCCCCGGCTCCCGCTCCACGCCGCTGGCGCTGGCGCTTCGAGCCCACGCCCGAATCCGGGTGCGGGTGCTCATCGACGAGCGTTCGGCCGGGTTCTTCGCCCTCGGCATCGCCCGCACGACGGGCCGCCCGGTGATCCTGCTCGCGACCTCGGGCACGGCCGCCGTCAACTTCGCGACGGCCGTCGTCGAGGCTTCGCTGGCTCGGGTTCCGCTGGTCGTCCTGACCGCCGACCGGCCGGCCGAGTTGAGGGATCGCGGCGCGCCGCAGACGATCGACCAGGATCATCTGTACGGCCGCCACGCGAAATGGTTCGCCGAGCTGGCGCTGATGGAAGAAGCGCCCGACGCGACGGCCCACGTCCGATCGGTGGCCGGCCGAGCAGTCGCCACCGCGCTCGAAGGGCCGGCCGGGCCCGTACACCTGAACCTGCCGCTGCGCGACCCGCTCATCCCGACCGAAGAGCTGGGCGAGGTGGCGCCCGCTCACCCCGCAGCGCCCGAGGCGCCGTTCTACGTCGCGGTGCCGGGGCGGCGAACGCTCGACCCGGAGCAGGTCGCCGCAATCGCGCGCCGTTTCGCCGGCATCGAACGCGGCCTCATCGTGGCCGGACCGCTCGACGACCCGGCCACCCATGAACCGATCGCCCGGCTCGCCGCCGCGACCGGCTACCCGATCCTGGCCGACCCGCTCTCGGGCATGCGTCGCGGCGCGCACGACCGCTCGCTCGTCCTCGCTCACGGCGATCACATCGTTCGGGCGGGGCCGTGGATCGACGCCCACCACCCGGAGATCGTCGTCCGCTTCGGCGCGATGCCGACGTCCAAGCCGATCACGGAGTTGATCAAGGCGGCCGCTCCGGAGCTGTTCGTCGTCGACGCCGACGGCGGCTGGCGCGAGTCGGCGGTCGTGGCCGCGACCTTCGTCCGGGCGGACTCCGGGCCGGCAGCGCTCGTCCTGTCCGATGCGGTGGCAACCCTTCGATCGCCCAATCGGCGGCCGGGGGCATGGCCGCGCGGCTCGTGGGCGCAAGACTGGCTGGCGGCCGAGCTGGCGGCCGGCAACGCCCTCGATGCCTGGCTCGATCGCCTCGACGAACCGTTCGAAGGCGCGCCGTTCAAGGCGCTGGGCGAGCTGCTCCCGGCCGGATCGCTGCTCTGGGCCGGCAATTCGATGCCGGTTCGCGACATGGACGACTGGCTGCCGGCCGGCGAGCGGGCCGTGCGAGTGCTGGGCAATCGCGGCGCGAACGGGATCGACGGCGTGACCTCGACGGCTCTCGGCTCGGCCGCGGTGGCCGGCGACCCGGTCGCGCTCGTCGTCGGCGACGTGTCCTTCCTGCACGACCTCGGGGCGCTCGTCACGGCGCGGCTGCACGGCCCGGATCTGCTGGTCGTCCTCGTGAACAACGACGGCGGCGGCATCTTCTCGCTGCTCCCGCAGGCTCGAACGACGGCGCCGAGCGTCGGCCTTCCCGCCCACTATGAGGAGCTATTCGGGACGCCGCATGGCATCGAGATCGGGCCCATCGTGGAAGCGTTCGGTTTCGAGTACCGGGCCGCGGGCAGTGGCAGGCTGGCGGACCTGCGGACGGCGATCGAGGCGGAGATCGGGCGGCCGGGCCTGCGGTTCGTCGAGCTGCGGACCGACCGGGCACGCAACGCCGAGCTGCACGCCGCGGCGGCGGCGGCGGTCACGGGGGCGCTGGCTGCGCTGGCGGCGTTGGCCACGGGGGGGAGCGCGTGAGCCGCGTCCGCGTCGACGGCGCCGCGTATTCGGTGAGCACCGGCGGCGAGGGCCCGCCGTTCCTGCTGATCCACGGCTTCACCGGCCGGGGCTCCGACTGGGCCCCGTTTCTGCCGGCCCTGCGCCGCCGGGCGACCACGATTACGGTCGATCTCCTCGGCCACGGCCGCTCCGACTCGCCCGCCGAGCCGGCCCGCCACGCCATCGAGCGCCAGGCCGCCGATATGTCGGCCATCCTGCGCGAGCTTGGCGCCGTGCCGGCCATGGTGGCCGGCTACTCGCTCGGCGCCCGGGTCGCTCTCCGGCTGGCAGTCGCCGAGCCCGAGGCCGTTGCCCGGCTGGTCCTCGAGAGCCCCTCGGCCGGCGTCGCCGATCCCGCCGCCCGGGCGCAGCGCCGCGCCGCCGACGAACAGCTGGCGTCGCTCCTCGAGGGCGACGGGATCGATGCCTTCGTGGATCGCTGGGAGAACCTGCCGCTCTTCGCCCCCGAACGGACGCTGCCGGCCGCGCACCGCGCCCGCCTCCACGCCGCTCGCCTGCGCAACCGCCCCGAAGGTCTGGCCGCGTCTCTCCGCGGCGCCGGGCAGGGCGCGATGGAGCCTCTCCACGATCGCCTGGCCGGCGTGACCACGCCGACGCTCGTCGTGGCCGGCGCGCTCGACGAGGCCGGCGCGGACCGAGCCCGGGCGATCGCCGCGGGTATTCCCGGCGCGCGGCTCGAGATCATGGAAGGCATCGGCCACGCCCCGCACCGAGAGGCGCCGGACCGCTTCCGGCGGCTGCTCCTGGACTTCCTTGCGGCCACGACCCCGCTCCGCGCCAGCGAAAGGACATCGAAATGACGGACGGCAAGACGCTTACGTGGACGCGGGCCGTGGAGTACCGCGACATCCGCTACGAGCATTCGGGCACCGGGATCGCGCTGGTCACCATCGACCGTCCGGAGGTGCGAAACGCCTTCCGGCCCGAGACGGTAGCCGAGCTGATCGACGCCTTCCGCCGCATCCGCGACGACGGCTCGATCGGCTGCGTCCTCCTGACCGGCGCGGGCGACAAGGCCTTCTGCTCGGGCGGCGACCTGCGGGTCAAGGGCCGCGGCGGGTACGTCGGCGACGACGGCCTGGCCCGCCTCAACGTCCTGGACCTGCAGCGCCAGATCCGCTCGCTGCCGGTGCCGGTGATCGCCCTGGTGAACGGCTTCGCTATCGGCGGCGGCCACGTGCTGCACATCGTCTGCGACCTTTCGCTCGCGTCCGAAACGGCCGTCTTCGGCCAGGTCGGCCCGCAGGTCGGCAGCTTCGACGCCGGGTTCGGGATCGGGCTCCTGGCCCGCCTCGTCGGCGACAAGAAGGCCAAGGAGATCTGGTTCCTGTGCCGTCGATACGACGCCTCGGAGGCGCTGGCGATGGGTCTCGTCAACGCCGTGGTGCCGCCGGAGCGGCTGCTCGAGGAAGGCGTCGCCTGGGCGGACGAGATCCTGGCCATGAGCCCGACCGCGATCCGCTTCCTCAAGTCGGCCTTCCTGGTCGCCACCGACGGCCTGGCCGGCCTCCAGGAATTCGCCGGCAACGCCACCGGGCTCTACTACACGACCGACGAGGCGCACGAAGGTTCGAAGGCATTCCTGGAGAAGCGCAAGCCCGACTTCAAGCGCTTCCCGCGGCGACCCTGAGGCCGGCCCGATGAGCCCGGTCGCTGCGACAGCGACACCGCCGATCGACGGCGCGCCTTCGAGCGTCCGCGTCTGGCTGATGGCGATCCGCCCGGCCACTCTGCCGGCGGCGGTCGGGCCGGTGCTCGTCGGGCTGGGAGCCGCCTTCGGGTCCGGCGCGGCTTTTCGAGCGGACACGGCCCTCGCCTGCCTGGCGGTCGCGCTGCTGCTCCAGATCGCCGCCAATCTCGCCAACGACCTGGCCGACTTCCGGCACGGCGCCGACACGCCCGACCGGACCGGCCCCGTGCGCGTCGCGGCCGCCGGCCTGATGACCGAACGCCGGCTCGAGGTCGGGATCGGCGCCGTCAT
This sequence comes from uncultured Anaerolineaceae bacterium, assembly GCA_964529245.1. Classification (GTDB taxonomy): domain Bacteria; phylum Chloroflexota; class Limnocylindria; order Limnocylindrales; family CSP1-4; genus Fen-1039. The sequence continues at coordinate 25,883 of CAZGUS010000006.1, forward strand.
CGCCGCGTCCGCATTGTTCGGGCTGTACCTCGCCAGTGTCGGCGGAGCCGCGATGCTGGCCGTCGGCGCGCTGTCCGTTGTGGCACTCCTGACGTACACCGGCGGGCCCTGGCCGTACGGCTATCGCGGCCTTGGCGAAGTCTTCGTGTTCGTCTTCTTCGGTCTGGTGGCGACCGGCGTCACGGCGTACCTGCAGGCCGGCCGGGTCGAAGCGCTGTTCGTGCTGGCGGCCGTCCCGATGGGCGCGCTCATCACGGGAGTGCTGATCGTCAACAACCTGCGCGACATCCCGACCGATCGGGTTGTGGGCAAGCGGACACTGGCGGTTAGCTTCGGCGAGGGCTTCGCGAAGGCGGAGTACTACGCGGCGCTTGCCGTCGGGGCGGCGGTGCCGGTGGCCCTGCTCGCGGCGCGGATGGCCACGCCGGCGGTTCTGCTGCCGCTCATCTCCGCGTTCATGGTTCCGCCGCTGGTGCGCGAGGTTCGCGCTGTCGGCCCCGGGTCCGATAGGCGTCGGCTGAACTTCGTCCTGAAGAGCACCGCCCGGCTGTCGCTGGTGTACGGCGTGTTGTTCGCGATCGGATTGGCCGTGCCCCGATGAGCGGCGGCGTGGTGGCGGCCGACGCGATCCGGGTTAGGGTGCCGTTCCGGCGAGCGATCGCCACGGCGTCCGGGACCTGGACCCACCGCCAGTCGTGGATCGTGCGGCTGTGGGACGCCGGCGGTGCGGTCGGGCTCGGCGAGGCGGCACTCGACTTCGATTCGGGCGAATCGGCGGCCGAGCTGGCGCGGCTGATTCGCCTGGCGGTCGATGGCCCGGCCGGCGGCGGTCGACTTCCGGCTGCCGCCGAGCTCGAAGCGGCCGGCGTGCCGGGCCGGGCGTTCCGGTGCGCGCTCGACACGGCCCTGCTGGATCTGCGGCTGGGGGCGATGCCCCGAGCCGGCGGCCTGCGATCCGTGGCCGTCAACGCGACCATCGGGTTCCTGGGTCTGAGGGAGAGCGCCGCGGCCGCGCGGGCCGCGGCCGCGGCCGGCTTCGGGACGATCAAGATGAAGGTCGGGCCGGAACGCGACACCGCCGAGCTGGTCGAGCGAGTGGCCGCCGTGCGACGGGCGATCGGGCCGCGCGTTCGGCTTCGGCTGGACGTCAACGGGGCATGGGACGTCGCCACCGCACGCAAGCGCATCGCGGCGGCGGCTCGCTGCGACGTCGAGTTCGTGGAGCAGCCCGTGGCCGCCGGCGACCCGCGAGATCTGGCGGCCGTCCGCGACGGGTCACCGGTGCCGATCGCCGCGGACGAATCCGTCTCGTCGGTCGCGGCGGCGCGCGAGCTGCTCGAGGCCGGGGCCGCCGACGTCCTGGTCGTAAAGCCGGCACGGGTCGGCGGCCCCGAGGCGGCGCGCGAGATCGCGGCGCTGGGCGCCGCCGAGGGAGTGCCCGCCGTCGTCTCCACGCTCTTCGAGACGGGCGTCGGCCTCGCTGCGGCGCTCGGCGTTGCCGCGGGCCTGCCCTCCGTCGCGGGCCGCGCCAACGACCTCGCCCACGGCATAGCGACCGCGGACATGCTCGAATCGGACCTGCTGGTCCGTCCACTGCAGATCGTCGCAGGCCGAATGATTGTGCCCGAAGGCCCGGGCCCCGGCATCGCGCTCGACGAGGACGCGCTCCGGCGCTACGCCGTCGAGAAGCTCGGCACCCGACGGTGAGCGCTCCGCCGTTCGTCGATGCGGCCCGCGCTCATGCCCGCCTTCGGCCCGACGACATTGCCGTGCTCGATGGCGAGGCGCGATGGTCGTGGTCCGAGCTGGATCGCCGTGCCGACGCCGCCGTTGCCGGGCTTGCGGCCGCCGGCATCGTCGCGGGCGATCGCGTCGGGCTGATCGCAGCATCGTCGGCCGGGGCCGTGGCCGCTCTCCACGGAATGGTGCGGGCCGGCATCGTCGCCGTGCCGATCGGGCCGCGGCTGACCCGGCCGGAGATCGCCGCCATCGAAACCTTGGCCCGGCTGCGCGCGATAGTCGGGCCGGACGGCGGCGTCGCCCTCGTCGAGCCGCCGGGCCGCGCCGCGCACTCTCCCATCGCCTTGCCCCCGGGCGTCGCCGCGCTTCGGGGCGTGGCCGTCATCGTTCCCACATCCGGAACGACGGGCCGTCCCAAGCTCGTCCGGCTCGGCGCGGCGCAGCTCGACGCCAGCGCCGAGGCCTGGTCCGCGGTGCTGCCGCCGGCGACGGGCTGGCTCCTCTCGCTCAACCTGGCCCACGTTTCCGGGATCGGGATCGTGGTTCGGGCGGCTCGCGCCGGCGAGCCGGTCGTCGTGCCCACCCTTACCGACGACGACCCGATCCTCGCGAGCCTCCATGCCGCCCGATACGGCGGCGTGGCGGTCAGCCACATCTCGCTGGTGACGCCGCAGCTGCGCCGCGCGCTGGAAACCCGCGATGACGCCCCGCCTCCGGCGGAACTCCGGGCCGCGTTGCTGGGCGGCGGCCCGATCCCGGAGTGGCTGGTGACCCGCGCGCTCGCCGCCGGCTGGCCCATCGTCCCGAGCTACGGCATGACCGAGACTTCGTCCGGCGTCGTCGCGACGCCGCTCGGAGACGCCGCCGGCCGCCCGTGGTCGGCGGGGCGACGCCTGCCCGGCGTCGATCTGCGTATCGAGCCCGAGGGCGGCGAGCCCGGCGCTCCGACGCCACCCGACACCGTGGGCGAGATCCTGGTGAAAGGGCCGATGGTCTTCGACGGCTACGAGAACGACCCGGAATCGTCCGCAGCCGCGCTCGACCCGGAAGGCTGGCTCCACACCGGCGATCTCGGCAGCCTCGATGTAGAGGGCTGGCTGCGGGTCATCGCCCGGCGCGACGACATCTTCATTTCGGGCGGCGAGAACATCGCTCCGGCCGAGATAGAAGCGGTGCTGGCCGGCCACCCGGCAGTCGCCGACGCCGCCGTGGTCGGCATGGCGGACGAACGATGGGGCGCCGTCCCCGTGGCGATCGTAGTCTTCCGCCCCGGCGCCGGCGAGCGGCCCGAGGAGCTGCAGGCTTATGTCCGCGAACGTCTGGCCTCGTTCAAGGTGCCGGCTCGCGTCGTCGAGCTGGGCGCTATCCCCCGCACCCCGTCCGGCAAGCTGCTCCGGCACTCGCTGCCGGCGCTTGCCGAATCCACACGCGCGTCGGCTCGTCGCCACTCGGCAGCAGGAACGACGCGGATCGAGGCCGGCGACGGCCAGCCGCTCGCCTTTCGGGATCTGTCGGGGCCGCCGGGCGCGCCCACCGTGGTTCTGCTCCACGCTACTTTGTCGACGTCCCGCCAGCTGCTCCGACTCGCGGGCCTGCTCCGGCCCGGCGCCCGAGTCCTGCTGCCGGATCGGCGCGGCAGCGGGGCGAGCGCCATGGCGAGCCCGGCGCCGGTTTCCATCGCCCGCCACGTCGCCGATCTCGTGGCCGTCCTCGACGCCGCCGGGGTGACGCGCCCGGTCGTCTTCGGGCACAGTTTCGGCGCGCTGATGGCCCTGGAATTCGCGGCTCGCCATCCCGAACGGGCGGCCGCGGTGGTCGCATACGAGCCGCCTTACCTTGCCCTCGCCAGGCCTGAGTTGATCGAGCGACTGGGCCGGGTCGGCGACGATGTGGCCGCCGCGTATGCCGTGTACGGTGCCGCGGCGGCGGCCCAGCTCTTCGTCCGGGCTGTGGCGGGCGACGCCGGGTGGGAGGGCCTGATGTTGGCGCAGCGCGCGTCGCTGGAAGCCGAGGGCTCGGGCGCCCTGGCGGACACGGCGATGGCCGACATGGATCCCGGCGGGCTGGCGCGCATCACCTGCCCGGCGATCCTCGCTACCGGCGGCGCTTCGGACGAGTTCTATGTCCCGATCGCCGACGCGCTCACCCACGCCATCGCCGGCTCGCGGCGCGTGGTTCTTTCCGGCCTCCGCCATGTGGCGCCGGTGACGGACCCGGGGCCGTTCGCCGAACTCGTGGCCGGAGTGCTCGCCGAACTGCGCCCGTAACAGATGAAGAAGAACGCCGGGGAGGAGGAGTGGACCCCGGCGCTCTCTTCGGTAACCAGCGAGGTTAGAGGCGATCCAGCAGAGGAAGGATGTGAGCGTCGATGTCGGCCTCGGACGGACCGCAGTCCACCCTGGCCAGAAGCCACGACTCGTCGTGGTCGATGTGCTCGCCGGGCTCGAGGCGCGTGAGCGGGCTCAGCGTCTCGACCTCCAGCATTTCGGGGTCCGTGTAGGTCTCGGTATTGCAGCCCATGTCGGCATACGCGGCACCGGGATGGTACGGGTAGCGCTTGACCAGAACGTCATTGCCCAGAACGTAAGCCGCCCAGCCTTTCGAGTTGAGCAGGCCGGCCTTCTGCTTGGTGGTGGCCTGCGGATCCTGGCGAAGCTGGATGTACTTGCGACCCCACGTCCAGCGGGGATCGCTCATGTCGGTGAAGTGCCAGAGGACGACGGGCCGCGCCGGAGCGAGATATTCGGGGTGCGGCTTGTAGTCCTCCTGGGGATAGATGGCCCGTCCGCCCGACGCCATGACGGAAAGGGTCCAGGCCGCAAGCTCGAGCGCCCAGGGGCCGCGGTTGGTGATCCGATGAGCGACATCGACTCGCGGCGCCGTGGCCGACAGAGTCACGCGGGTTTCCTTCTCGATCCCATTGCGTGCTTCGGTGCTGCGCAGGGTGAGCGACTTGCCGTCCCAGGAATGCTCGACCGGGACGTTGTCGGCCGCGTAGGTGCGCGGGAAGACCTCGGGCGCATGCCACAGCCGATGCCCGCCGTAGTTGTTCCACTCCGGGTCGCCGGTCCGACCCAACGTGGCCGGGTAGTTGTGGAACAGGTTTTGCCCGCCTAGGAAGCCGAGGCGGATGATTCGCGGGCCCACGTCGGTCGTCGCGACGAGTTCGATCTCGCGGTTGGACAGCCGAATGCAATCGGGCCAGCCGCCGTATTCGACGGCTTCCATCACGGTGGCGCTCGTCTCGGCCGTCATGCGCCGACCTGCGCCGCTGCGGACGCTTCGTTCTGCGACATGGCCGGGATTTCGCCGATCGCCTCGCGCAGGATGTCCTGCTCGCTCGCCTCGCCGCGCGCGAACTCACGGCAAATCGCCCCGTGCCGCATCACCACTACCCGGTGGCTCATCTCGAGTGCCTCGGCGTAGTCGGAGGTAAGCATCAGGATGCCGACGCCACGCTCCAGAAGCTCCTCCATGATCGCGTAGATCTCACGTTTGCCGTTGATGTCGATGCCGCGCGTGGGCTCGTCGAAGATCAAGACCTGGCATTGGGCGCCCAGCCATTTGGCGACCACGACCTTCTGCTGGTTGCCGCCCGAGAGCTGCATAGCGAAGGTCTGGGCATTGGGAGCCTTGACTGCCAGCCGACCCATGATGTCCACGACCTCATGGTCGAGTCGACCCTGGTTCACGATGCCCAGCCGGCTGAGCCGATAGAGGCTCGGGTATCCGTAGTTGTCACGGATGGAGTGGTTCTGTATGAGGCCCAGGCTCTTGCGATCCTCGGGAAGATAGGCGATCCCGTCGCGAATGCCGTCCTTGGGGGAGTGAGGGCGAACGCGCCTTTCGTGGACGTATATTTCGCCGCTGTCGTAGCGATCGACTCCGGCGATGGCTCGACCGAGCTCCGTCTTGCCGGCACCCATCAGGCCGGTGACGCCGACGATCTCACCCCGCTTGACGGTGAGGTTCACGCCGTTGAGTATCCGGCCGCGATGAAGGTCGTTCACACGCAGTGCGTTCTCGTCGGCCGGGACTCGGAGGTCGGGGTACTGCTTCTTGATCTCTCCACCGATCATGAGCTCGATCATCTTGTTGAACTCGAGATCTTTGATCTCGTAGGTCCCGACGTTGGTGCCGTCCCTCAGGATCGTGACGCGATCCCCAATCTCGGCTACCTCGGCGTATCGGTGTGAGATGTACACGAAAGCAACGCCCTGCTCCTGCTTGAGCTGGCGGATGACCTGGAACAAGTCTTTGCGGGACCGGTCCTCGAGCACGTCGGTCGGCTCATCGAGCACGATCGCCCTGGTCTTGGTGGTGAGAGCGCGAGCGATCTCGACCATCTTCTGCTCTGTGACGCTCAGCTTGGAGACCATCTCCCGCGGATCGAGGTCGATGTGGAATCGCCTCAGATACTCGGCAGCACGCGAGTACAGGACCTTCTCGTCGACGAGTCCCCTCTTCATCGGCAACTTGCCCAGGAACATGTTGCGTGCGATGTCGAGGTTCTTGGCCAGGCTCAACTCTTGATAGATGAAGCGCAGACCCTGATCCAGGGCGTCTTGAGGATTGTTGATCGAGACCGGCACTCCGTCGATCAGGATCTGTCCCGAGTCGGTCTTGTATGCGCCGCTCATCACCTTGACGAGCGTGCTCTTTCCTGCTCCATTTTCGCCGAGCAGGACGTGAACCTCGCCCGCACGGAGCTGGAAATTCACGCCGTTCAATGCCAGCACACCGGGAAATGACTTGACGATGTCCCGCATCTCGACGACGAACGGAGTTGAGTCCGGAGTGCTCGCCATTTGTTCTCCTGGTCGGCAACCTGCGAGGCCCCCTCGAGAGAAGGCCCCGCAGGTCAGATCCGAAATCGACTTAGGGAGTTCTAGAGACTGTGGACGCCAGGCGTCCGGGTCGATCTACTGGAAGGTGGACGCGTTGGCCTTGGTGATCAGCACCGGCGGGATGAGGACGGTCTGCGGAACGGTGCCGCCCTCGAGGATGGTGATGGCGTCGTCGACGATGGTCTTGCCCATGCCAACGTTGTCCTGATGGATGCTGGCGGCCTCGGTGCCGTTGAGAATGGCGGTCAACTCGGCGGCGGAGCCGTCGAAGCCGTATGTCTTGATCGTGCTGGTCTTGCCCTTGTCCGCAACAGCCTTGGCCACAGCGGCCGCGCCGTCAGAGTGCGGGACGAAGATGGCGGTGAGGTTCGGGGTGGAGGTGATGGTGGACGTGGCGAGGTTGACGTCCGTGGCCGAGTCCCAGTTGCCGTTCTGCTTGTCGACGGTCATTCCGCAAGCCGCGGTGGCTTCCGCAACGCCGAGCTGGCGGGCGTCGCCGCTCTGGGCGCCGACGGTGCCACCGAGGTCGAGGACTGTGCCCTTGCCGCCGGTGTCAGTGCAGATCTGCTGGCCGATCAGCTTGCCGGCGCCTTCGTTGTCGGTCTGGATCAGGGCCGAGATGTACGGATCGCTGATGCCGGTATCGACGGCGAGGATCGGGATCCCGGCGGCCTTCGCCTGGGTGATCGTGGTGCCGAACACCTTGTTGTCGACGGAGCCGATGATCAAGGCGGACGGCTTCTGCGTCAGCTCGGAGTTGACCGCCTGCAGCTGAATCGTGGAGTCGTTGGTCGTCGCAGTGATGTCGACGAACTTGACGCCCTTGGCTGCGGCCTCGGCGGCAGCGGACTTACCGAGGATGTTCCAGTAAGTGTTGCTGGTCGAGTAGCCGGAATACGCGATCGTGATGTCGGAAAGCGCGATCTTCAGAGTCGGCGACGCGGCGGTCGTCGACGCGACGGTCGTCGGCGCGACGGTGGGTGCGACTGTTGGTGCAACGGTCGGCGCGGGGGTCGGGGTTGCGCTTGCCGAGCAGCCCGCCAGAACGACGGCTGTTACAAGAAGGAGAGCCCGTTTCATGTGTTCCATCTCCCGTTTTGCGGACACTTCTCTTTGAGCTAGAGGCTATTCAGCCTCCAATTCCAACCCTACTCCATAGACTCCTCTTGCTAGCGGTGTTGGGGCCAGTCCTGCGAGAAGCGTTGGCCCGACGTTGGATAGAGTCGATCCAGACGGCAACGATGAGGACCACGCCGGTGGCCACCTGCTGCCAGAACGCGTCGTAATGCAGGTAGATCAGGCCGGCGAAGATGGACTCGTAGATCAGGACACCGAGGACCGTCTTTCCGACGCCTCCGATGCCGCCGAACATGCTCGTTCCGCCGATGACGACGCCGGCGATTGCCAGCAACTCCCAGCCCTGTCCGCGGTCGACGTATGCGAAGTCGACACGGGCGGTGTAGACGATGGAGGCAAGGCCGGCCATGATCCCGCAGATCATGTATACGAGGACGATGTTGCGCTTGACCGGAATACCAGCCAGCCGTGCAACCTCCTCATTGCCACCCTGGGCAAATACCTGGAAGCCGAAACGCGTCTTGGCGAGAATGAACCAGATGATGAAGAAGGCGATGGCGGAACAGACCATGGGCCCAATCAGGCCGGAGCCAATCCAGTCGAAGGTATTGCCGAATTGCTCCATGTCGACGCCGGCGCCGATCATGTCCGCAACGCCTCGGAAGGCCATCTGCGTTCCAAGAGTGGCGATCAAAGTCGGGATACCGGTCCTGACGACGATGGCGCCGTTGATGACGCCACACAGGGCACCGGCGCCCAGGCCGGCAAAAATCGCGACGGGTATCGGAACGCCGGCCTTCAACAACTGGCCCACGACTACCGACACCAACGCGTAGATCGACCCGACGGACAGATCAAGGCAGTTCCCGATCAGGGCGATCGTCATTCCGCAGCACATGATGAACAGCCCGGAGCCGGTCGCATTCTCGAGCACATTCTCGATTGAATCGAACGCGTTATCCCGGGCTATCGGCGCCATCGCGAAGATGACTATCCAGATGAGAATCACGCCGAACAGGGGCCCGGCGATCTCTCGTAGCTGCCTTTGCAAGCCTTGCAACTTCGTTCTCCTCGATCAGTAAGCCGCTGCTGGTGTCGTCAGCTCAGTTCCAAACGTAGTTCCGGGACGCGTGGATCGGGTTTGCGGGACTTTCATTCATCGAAGACGATTGCAACCTTGCCTGACTTGCCTTCGTCCATCGTCCGGTAGGCCTCGCTGGCCTTCTCGAGCGGGAAGCGATGGGTGCAGGTCACGTCCGGGTGCATGTTCCAGCGAGGCATCCGCTCGACGAGATCCTCGGCGTTGCCGAGGTTCGTGACCCAGGAGCCGAACAGCGTTTTCTGGTCGTGGATCATGTCCGGGCTCGGGTTCAGCTCGACGGTTCCGCCTTCACCGACGAAGGCGATCCGGCCCCAGCGACGGGTCCCTCGGACGGCCAGCTGCCGCCCGGCGGAGGCGCCCGAGCAGTCGATCGAGACTTCGCAGCCCAGGCCGCCGGTCGCTTCGCGGATGCGGGCGACGGCATTCTCGTCAGCCTTCACGACCAGATCGGCCAGACCGAGCTTCTCCGCCAGCTCGATCCGGGCCGGGACCACGTCGGCGCCGATCACCATCGTCGCGCCGCGGGCCCGGGCGAGCATCAGAGACGCGAGACCCATGGGCCCGAGGCCGACCACAAGCGCCGTGTCGTCGCCGGAAACGTCGATCCGGCGGATGGCCTCGTAGCAGGTACCGAACCCGCAGGCGACGCACGCACCGTCGATGTAGCTCATCGAGTCGGGCATCAGGATGCAGTCCTGCTCCTCCGCCAGGCAGTACTCGGCGTTGCCGCCGTCGCGCTGCCAGCCGTAGGCTGCCCGGAGGGGACTGGTGCAGCTGATCTGGTAGCCGGTCCGGCACTCGTGGCAGCGCCCGCAACCGCTGATGTGGTAGAGCAGGATGCGGTCGCCTTCCTTGAAGCGGTGCATCCCGGAGCCGGTGGCCACGATCTGCCCGGAGGGCTCGTGGCCGCAGATGACGCCCTGGTAGGCTTCCGGCCCCTTCCCGAGGTGCTCCCGGTAGATGGCGCGGATGTCGCTGCCGCAGATAGTCGAGGCCTTCATCTTGACGAGGACCTGCCCGGCTCCCGGAGTCGGCACGGGGAACTCGCGGAGCTCCACGGTGCTATTCCCTGGGAGGACGGCTCCGAGCATCGTCTGCGCCATTTTGCGTTCCTTCGCTTTCCTTTCACGGCCCGGGGCGGCGACCGTGGTATCTGTCTCAAGACCGTGTTACCGTTAACACGGCCGGCGATGCCGCCTATGTTATCGTTAACAGGAAACCCGCGCATCATGTTTTCGTCACCCACCTGCAACGAAGATTTGAGGACGTGAGCACTCTCCACGACGTCGCCCGCCTGGCCGGAGTCTCGACGATGACCGTCTCTCGAGTCATCAACAACTCCCGGCACACGAGTTCGGCGACCAGGGAGCGCGTCAACGGGGCAATCGCCGAGCTCGGGTACATGCCCAACGGGCTCGCTCGCCAGCTGCGCTCCAGGCGCACGAAGACCATCGCCCTGGTCCTGACCGACATCGCCAACCCGTTCTTCACCACGATCGCGCGCGGCGTCGAGGACGCGGCCCGAGCCCGGGGCTACGCGGTCATGTTCTGCAACACGGACGAGTCCGAGGCGGAGGAGCTGGAGTACCTCAAGGTCCTTATCCAGCGCCGCGTCGACGGCATCCTGCTCGTCCCGGCGGCCGATTCGAGCGCGTCTCTCGAGCTACTGGCCCAGCAGGGGCTTCCGACCGTGGTCCTGGACCGACGCACTCGGTCGGCGCAAGTGGATGAGGTCCGCACCGACTCGGAACTCGGGGCTCAGCTGGCGGTGCGCCACCTGATCGAACTCGGTCACCGCCGCATCGTGGTCCTGACCGGCCCCGACACAGTCTCGACGTCGTCCGACCGCGTCGCGGGCTACCGGCGCGCCCTGGCGGACGCGGGCATGCTGCCGGAGGACGAGCGGGTCTTCTTCGGTGAGTACAACGAGGCCAGCGGGTACGAGATGACCCGGCGCGCCCTGGAGGGTCGACCGAGGCCGACGGCGATCTTCGCGGGCAACAACTTCGTTGCATTCGGTTCGATCCGGGCATTGCGGGAGGCCGGACTCGCCGTGCCGGGGGACATGTCGATCGTCGTCTTCGACGACCTGCCTGCGGGCTGGGTTCTCGACCCGTTCATGACCGTCGTGTCGCAGCCTGCCTACGAGATCGGCAGGCAGGCCGCCGAACTCATGCTCGAGCGACTGGCCGGCCATTCGCCCGCCGAGCCGCGCACCATCGTGCTGCCGTCCGAGCTGATCATTCGCCGGTCGACGGCACCGCCCAGCAACGAGCCAGCATCGGAGGTCCTCACCCAATTGGCACAAATGGAGAATCGCGCATGAGTCAGACACAGCAGGGACCGTTCGCCATCGCCGATGACGGGGTCGATCCCCGGAAGGTCCCGCAGCGGACGCTCTGGACCGGCAAGAAGATGCCGGCCATCGGGCTCGGAACCTTCGGCTCGGACCGCTTTTCCGGTGAGGACATCGCCCGGGCCGTCATCGGCGCAGCGGAGGTTGGCTACCGCCATTTCGACTGTGCCAGGGTCTACGGCAACGAGCACCTGATCGGCGCCTCGCTCGAGGCGATAGTGGCCGGTGGCATCCCGCGGGAAGACCTGTGGGTGACCTCCAAGCTCTGGAACGACAAGCACGCTCCGGCGGACGTGATTCCCACGTTCAAGGAATCTCTGCGCGACCTGCGGCTCGACTACCTCGATCTGTACCTGATCCACTGGCCCTTCCCGAACCACCACGAGGCCGGCGTGGACGTGACCTCGCGCGCTCCCAACGCGCGGCCGTACATCCACGAGGAGTTCATGGCGACTTGGCGCGAGCTCGAGAAGCTCGTCGACCAGGGCTTGGTGCGGCACATCGGCACGTCCAACATGACCATCCCCAAGCTCAAGCTCGTCCTGCGCGACGCCCGCATCAAGCCGGCGTGCAACGAGATGGAACTGCATCCCTGCTTCCAGCAGGCGGAGCTCTTCAAGTTCGTGAGGGACAACGGCATCGTCCCGATCGGGTTTGCGCCGATCGGCTCGCCGACCCGCCCGGACCGCGACAAGACACCGGACGACGCCGTCGACATCGAGGATCCGGCCATCCAGGCGATCGCCAGGCGATTGGGAGTCCACCCCGCCACCGTCTGCGTGAAGTGGGCGGTCCAGCGCGGCCAGGTCCCGATACCGTTCTCGATCTACCGCAACGAATACCTGAGCAACCTTCGCTCCACAGTCTCCGAGCCACTGACGGCCGAGGAGATGAAGGCCGTCGAAGGCGCCGAGCGCAATAGCCGCCTCATCAAGGGTCAGGTCTTCCTCTGGAAGGATGGCCAGACCTGGGAAGACCTCTGGGACCTCGACGGCAAGATCGCCCAGTAACCCTTTGGCCGGGGTGACTGCCGCGGTGCACCGCGAATAGAGCTATCGGAATCAGCCCATTTTGCGTCCTGTTTCGCCAAGGAGGCGCACCGTGGTAAAGCCCGTGCTGTCGAGTAGCCGGTATGTCGGCGACTGGCCGAAGATTGGAATCCGCCCGGCTATCGACGGTCGACGGAATGGCGTCCGGGAGTCGCTGGAAGGCCAGACGATGGGTCTGGCGCGGGCGGCGGCCGAGTTCCTGACCGCCAATCTGCGCTACCCGGACGGCCGGCCGGTGGAGTGCGTCATCCCCGACGACTGCATCGGCGGCGTCGTCGAGGCGGCTCGGGCCGCCGAACTCTTCAGCCGGGAGGGCGTCGGGGTCTCGCTGACCGTGACGCCATGCTGGTGCTACGGCTCCGAGACGATGGACATGGACCCCCTCACGCCCAAGGCGGTTTGGGGCTTCAACGGCACCGAGCGCCCGGGCGCCGTCTATCTCGCCGCCGTCCTGGCCGCTCATGCCCAGAAGGGGCTGCCGGCCTTCGGCATCTACGGCCACGACGTCCAGGACGCCGGAGACGGCACCATCCCGGCCGACGTGCAGCAGAAGCTGCTGCGCTTCGCCCGGGCCGCGCTCGCGGCGGCGATCATGCGCGGCAAGTCGTACCTCTCTCTGGGCGGCGTGTCGATGGGCATCGCCGGCTCGATCGTGGATCAGGGCTTCTTCGAACGCTACCTCGGGATGCGCGTCGAGGCCGTGGACATGAGCGAGATCACCCGCCGCATCGACGAACGCATCTTCGACCCGGATGAGTTCTCCCGGGCACACAAATGGGTGCGCGCCAACTGCCGCGAGGGCGAGGATCGCAACACCCCCGAACAGACTCGGAGCCGCGCCCAGAAGGACGGCGACTGGGAAACCGTCGTCAAGATGTTCCTCATTGCGCGCGACCTGCTGGTCGGCAATCCCCGTTTGGCCGAGCTGGGATTCGGGGAGGAGGCGATGGGCCACAACGCGATCCTGGGCGGCTTCCAGGGGCAACGCCAGTGGACGGACCACTTCCCCAACGGCGACTTCATGGAGGCTTTCCTCAACTCGTCGTTCGACTGGGACGGGGTCCGCGCGCCGTACGTCTTCGCTACCGAGAACGACAGCCTCAACGGCGCGTCGATGCTCTTGGGCTACCTGCTGACGAACACGGCCCAGGTCTTCGCCGATGTCCGCACCTACTGGAGCCCCGACGCCGTTCGGCGCGTCACCGGCCACACTCTCGCGGGCAACGCCGCGGGCGGCGTGATCCATCTGATCAATTCCGGGGCGGCCAGCATGGACGCCAGCGGCGGTTCGCAGCGCAACGGCGCGCCCGCGATGAAGCCGTTCTGGGAAATCGACGAGGCGGAAGCCAGGCGGAGCCTCGAACGAACGACGTGGATGCCGGCCGTGACCGGCTACTTCCGCGGCGGCGGCTTCTCGTCGCTCTTCACCTCGCCCGGCGGCATGCCGGTGACGATGACCCGCATCAACCTCGTCAACGGCGTCGGCCCCGTTTTGCAGCTGGCCGAGGGCTGGACGGTTGATCTGCCGCCGGAGGTGCACCACACCCTCGACCAGCGGACAGACCCGACCTGGCCCACGCAATGGTTCACTCCGATCCTGACCGGCAGCGGCGCCTTCAGAGACGTGTACAGCGTCATGGCCAACTGGGGCGCCAATCACTGCGCCATGAGCTACGGTCACATCGGCGAGGATCTGGTCAGCCTGGCCGCGCTGCTGCGCATCCCGGTTAGCATGCACAACGTGGCCCCTGAGAAGCTCTTCCGGCCGGCCGTCTGGAGTTCGCTGGGAACGTCCGATCCGGAAGGCGCCGACTACCGGGCCTGCGCCAGCTTCGGGCCGCTGTATGGTCGCCGCTGAGGCGAAACGCGCCATCGAGCCGGAGAACCCGGAACGGGAGAAAGTGTGGGTCGCGCGCGCGCAGACGTAGCGACCGGCGTCGAGGCCGGCGGCCGGCCGGCAGAATCGACGCCCTGGACCCTGCGAGCGATCTACACCGCGATCGGGCTTTCGACGGCTTCGGTGGCGCCGTTCGTGCCGGTCATTCTCAAGGCCCGCGGCCTGGACCCGGCCACGATCGGACTCGCGGCCGCGCTGGGAGCCCTCGCCGCCACGGTTCTGGTTCCGGCCTGGGGTCACCTCGCCGATTCAGTCGTGGGCCGCGCCCGCGCGTTCCGGATCGGGCTTGTCACGTCCGCCTTCATGGCGGGCGGCCTCCTGCTCCAGATTCCGCTGGTCGCGGTCGTTGCCATGTTCGCGAGCTTCACCGTCTTCGCCAGCCTGTTCATCGGGCTGGCCGACGCGCTCGCCGTTGTCGACCTGCCGGCTCCCGAAAGGCAGTACGGCGCCCTCCGCGCCCACGCCAGCCTGTCGTTCACCGTGGGCGTCGTCGCCGTCGGCTTCCTCTACAGCTGGGCCGGCTACGGCGCGGCGCCGGCGGTCTTCCTGGTTTGGGCCGGGGCATTGCTGCTGCTCGTGCGTCGAATCCCCGACCGCCCGCGGGACGCGACGGTTCGATCCGGCGCCGACGCGCGCGAGAGCGGACGCAGACATCGCCTGGGATCGACCGGTGAGGCCCTGGCAGTCCAGCCCCGGCTCGGGCTCCTGCTGGTCGTCTTCGCCCTGGCCTTCGTCGGAGTGCAGGGGGCGTTGACGTTCGTCGGCGTCCGGATAGTCGACCTCGGAGGCCAGCCCTCGGACGTCGCGCTGTCCTTCGGCCTGGCTTCGATAGCCGAGATTCCGGGGCTCGTCGCCGCAGGCTGGATCGGTCGCCGCATCGGGCTCCGCTGGCTGTTCGTGGGATCGCTGCTCCTCTACGGCGGGTGCGTCATGGCGTGGGGCATCCTGCCGTTCGTGGTCGCGATCAACGCCACTCGCCTGGTCACCGGGTTGTGCAACGGCTCGCTCATGGCGGCTCGCGTGCTGATGGTGCCGCGGCTCCTGCCGCAGTCGCTGCAGGCTACCGGGCAGGTGCTCTTCCAGGCGGCGACGCTGGGCTTCGGCAGCGTCATCGGCAGCGTGATCGGCGGCGTCATATATGGATGGCTCGGACCGACGTTCTTCTTCCTGGCCGCGGGCGGCGTGGCCATCGCCGGCGGGATTGGCGCGTGGTTCGTCCTGGCGGGTCCGGTGGGCGCCCGATTGACGGGCCGGGCCGCCGATCCGTTCGAGCTGAACGAGCCTCCGGCGCGCTGACCGGGCGGCAGCCGGCTCGCCCGAGAGAGAGCGCGCTGGCGTAGCCGGAAGCTCGGTCGTAGACTTGGCTCGAATATGAGCCTCAAGCGACTCCAGGGGATCGATCCGGGCCGCGTCGGCCTGTTCGCCGGACCGCTCAACGGCCAGCCCGCCGCGGTCCAGCGCGAATTCGCGCGCGAGGCGGAGCGGCTCGGCTACGGCACTCTGTGGTACGGCGAGGCCCTGGCGCGCGAGGCGTTCGCCCAGGGCGCGATCTATCTCGCCGCCACCGAGCGGCTCGTCGTCGCCAGCGGCATCGCCAACATCTGGGTCCGCGACGGGGCGGCCATGGCCAACGGCGCCCGGACCCTCGCCGAAGCGTGGCCCGGGCGGTTCATCCTGGGGATCGGGGTCAGCCACGCTCCGCTGGTTGAGTTGCGCGGCCACGACTACGAGCGGCCGTACACGGCCATGGGCGAGTACCTCGACGCCATGGCTGCCGCGCCGTGGCGCGGGCCGGAGGCCCCGATGCCGCCGATCGTCCTGGCGGCCCTCGGGCCCAAGATGGTCGGCCTCGCCGACGAGCGCACGGCCGGAGCGTATCCGTACTTCACGACGGCGAACCACGTCCGGGAGGTCAGGCGAATCCTCGGCCCGGAGCCGTTCCTGGCCGCGGATCTGCCGGTGGTCCTGGCCGGCGATCTGGCCGCGGCGCGGGCCATCGGCAATCGCCACCTGGGCTACTACCTCGGGTCGGTCAACTATCGAAACAACCTCCTGCGCACCGGCTGGCCGGAGGCCGATCTCGCCACGCCGGGCTCGAACGAGCTGTTCGAGGCGATCGTCGCCTGGGGCGACCTCGATCGAATCGGCGACAAGGTGCGCGAGCGCTTCGAAGCCGGCGCGGACCAGGTTGTCCTGAACCTCGTGGCGGCAGATCCGTCCGCGCCGCCGCTGGCCGAGTTGCGGGCCCTGGCGCCGCTGGCGCGCGAGAAGTAGCCCGCGGCCCTCAACAACGCGCGGCGCCCAAGCCGGAGCGGAGGCCGAACGTCCGCCCCGTGCGCGGTACGCGGCTCGGCGCCCGAACCGGCGCAAGAACCGGCGCCCAAGCCGGTGCCCGGCGCGGCGCCCGCCAGCCCGAACGCGCGGCACGCACCTTGCCCGACGCTACCGAGTGTGCGCCGCCAGGAAGTCCCAAATCACCCGGGTCGCGTCGAACGTCCGGCTCGTCCGTCCGAAGAGCAGGGCGGGCAGCACGAAGCGGCTGGTCGGCCAGGTGTGCCCGCCGCCCTCGATCCTGTAGAACACGACGTCGGAGGACGGGGCGGGGCCGCGCCAGGTCCGGACGGTGGTGTCGGGCGCGAGGGCAGTCACGGCCGGGCCGTCCACCGCGCCGTTGGCGGCGACCCAGAACCGGGCCCAGTCGTCCACTCCGACGCTCGGGCCCGCGGTGTGCCGGATGATCATGCGGCTGCGCAGGCTGTGTCGAACGCCGCCTCCGTACGGCGCCACGTCGTCGGCGCTGCCGTGGATGCTGAGGATCGGTACCGGACGCGCCGGGGCGAGGGCCGCGGCAATGCCGATCGCCGCCGTGCCGGAAACCTGCGCCACGGCCGCGATCCGCTCGGCCAGCTCGCAGGCGAGCCGGCCCGCCATCGCGGCACCGTTCGACATCCCTACCACGTAGACCCGCCCCGGGTCGGCCGGGACTCGGGCGATGGCGTCATCGATGACCGCCGTCAGATAGCCGACGTCGTCGCGCCTGCGGCCCTCGGGCGCCGCGTCCCGACCGTCGTTCCAGATCTCGCCGACGGCGTTCGGCAGCGCGAGCGCGAAGCCCTCCTCGTGGGCCAGGGCACCGAAACCCGTCATGCGGTCGAACGTCTCCGCGTCGATGCCGCGCCCGTGCAGCTCCACCACCAGGGGCACGAGCCGATCCGACGAATCCGCGGCCGGCGTCTGGAGAAGGTACGCCCGATCCATCCCGGCGTGGCTGAGCGGAACTGCACGGCGGCCGGCGAGCGGCGATGCTTCCAACTTTCCTCCGTGGTCGAACGGCGCCGGACCACGCGGCCCCGACATTGTCGCTTGTCGCGCCGCAGGTGCAGCCGGCGGGCTGAGCTTCCTCATTCGCGAGTCGCTTTGCGTCCGGGTATGACAATCCGGACAGGCAACCGATTCCGCGAGCGAGGCCAGTCGAATGTGTCGATCGATCCAGCCACTCCACAACTACGAGCCTCCGTCCGGCAACGACGAGGTTCGCGCCGCGGCGCTCCAGTACGTCCGCAAGATCAGCGGCATGCAACGGCCGGCCCAGGTCAACCAGGCCGCCTTCGACCGCGCCGTCGAAGCCGTGGCCGCCGCGACGCAGGGTCTGCTCGAGGCGCTTGTGGCAACCACTCCGCCGCACGATCGGGCCGTCGAGCGGGTGCGCGCGCGAGCCCGCTGGGAGCGCCGCCAGGCGCCGGAGCCCGCGATAGCGCCGTAGACGGAGTGTCTCCCCCGGTCGCAGGGGCACCCGGTGCTGACAGCGCCACGGCAGAAGAGGCCGTGGCCGCGACGACGATCCGCGTGCGGCAGGCGCGGGGTCGGGTAGACTCATGTCTTCCAAACCGAATCGACTTCGAGGATGCCCAATGACTCGTCGACCTCTTCGGATTCTGTCCCTGCCGTTGCTCGCAGTGTTGATCGCCGCATGCACGGCTTCTGCCACGCCGACGCCGACGCCGGCGCCAACAGCCGCGCCGACCGCCACGACCCAGGCCGCGGCGCCGACGCCGGTCGTCGTCGCTGTCACTCCTACGCCCACGGCCAACCGGTGCGACAAGTCGGTCCTGACGACGCTCACGGCCGGCAAGCTGACCGTCGGCACCGACAACCCG
The DNA here is from genome assembly GCA_964529245.1 of uncultured Anaerolineaceae bacterium. Taxonomy (GTDB): domain Bacteria; phylum Chloroflexota; class Limnocylindria; order Limnocylindrales; family CSP1-4; genus Fen-1039. The sequence goes on from CAZGUS010000006.1 coordinate 44,108, forward strand.
GCCTACCCGCCCTACTTCCAGCCGCCCGCCAGCGGCAATCCCACTGCTCCGTGGAAGCTCGGCGACCCGACCAACGGCCAGGGTTTCGAGAGCGCGGTCGCCTATGCGGTCGCCCAGAAGCTGGGCTACGCCCAGGCCGACGTGGCCTGGACCGTCGTCCCCTTCGACAACTCCTACGCGCCGGGCACCAAGCCGTTCGACTTCTACCTCGCGCAGGTCTCCTACACGGCCGAGCGCGCCCAGGCGGTCGACATGTCGGACGGCTACTACTTCGTGAACCAGTCGGTCGTAGCGCTCAAGTCCAATCCGATCGCGTCCGCCAAGACGATCGCCGACCTCAAGCAATACAAGTTCGGCGCCCAGGTCGGCACGACCGCATACACGACGATCCAGGACGTGATCGCGCCGACGGCGAAGACTTCCGTCTACAACACCAACGACGCGGCCATCCAGGCGCTCAAGGCCAAGCAGATCGACGGCCTGGTCGTCGACCTGCCGACGGCCTTCTACATCACCTCGGCCCAGCTTGACAACAGCGTCATCGTCGGCCAGTTCCCGGCTGCCGGCGGGGCCGACGCCGAGCATTTCAGCCTGGTCCTCCAGAAGAACAGCCCGCTGACGACGTGCGTCAACCAGGCGATCGCGGCTCTCAAGGCCGACGGAACGCTCGACCAGATCACCAAGGAATGGCTGTCCGACAAGGCCAGCGCGCCAATCTTCGGTCAGTAGTCGTTCGTTCGTAGTCGTTCGTTTCCGCCAGCGATGAGCGGTTTGGGAATCGGCGGCCCGCTCGACTCCGGGGACTTGATCCTCAGATCGGGCGGGCGCCCGCCTGTCCGGCCCAGATTCGACCAGTCGGCCCTCCGTTCGACGCTGGTGGCGTTGATCAGCACGGTCGTCTTCTTCGCGTTCGTCGGTTTCGTGGTCGTGAACGCGCCCGGTTGGAGCGCCGTTCAGCAGTCCTTCTTCAACGGCAGGGTCTGGCAGGAGTCGGTGCCGGATGTGGTTCCGGCATTCCTGACCAACGTCCAGCTCTTCTGCATCGCCGAAGTCCTGATCCTGATCCTGGCTCTCGCGATCGCAGTGATGCGAAGCCTGCCCGGCCCGGTCCTGTTCCCCGTCCGGTTGATCACCACGATCTACGTGGACTTCTTCAGAGCCGTGCCGGGCGTGTTGATCATCTACATCCTCGGTTTTGGCATCCCCGGTCTCGGTATCGCGGGGGTGCCGACCGACCCGTTCTTCTACGCAGTCGTCGCCCTGACGCTCGTTTATTCGGCCTATGTGTCGGAGGTCTACCGCGCCGGAATCCAGTCGGTCCACCCGAGCCAGGAGGCCGCGGCCAGATCGCTCGGTCTCAGCCAGTTCCAGGCGCTTCGCTACGTTGTCCTGCCACAGGCCATCCGGCGTGTGATACCGCCTCTCCTCAACGACTTCATCGGACTCCAGAAGGACACCGTCCTGGTGTCGTACATCGGCGTCGTCGAAGTCTTCAGGCAAGCGCAGATCGATGAGGCGGCCTCGTTCAACTTCACGCCGTACGTGGTCGTGGCCCTGGTCTTTTTGGTCATGACCATCCCGCTCGCCCGGTTCACCGACTGGCTCGTGGCCCGCGATCGGCGCCGCTTCCTGGCGAACGCCCGATGAGCGTCGAGGCGGCGTCGAGCCGCGGCGGCGCGGCCGCAGTCCCGGGCGGGCCCGCGCTCGACATCGCCGGGCTGTGGAAGTCGTTCGGCGACCTGCAGGTCCTGCGCGGCATCGACCTGACGGTCGCCGAGCACGAGGTCGTGTGCCTGATCGGGTCGTCCGGATGCGGCAAGTCGACGCTGCTGCGCTGCGTCAACCTGCTCGAGCCGATCGACGCCGGCCGCATCCTGGTCGCGGGCGAGGAAATCACGGCGCAGGGCGTGGACGTCAACCGGATGCGCCGCCGCATCGGCATCGTCTTCCAGTCGTTCAACCTGTTCCCGCATATGTCGGTCCTGCACAACGTGACGCTCGCGCCGCGCAAGGCCGCCGGCAAGCCGAAGGCGCGAGCCGAGGCCGACGCGACCGAACTGCTCGCCAGGTTCGGTCTTGCCGACAAGCGAAACGAGTACCCCGATCGCCTCTCCGGCGGCCAGCAGCAGCGCGTCGCGATAGTCCGGGCGCTGGCGATGGAGCCGGATCTGCTGCTCCTCGACGAGATCACCAGCGCCCTCGACCCGGAGCTCGTGGCGGAGGTCCTCAACGTCATCCGCGAGCTGG
>CAZGUS010000007.1:0-20380 GCA_964529245.1 uncultured Anaerolineaceae bacterium
CCGGCCCCGCTCGAGCGGGTTCCTCGCCAAAGCGACGCGGGCGGCCTTTCGGCCGCCCGCGTCGATTCTGTGCGGAACCTGGTCAGGCGGAGGGGGCTTCCTCTTTCTTGCCCATGCCGAACTTGTTGAGGATCTGGTAGATGACCAGGGCGCCGATGCACGCGGTGCCGATGCCGCCGATCGAGAAGTCGCCCTGGGTGATGGCCAGGTTGCCGGCGCCCAGGGTCAGGGCGACGGCGGCCGTGATGAAGTTCTTGTTGTCGGTGAAGTCCACCTTGTTCTCGACCCAGATGCGGGCACCGGTAACGGCGATCAGACCGAACAGAACGATCGCCATGCCGCCGAGGACGGCCTGCGGGATCGAGTGAACCACCGCCCCGAACATCGGCGAGAAGCCGAGCAGGATGGCCACGACGGCCGCGATCACGAACACCAGGCTGGAGTAGATCTTGGTCACACCCATGACGCCGATGTTCTCGGCGTAGGTGGTGACGCCCGTGCCGCCGCCCGAGCCGGAAATCATGGTCGCCACGCCGTCCGCGAGGAAGGCGCGACCGATGTACGGATCCAGGTCGCGGCCGGTCATCGTCGCGACGGCCTTGATGTGGCCGAGGTTTTCCGCCACGAGGACGATTGCGACCGGGACGATGAGGGTGATGGCGTGAGTGTCGAACTGCGGGGCGGTCAGGGCCGGCCATCCGAGCAGCGGGGCATTGCCGATCGAGTTCAGATCGATGTATGGGCCACCGAAATGAAGGATGTTCGAGAGCAGGCCGTAGAGGAGATAGCCGAACACGCCGCCGATCAGGATCGGCAGCCGGCGCAGCATTCCGGGGGCGTACACGGCGACCACGGCGACCGCCAGGGCGGTGATGAGGCCGACGAGAATGCCGAAGTTGTCCGTGGCCGTGCGGCCCGAGGTCATGTATCCGACGCCGGACGAAGCCAGGTTGAGGCCGACGACCGCGACGACCGCACCGGTCACGATCGGGGGCATCAGGAACTCGACCCACTTGTAGCCGACCGCCATGACGATCAGCCCGATGACGGCGTAGACCGCGCCGCAGGCGATGATGCCGCCCAGGGCGACCGGAATGTTGTGGCCGCCGCCGATGGCCTCGGCCGACATGACCACGGCGATGAACGAGAAGCTCGAGCCCAGGTAGCTCGGGACGCGGCCGCGCACGAACACGAAGAAGATCAGCGTCCCGATGCCCGAGAAGAAGATGGCCGTGTTCGGGTTGAAGCCCATGATGACCGGCGCCAGCACGGTCGCCCCGAACATGGCGAAGATGTGCTGGACGCCCAGGGCCACGGACTGCGCGGCCGGCGGCCGCTCATCCGGGGCGATGATTCCATCCCGCTTGACGGTCCACTGGAACATGCCACGGAAATATCCGATGGCAGCAGCCATGAGCTACCTCCTCCGACCTTAGGATCTCTCTCCCGGGCGTGACGGACCCATCTCTCCAGGGGCACCCGGGCGTCCGACAAGGGTCGCAAATACGAAGGGCTCGCGCGCGGCCGGTTCGCATGTCGGTGTGGGAAACCGGTGGGCAACTCGGCGCTCGGCCACCACAGACCGCCGCCGATCCCGCGCCGTCCAACTCGACACCACGCTGCGGGCCCTGCCGCGCCCATGCTGGCAATATACGTTCGGGCAGGCCGCACCTCGGGGTCATGGACCGGTCATTGGATAGCGGCCGCCATTCGGCCAAACATCGGAGCCACATGAGCCAGCCGTCTGCACCTAAGTCATCCTCGACTCCGCCACCGGACGCCACGGCATCCGCCGGCCTGACGTCGGCCGAGGCGGCCCAACGACTTCGCCAGGACGGCCCAAACTCCCTGGGCAGCGAGGGACGCCGCGGGCCTTTGGCCGTCCTGATAAGCCAGTTCGCCAGCCCGCTGGTCCTGATCCTCGTCGCCGCAAGCGTCATCAGCATGGTCGTCGGCGATCGGGTCGAGGCCGGCATCATCCTGGCCATCGTCGTGATGAGCGCGCTTCTGGGCTTCGTCCAGGAGGCCCGGTCCGAGGCGGCTGTGGCCGCGCTGCAGGCTCGTCTGGCTCTGCGCGCCACGGTGATCAGGGACGGCAAGCAGCAGGAGGTCCTGATCCACGACGTCGTGCGCGGCGACGTGGTGGTCCTGGGCGCGGGCGATATCGTCCCCGCGGACGCGCGCGTGCTCGACGCCAATCACCTGTTCATCGACGAATCCTCCCTGACCGGTGAATCGGCGGCGGCGCTCAAGAATCCATTGCCTGGCAATCTGGATCCGGCCAAGGACGACGACCGCGCCGGGCTGGCCTTCTTCGGCACGAGTGTCGTCAGCGGCACCGGCACGGCCGTCGTCACGGCCACGGGCGCGCGAACCACTTACGGGGCGATCGCCCACCGGCTGGCCGAACGGGCTCCCGAGACCGACTTCCAACACGGCGTCCGCGCCTTCGGTGCTCTCATCGGCAAGGTCACGCTGATCCTCGTCGTCGGCGTGTTCGCCATCAACGTGGCTTTGCAGCGGCCGCTGTTCGACGCCTTGCTCTTCTCAATCGCCCTCGCCGTCGGGCTGACACCCGAGTTGCTGCCGGCCATCATCACCCTCAACCTGACCCGCGGCGCTCGCGCGCTGACGGCCCACGGCGTCCTGGTCAAGCGCCTTCCGGCAATCCAGAACCTGGGCAGCGTCACCGTCCTGTGCACGGACAAGACGGGCACGCTCACGCAGGGCAAGCTGGAGCTGGTCAAGGCGGTCGGCATCGACAAGGACGACGCCGGGGAGGCGTCCGCGGCGCTCGGGCTGGCGTACCTGAACAGCTACTTCGAATCGAGCTTCCAGAATCCCCTCGACACAGCCGTTCTCGCCGGCGCTCCCAAGCCGGCCGATCTGGGGAAGTACAAGAAGCTCGCCGAACTGCCCTACGACTTCAACCGGCGGATGCTCAGCGTCGTCGTGCAGCGCGGCGGCGAAGCGCCTCTCCTGATCACGAAGGGCGCCCCGGAGGCCGTGGTCGCCGCTTCGAACAGCGTCCGGGAAGACCACTCCGCGCGAGCGATCCACAAGGCCGAGCACGATCGGCTGGCCAAGCTCGTCAACGGTTCGTCGGCCGACGGATTCCGGCTCGTCGCCGTCGCCTCCCGGGTGCTGCGGCCGGACGAGCTGATCGGGCTGCCGGCGGCCGAGACCACCGCTCCCGACGCTCCGGCCCCAGACGCGCCGGCCCCAGACGCTCCGGCGGCCGGGACGGCGCCGGCCGCAAAGGCTTCGACTGCGGCGGCTTCGGCCGCCAAGGCGCCGACCGTCGCGACTTCGGTCGCGAAGGCTCCGGCCGCGCCGGCCGCGACCACAAAGGCTCCCGCTGCGCCGGCTCCGGCCGCGAAGGCTCCGGCCGCGAAGGCGCCGACAGCCGCGCCTTCGACCGCCGCGGCTTCGGCCGCGAAGGCTCCGACACCGGTCAGCCTTTCGGACGCCTCCCGCCTGGAGCGCGACCTCACCTTCGAGGGCGTGATCCTGTTCAGCGACCCGCCCAAGCCCGACGTCGGCGCCGCCATCGCGTCGCTGGCGGCCCAGGGCATCGCCCTCAAGATCATCACCGGCGACAACGACCTGGTGGCCCGCCACGTCGCCGGCCTCGTCGGTCTCGAGGTCGACAAGGTCCTGACCGGCGACCAGATGCGAAGGCTGACCCACCCCGCGCTGGTGGCCCGGGCGCCCCGAACCACCATCTTCGCCCGCGTCGACCCGGACCAGAAGCTGCAAGTCATCCGCGCCCTGCGCGAATCCGGGCACGTCGTCGGCTATATGGGCGACGGCATAAACGACGCGCCTGCCCTGCACGTGGCCGACGTCGGCATCAGCGTCGACAACGCCACGGACGTGGCACGGTCCGCGGCCGACATCATCCTGCTCGAACCGAGCCTCGCGGCGATCAGCCAGGGCGTGACCGAGGGCCGCCGCACTTTCGCCAACACGCTCAAATACATCCGCATGGGCACCAGCTCCAACTTCGGCAACATGATCAGCATGGCCGGGGCGGCGCTGGTGCTGCCTTATCTGCCCATGCTCCCGAGCCAGATCCTGCTGAACAACCTCATCTACGACGCCTCGCAGACGGCGATCCCGTCCGACAACGTCGACGCCGACGTCCAGGCCGAGCCGGCTCGCTGGGATGTCCATGCCATCGAACGCTTCATGGTCATCTTCGGGCCGATATCGTCCGTCTTCGACTACATCACCTTCGGCGCGCTGCTCCTGATGCTCGGCACCAGCGCCAAGCACGAGGGCTCGTTCCAGGCCGGCTGGTTCGTCGAATCGCTCTTCACCCAGATCCTCGTTGTCCTGGTCATCCGAACCCGCATGTCGCCGTTCTGGCGGAGCCGGCCGAGCAAGCAGCTGGGAGCGGCTATCGTGGCGGCGCTGGTCGTGGCCGTGATCGTCGCCCTGAGCCCGATCGGCCCGGCGCTGCTCTCGTTCGGGGCGCTGCCGTGGCAGTTCTGGCCGCTGTTGGTCGTCCTGGTGGCCGCCTACCTGACCCTCATCGAGATCGTCAAGGTCATCTTCGACCGGCGCGAGGCGCAGCGGCCCGACGCGATCGCCCGCCGGGCGGCCCGGCCCGCGGTCCCGGTCGTGGCTGCGGCCAAGCAATCGGCCGCGGCCGCCGGCTCCGGCAAGACCCACTAGGAGGCGAACGGTGGCAGAACTCGAGATCGAGCCGGCAAGGACGGCGCTCGTCGTCATCGACCTGCAGCGCGGCATCGTCGGCTCGCCGTCCGCGCCCCGGCCGGGCGCGGAGGTTGTGCAGCGGGTCTTCGAGATAGCCGCCGGACTGCGCAAGGCCGGCGGCACCATCGTCTTCGTCCACGTCACTCCGTCCGCCGACGGCAGGGACGGCCTCCACCCGATCGCCGATGCCGCCAGACCGGCCCGCGGCTCGATGCCGCCCGACTGGGCGGAACTCGTGCCGGAACTCGGCATTCAGCCCGGCGACATGGTTATCACCAAGCGCCAGTGGGGCGCCTTCTACGGCACGGAGCTGGATCTCCAGCTGCGACGGCGGGGCGTCGACACGATCATCCTGTGCGGCATCGCCACCAGTATCGGCGTGGAGAGCACGGCCCGCGACGCCTACGAGCGCGGCTACAACCAGATATTCGTGGAGGACGCGATGGCCGACCGCGACCCCGATTCGCACCGGCACTCGACGAAGACGGTCTTCCCTCGGATCGGTCGAGTTCGTTCCACCGCCGAAGTCGTGGCCGCCATCGGCTAGGATGCGGTCCTTCTTACACGGCCCTTACATCGGAGCATGTGGCGACCCGCCCACGGCCGCCCATCATCGATCACGTCGACGGCGTCGACGCTCAGAGGCTCTGCCGGAGGACGAGTGCCAGCACGAAATCGCACCCGGGCCATCGGGTTCGCGGCGGCCGCGCTGCTCCTCGGCGCGGCCGTGATCGCGTGCGGCCCCGGCCCGGCCCCGACTGCAAGCCCGAGTTACTCGCCGTCGGCGACCTCGAGCCCAGCCTCGCCCGGCGTCTCGCTCGGCGGGGTCGATACCGCATCGCCGCTCCCGAGCGCCACCGATTCCGCCTCCGCGCCGGCCTCCGGTTCGGCCGCTCCGGCGACGCCGGACCCGGTGGCGAGTGAGCTCGATCAGATCAATCAGCTGATCAACGATCTCAACAAGTCGATTTCGGACTCGTCCCAGCAGGGCGGGGAGTAGCCGCCATGTCGAAGAGATTCCTCCCGGGCCTCCGCCTTCACCCTCGCCTTCGCAACGTGTTCGCCGCCGTCTGCGCCGCTGCCCTCGTCGTGACTTCCTCGTCGAGTGCGGGCGCGATCACGACCGCTCCCGTCGCCGGAGGGCCCCAGGGCGCCGGCGCTTGCGCCGCTCAGGCCCTGGCCGCCGGGACGAGCGGCACCGTCGCGACCTTCCGGGCCTTCGGCGACTGCGAGATCGCCCGCCGCCAGGCCACATTGTCGGCGCTCATCTCGGCGGTCGATGGGTCGTCGACCCTCACCGCGGCAGATCGGGCCGCGCTCACGACCCAGATCGACGGGGCATCGTCCGGCCTCGCCGCTCTCGGGACGACGATCGACGCCCAGACCAGGCTGCCGGCCCTCAAGCTCGAGATAGTCCAGATAGACACGCGCTGGCGCGTCTATCTCCTGGACGCGCCCAAGGTGTACCTGGTCGCGGCCGCCGACGGCGTGCTCGCGTTGCAGACTTCCTTCGCGCAGGCCGCCGCCGACCTGGCGGATCAGATCGCCACGGCCCAGTCCGAGGGCAAGAACGTGACCGCCGCGACGGCCGGCCTGGCCTCCATGAACGCCGAGGTCGGGGCGGCCATGAGTCTGGCGGCGCCGCTGCCGGAGCAACTGCTCGGCCTCACGGTCGCGCAGTTGAGCGCCGGGACGGCCGGGCCGGCACTGAGCGCGGCGCGCGCGGCCTTGATTTCGGCGCGGGTTCACCTCCAGGCTGCGGTCAAGTACGGCCGGGCGGTGATCGTCGCCCTGCAGTAGAGGACCGGGGCGGAGGATCGGGGCGGGGGATCGGACGGCGCCCGGCTGGCGCCCGGCCCGGCGGCCGCGCTCCGTCAGATCACCACGCGCAACCGCAGGCCCGACGGGCAGGACGAGGCCCGCGATCGTGCGCCCTGCGGACGGCGCTCTCCATACTCGCCTTTCGGAGGAGCTCCCCTGCAGCGCCGGGCGCTGCGCCCCGGAGGTTTCGATGGCTCGCGCTACGTCACAGCCGCCCCATCTGTTCCGGCTGAGCCGCCGGTCTGCGCGACGCGGTGCCGGCATGGCCGGTTCCCGCCTCCAGGGCCTGGCCAGAGTCGGCGCCGTGGGGCTCGTTGCGGTTGCGGTCTGGGCGTGCGGCAACTCGGCGCCACCATCTCCGTCCGCGAGCGGGGACCTGGGCGCCACGGCCTCGCCCGCGACTTCGGGAATGCCGCTCCCCTCCGACACCGCCACGCCGCTCCCGACCGGCGCCGCCACCGCCACGCCGCTGCCGTCGCTCATCGCGGGCAACAGCGCGACTCCGGGCCCGACGTTCACGCTTCCCTCACCCTCGCCCGTGACCAGGAACATAACGGTCAGCATCGTCGCGGCCGGGGACATCGCGTGCGATCCGGCATCCAACGTCGGCGCGCCGCAGGATTGCGACCAGGCCGCGACGGCCGCTCTCATCGGCCTGCTGCGACCCAACGCCGTGCTGGCGCTCGGCGACCTCCAGTACGAGGACGGCACCCTCGCCGCCTTCGAGAAGGTCTTCGCCCCGACCTGGGGCAAGTACCGCTCGATCATGTACCCGGCCGTGGGAAACCATGAGTACCTCACGTCCGGCGCCTCCGGCTACTTCAGCTACTTCGGCGGGATCGCCCCCTACTACAGCTACAACCTTGGCGACTGGCACATGATCAGCCTCGACTCCGAGTGCTCCCACGTCGGTGGCTGCCAGGCAGGGTCGGCCGAGGAGAAGTGGCTTCGGGCCGATCTCACCGCCCACAACACGCTGTGCACGCTTGTCTACTGGCACGAGCCGCGCTTCTCGTCGGGCGAGCACGGCGACGCGACCCAGATGACCACGATCTGGACGGACCTGGTCGCCGCGCACGTGGACGTGGTCCTGAGCGGCCACAACCACGACTACGAGCGTTTCGAGCCGCTCGGGGCGACGGGCCAGCCCGACCCCACGGGCATCACCGAGTTCGTGGTTGGAACCGGCGGCAAGAACCACTACTCATTCACACATGCCCCCCTCGTCGGGGAGGTCGTCCGAAGCCAGGCTGCGTTTGGCGTCGTGAGGATGCTGCTCGGGCCCTCCGGCTTCAGCTGGCGGTTCGACTCCGCGCCCGGGTATTCCTTCAGCGACTCGGGGTCGGCGGCCTGCCACTGAGCTCTGGATCGAAGGGTCCGGCCTCGGTGGCCCGGCCCGCGGACCTGGCTGCCCGCGCCGCGAGGGCTCTCGCAAACGCCGCGGCCACGACCGGTGAATCGAGTCCTGCCGCCATCGCGCCGGTGGCCCCCGGCGTCTCGACACGATCCGCTCCAGGGTCCGCCGCCTGATCCGTGCCCTGGCTTGCCGCCACCTGGCGGCGATGCTCGACCAGCATGCACAGACGCAGGATTCGCTTCTGGTCGACGGCCGTGATTCGGGTGAACTTGACGGCCGCCCGCGTCGGGCAGGGCTCGCCTTCGACACAGCCTGGTTGTTCGCCGACCCGGGTGACGCGAGCTCCGGCGGAGATTCGGTCGCCCGCGGAGATCGAGACCGATACGTCGAGGTCGTCACCGACGGCGAGCGCCATGTCGGTCTGGAGCAGCAATCCACCCGGGCCGGCGTTCAGGGTCGCGCCTGCGGCGCCCTTGCCGCGGAGCTCGCCGGTGGCCAGGTCGAAGCGTCGCAGATGCAGACCAAGGTCGACATCGACACGAGCTTGAGAGCGGCGTTGCACGAGTTCGGCCGCTTGCGCCGGTGCGATGGCGAAGATGCGGCAACGGCTTTCGCCCAGGTGCCGTATGAAACTCGATCTCGCCAGCAGGGCGCCGCTGGCGCGGCCGGCCGTCAGTCGAACGTCGCCGCCGGGCTCGACCCTTTCGAGGCGGCGATCGGGCGTCGTTAGGCCGAGCCACAACTCGTCGGGATTGATCCTGACGACGACCGCGCGGAAGCCGACCGAGTGCCCGCCCACCTCGGTCTCCACGAGGACGTGGTCCTGCAGGGCGATCGTTGCGTCGCCCCGGATTTCAGCCATCGACCGAGATACCTGCTGGATGCTGTTGCGGCGGAGCGCGCCCGCGCGCCGATGCGGGCGTCGGTGGCTGCCGAACGAAGCAGCCTTCCAGTAATGAGTCGGCGCGCGACGGCCCGCGCTTGAGACGGCGGGCTGCGGCGGGGCGCGAGCCGGCGGTGCGACGAACCGGCTTTCTCTCTAGGTGTCGTCCCTCGACGGGGGCTTACTCGAGCGGCTCGAACGGCCGACTATTCATGCGGAGGGGCCGACACACTGGCAAGGAGCTACGCGTGGACGGCTTGTCATCGGTGCAGTTGAACGTCGCCTCGATCGGCGCAGCTCAACTCACATCCCCCCAGTCCTGGCAGACCCGCAGCCATCCGGCAATGGATGCCGCGGCAACGGCGCTGGGCATGAGCGCGAGCGACCTCCGCACTGCGTTGCAGAGCGGCCAGAGCCTCGCATCGATCGCCTCTTCCAAGGGCATCAGCCAGAGCACGCTGACCGCGGCAATGGCGTCCGCCATTGAGCAGGCCAACCCGAGCATATCGGCCGACCAGGCCACCAAGGTGGCGACCGCCATCGCGACCCGTACGCCACAGGCGGGCCAGCAGTCCGCCCAGTCGGGCGCTTCGAGCGACGCCTCTCAGGTTGCCGCCGGTACGACCGCCACCGGCAGACACCACCATCACCACCACCACGCCATGAGCACGGCGATGGACGCCACCGCCCAGCTGCTCGGGACCACCACCAGCGACCTGGCGACTTCACTCCAGAGCGGTCAGAGCCTGTCGCAGATCGCGTCGTCGAAGGGCGTCAGCCAGGACGATCTGGTCAAGGCGATCTCTACGGCGCTCCAGCAGGCCGACACGAACCTGTCGGCCGATCAGGCCTCACAGATGGCGACCGCGCTGGCCACCGGGACACCCCCAGCCGGCCAGAACCAGCCCTGGGCCACGGGAACGTCGGGCTCATCGAGCACGTACAACATCCTGGCCTGACGGTTTCACCGGACAGACAAGCAGCCGGCCGCGGAGGGGGGGAGCGGCCGGCTGCTTTTGAATCGCGGTCGCGCCGTACGGCGGCCCGGCCACGGATGAATTGGGCCAGCCGATCCTGATCAAACGCTGAAAACGGCCAGATTCGAGGGAATTCCCGCGGTCGCGTCCTCACCCACCGCCCGTGACCCGGCCGCGCCGAGAGGTTGCCACGGGGCGGCCCGGGCCATCGTAGGCCGCCCCAACATGCGCGAACGCGTCCGTTCATACTCGCCCGAGGTTCACGTTTCGGCAGGAGGATGCCCGGTGGCGAGGACGAGCGGTGGCAAGGCCGGTCCGGCGCGCCGGACTTCGTCGCCCCATCTCACCGACTTCGACGCCGAACGCCTCGAATCGGGCCGCGACTACGAGGGAATCCTGTTCGCGGATCGAGACTTCACCGGCCAGGACGCCGAAGACGCCAGGTTCCTGGAGTGCCGCCTGGACCGATGCGGCCTCGACGGGCTGTCGATGCGGCGCGTTCGATTCGTCGACTGCCTGCTCGCCGAAGTACATGGGGCCAACGTGGACCTGTCGGACTCCACCTGGCACGACACGCGGATGTCAGGCGGGCGAATCGGCGCGATGAACCTGGCCGGCGCGACATGGAAACGGGTCCGCCTGGAGGGCGTGAAGCTGGGGTTCGTGAACTTCGCGGCCGCTCGGCTGGACGAGGTGGTCTTCGACGGATGCGAAATCGGCAGCCTGGATGCCGGAGCTGCCCAGATGCGGTCGGTCCAATTCGTCGACTGCGCCGTGACGGAGATTAACGTGGACGAAGCCACGCTCGCGAAAGTCGACCTGTCGGGCGCCATGCTGCGCACGCTGACCGGGATCGGCAGCCTGCGCGGGGCCATCGTCAGTCACCAGCAGCTGCTCGATCTCGCCCCGCTGCTGGCGTCGCAACTCGGCCTGGAGGTTCGAGCCGACTGACCGACGGGCTACCGGGTCGTCGCCGCCGTTTGGGCCGGCGGCCGGTACTCGTAGACGACCACGAGTTCGTCCTCGGGCTTCCTGCGGGCGATCAGCGCGAATATCCGTGAGAGCGAGACCGTGGCTTTCGGGACGTAGGCACGCGAGGCTGGGAACCAATGGTGGGGGGCGAGTTCCTGAGCGTCCTCGTCGGCCTGGGCGGCTGCGTCATCATGCCGGCCAGGGTAGCGGACCCGGTGGATCGCGCCGGCGGCCGTCGGCCTCGAGTACCAGGCCAGTTCGTGGTCGCCCGGGTGCGACGGCGGCAGGAAGCAGCGATAGCCCTCGGCGTCGGTCCAGTCGCAGCGCCGGAATTCGTGCTTGCCCTGGTGCGACGGGTACAGGACACAGCGAGATCCATCGGCGTCGATCGCCGGACAACGCAGCCACTGCTGGAGTGACATGACCATGGCCCCCGTTCACACGAGACTCGAGCCGCATGAGCCGGCTCACACGCCCGAGCATACGACCACCGCGCAAACCGCCGGTCGCACGCGCAAGCCGCGGACCCGCGGGCGATTCCATCGCTCGGCCGGCGGGGATTTGACGTAGACACGGAAGCCCGCCGCGGGTAGCTTGGTCGAGGTCGTCGGCTGCGGACGACGGCCGCCAGAATCGTCACCCCTGGTTCAGCGGTGCCGGATCCTGCCGATATGTAGTGAGATGAACGAAGCCAGCAGCTCGGCCGTTCCTTACAGCCAACTGTTCGAGCGGGCGACTCGAGCGGCGACAGACGAAGAGCGCGAGCGTGTCATGGCCGAGATCGAGCCGATGCTCCGGTCGGCCAGAGACCCCGGCGATCGCGGCCGCCTGCTCATGTGTCGGGCGCGGGTTCTATCCAACCAGTGGCGAACCGCCGCGGTCTACGACGACGCCCGAGAAGCGTTGCGGCTGTTCGAGCGCGCGGGTGAGGGGGATCTGGCTGTCGACGCCGCCAGTTGGGCCGCCGCGCACGCGTCGCGGATGGGCGAGCTGGCGGTGGCCTCCGACCTGGCGACGCGGAGTCTGCTGGCGCTCGAGTCGGTCGAGGACGATCGCCTGCGGATGGAGATACACAATCGGCTCGGGATCTTCTGCATTTCGTTCCTCGACTACGAGAGGGCGAACGAGCAGTTCGAAGCCTCGCTTGCCGCCGCCGAGCGGATCGGCGATCTCGACAAGATCTGCCGCCAGCTGCACAACATCGCGGACGGTCTGCTGCTCGCAATAAGACAGAGACAGCTGGCTCACGTGCCGACCGGTGACGACGAGCTGGACCGCGCCGAGGCGGTGGTGCGGGAGCTGATGGCCCGAGAGACGGACGAATTCAGGCGCCGCGGCGCCAGTCACCGTCTCCTCGCCGAAGTCCTGTGCGAGCGCGGCCGGCCGGAGGAAGCGCTCGCGGCGCTCGACGCGCGCCGGGGTAAGGCCGGAGGCGTGGCCATGGCGGCGCAACGGGCAGCTCTCGCCTGGATCGAGGCGCGCTGCCTGCGGCTCGCCGGCAGGCCCGAGGAAGCCGTCATCGAGGCCCAGCGAGCCGTCGAGATCGCCCGTTACAGCGACGACGACCACGAGTTGATGCTGGCGCTCGAAGAGCTCTCAGCTTGCCAGGACGCGGCCGGCGACCTCAAGGCTGCGCTCGCGACCGCGCGCCAGGTCAAGGCGCGCATGTGGACGATCCACCAGCGCGAAACCAGGCAGCTCGTGCAGGAAGTCTGGGGACGGGCCGACTTCGTCCGAGACCAGTCGTCCCTCCAGTCCCAGGCCGGGGAAGCCAGGCGCAGGGCGGACGAGGACGAGCTGACCGGGCTCGGAAACCGCCGGATCCTCGAGCGCTTCATCAGGAACGAAGCTCCCGGGCAGCCCCATCTCGCTTTGATCGTCATCGACGTCGACAAGTTCAAGGAGATCGACGGAGCCTTCGGCCACCGCGTCGCGGACGACGTCCTGCGGAGGATCGGCCGGCTGCTCCGAGACGAGATCCAGGCCCACGAGGTTGCCGTGCGCCACGGCGGCGATGAGTTCGTGCTCGGCCTCATCGGTGCCGACCTCGCCGCGGCGGCAGCCTTCGCGGAACAACTGCGGCGAAAGATCGAGTCGCTGGACTGGAGTGTGCTGGCTCCGGGCCTCCGAGTGACCGCCACTCAGGGAGTGGCCTCCGGTTCGCGCCTCCAATGGAAGGCCCTGTTGGCGACCGCGGAAGAGGCCCTGTCCTCCGCCAGGCGAGCCGGGTGCAATACCGTCGCCACCGCCCCGGAGCTCGGCCGAACATCCTGAAGGACGCTGCCTCGCACAGGTTGAGCGGCACAAAGACAAGAGCCGCGCCCTCGAGGGCGCGGCTCTGCTATCTGCGCGGGAGCGGTTTGGCTCAGGCGGCGACCGGTGCCAGGGTGGGTGCGCCGACCAGCTTCCAACCGCTGGTCCACGACCCGTTCGTGGTCGCGTTGAGGGCGATGTTGAGGAAGGCGATCTGCTCGAGCTGCTGCGCGCGACCGAGCGGACCCACGTCCACCGGGTTCAGGCCGATCGACCGGGCGAGCTCCAGGACCGTGTCCTTGGCGCGCCTGTCGTCGCCGGCCACGAAGCCGTCGAGCTGGGTGCCGTCGGCCATCGGGTCGATCTGGTGCGAGGCCAGGAGCGTGTTGAACGCCTTGACGACGTGGGCCTCGGGCAGCCAGGCGGCCAGCCGTTCGGCGTTCGATTCGCCGTTGTCGATAGCCGGGCCGTTGGGGCCGAAGGTCATGCGGTTGGTGACGTCGACGACAGGCTTGCCGACGACGACCTCCCGGATCTCGGCGGCGACATCCTCGACGCTGGCGAAGGGGATGGCGAGCACAACGATGTCACTCTGGACCGCAGCCTGGGCGGCGGTCCTGGCGAAGCCGGCGCCCGTCGCGGCCGCTGCGGCTGCCGCGTGCTCCGGGTCGCGCGAGGCGACGATGACCGAGTGGCCGTGACTGGTGAAGGAAGTGGCCAGCGCTCGACCGACGTTGCCCGCTCCGATGATCGCGATGTTCATTGTGGTCCTTCAGCTTGCTTGACGAGTTGGCTGACATCCATCAGTCTTTGCTGAGAGCAACACTAACGATTAGTGTTACTGTTGTCAATACCAGTTGGGTGAGGCCAAACAGATGACGATGGAAGAGCGGCGTCCGCCGGCCGTCGGGGCGCAGGTCCGTCGCTGGCGTGCCGAGCGGGGGCTCACGCTGGCGGCCGTATCCGAACGCACCCGGCTCAATGTCGGCTACCTGTCCCAGATCGAGAACGACAAGGCGTCGCCGTCGCTGTCGTGTCTTGCCATGCTCGCCGAGGCCCTCGACGTGCCGATCGCGTGGTTCCTCATGAGCGAGGTGCCGCCGCCGAAGGTCGTCCGGGCTGTCGATCGGCCGCGCGAGGATCACGAAAGCCTCGGCCGGGTGGAGCTGGTGGACGGCGGGTCAAGCCGGGACGTCTCGATCGTAGAGGCGGTGGCAGTCGCCGGCGGCCGCGCCGGCCTGCACGCTCACACGGGCGATGAGCACCACCTGATCCTGGGCGGTCGATGGCGGATGTCGCAGGGCGACCACGTGATCGAGCTCGGCCCCGGCGACTACCTGCGCTGGGACGGCACCATCCCGCATGACGCCGAGGTCATCAGCCCCGATGAAGGCCGCATGTTGATCGTCACCCTCGCCCACAGCTGATGGAGCGCGCGCCGGAACGTCGGTCGCCCGGAGTGGAGAGCGAGCGCCGCCCGGCTACGATTTCGAGCCCCACCGGAGAATAGCGGCCACCTGGGCGTGGCCGGCATCGCAGCGGCGCCCGAGTCAGCCCAAGGAGAAGAGATGGAGCTCATCAAGAAGCAGCCGACGGTGAAAGCCCCGGCCGAAACGTTCACCGGCGACGCCTGGTTCGACGTCATCGCCCGCGGCGAGGCGCCGTCGCGCATCCGCGTCAGCGTCGTTCGATTCGCGCCCGGCGCGCGCAATGCCTGGCACGCCCACGCCGTCGGGCAGACGGTCCACGTCACCGAAGGCGTCGGCCTCATCCAGGCTCGCGGCGAGAAGGCCATCGAGATCCATCCGGGCGACACGATCCACACCCCTCCCGGCGAGTGGCACTGGCACGGCGCCACGCCCGATCGCTTCATGACCCACCTGGCAATGTGGGACGCGCCCGCCGACGGGCCCGAGACCGAATGGGGAGCGCTCGTCACCGACGCCGAGTACCTCGGCAGTCGGTAGCCGGCAGGAGAAGGAGGTTCGCCATGCCCGCCTGGACTGCGGACGAGATCGCGAAGATCGGCAATGCCACGGAGCTCCAGATCGCGTCGCGGCGCCGCGACGGCTCGCTCCGGCCCTACGTGACAATCTGGGTCGTGCGCTCGGGCGATGAACTGTTCGTGCGCTCGGCCTACGGCCACGAGAATGGCTGGTTCCAGCGCGCGCTGACGTCCGGCACGGGCCGCATTCGCGCCGACGGCGTGGAGCGTGAAGTCGCGTTCGAGGAGCCGGGCGCGGTCGTGGACGCCGACCTGCACGCCGCCTACCACGCGAAGTACGACCGCTACGGCCCGGCCATCGTGGGAACGGTGGTGTCGCCCGAGGCGGCTCGATCGACCCTCCGGCTGGTGCCGCACTAGGCGGGGGCAAAGAGAGTCCAGCTAGATTGTCGGATCGAGCGCAGAACGCCGAAGGCACATAGCGTTCAGGTCAAGCCTATGTCGCGCTGCCCGGCGTTGTCGGCGTCGGGCGCCAGTTCCTCGGTCACGGGTGCCATCTTCCCGGACGCTCTCGCGACGGCGTTCCTCCCGCCGCGCTTGGCGGCGTAGAGCGCCTCATCGGCAGCGGAGAGCACTCGCCTCCAGTGCGTACGCGGGCCGGATGCGACGCCCACGCTGGCTGTGACCCGAACCCCAGGCGCAAGGACGCTCCAATCTAGCTCCTCGATCGTGGCCCGCAGTCTTTCGGCGAAGCGCTCGGTCGCATCCAGGTCTCCACCGAGCACTGCAATCACGAACTCGTCGCCGCCGTAACGGACGGCCACCTGTAGGATCCGCATTTCATCCCGGAGAAGGCGACCGATTCTCCGCAGAACGTCATCGCCGACACCGTGGCCGAAGGTGTCGTTGATGTCCTTGAAGTGGTCTAAGTCGATCATGATCAGGGCCAGGTGATGCTGGCCCGGTGCCTCGTTGGCAATGAAACGGTCGAGGATTCGGCGATTGCCGATCCCCGTCAGCGTGTCCTCGTCGGCCCTCCGGGTGGCCTCCGCTGCCTGGGTCTGGAGCGTCGCCTGATCTCGCATGAAGTCGGCTCGCCCCCAGACCTCCTCCACGAGCTGCCTCGTCTCCCGCTGATGGATCGTCCAGATTCGGGCATTGACCTCGTGGGCCGTTGCGAGAGCGCCATCGCTGTCTCCGGCCGCCTCCTGAGCAGCGGCAAGCTCCTCGAGCGCCTCCATCCATGCCAGGTCGTCGTTGCTGTCTTGGGCGATAGATACTGCTCGATGCGCCTCGGTCAATGCTCTATCGGCCTGGCCGCCGAGCCGCAGGGCGCGCGCCATGACCCAGGCTATCGCCGCCCGCTGAGCAGCGATCGCCATACCAGAGGATTGGTCTCGGAACTGGTCGAGAACGGCTAGCGCTTCCTGTGGGCGGCCGAGCTCACACAGGACCTCGGCCCGCAGCCGGTAGGTCCCGGTACGGCGGATGAAATCGTCCGTGGCTCGGTCAAACAACTCCTCGATGGCGGAATTGGCTCGGAGCAACTCGGCGCCGTCGTCTTCTACGTGGGTGATATGCCGCTGCCGGTGAATGAGCAGCAGACAGTCGGCGAGGTTGGCCAGTTGCCTCGAGATCTTCTCCACGTCGCCGAGTCGTTCAGCGGCGGCCAGAGAAGCGTCCAGCTGCTCGAGCGCCCGATCATAGTCAAGGAACGAGATGCAGAAGATCCCGAGCCGGTTGAAGATCTCGATCCGCAGTGCATCGTCCTCGACCGATTCAAGCGCCAGCAAGCTCCGCGTCGCCAGGTCGGAAGCAACCGAGAGCTCGCCCATCCGCGACGCGTGCGCCGCCGCCCAGCTGGCCGCGTCTACCACAAGGGCGCCCTCGCCAGCCTTCTCGAACTGCCGCATTGCGGCGCGCGCATCTTCGTAGACCTCGGCGGTGTGCCATTGATTCGATCGCACGCGTGCCCGGCACATGAGCAAACGGCCTCGGTCCGCGGGATGGGTCGCCGATCGAAGAAGCTGCTCGATCTCAGCGAGACATCGACTGCGTTCCTCGGCCGTCGCGGCGCGGCGCGCCCGTTCGAATAGAGCCGCGTATGGAACGCCGGAACTGCTGGCCTCAATCATCTCGATAGGAGTCGGCTCGTTGCGATTTCCAGAAAGCGAACTGTCATGGAGTTGTCGGCCGCAGTCAACGGCCGTTCGGCTCAGCGGCCTCCTCGATGATCCGATCGATGACGGCGGTCACGGAACCGGCTGGGTACGCTCGCGCTCGACGCGGTGCCAGGGTGGATAGAGTGTCGGAAAGCACAGTGCCAGCCCAGTGAATCGTCGAGCCCCTCGGTTAGAGGGGCTCTTCACGTGGGGATTTGCGATTTGGAGCGGGAGACGGGATTCGAACCCGCGACATTCTGCTTGGGAAGCAGACACTCTGCCAGCTGAGTTACTCCCGCTCGGCAAGCAGGCGTAGTTATAGCAGATCGCGCGAGGGGGGCGGCAGGATGCCGGTCTGCGCCCCTCAGGGCTTCCGGACATTCTGCACATGAGGCGAAGGCACTCTCGTTCTATGCGCCTCATACGGGTTCTGGCCGAGCGACAGGATGGTGCACGCGCTGAACCGGTCGCTCGAGGACGGTCGAGTTCGCTGCCATCGTCGGCCACCGCGGCGGTCCAGCGACCCTCAGGCGTCGTCCAGGATCCGGTCGGCCTTCCTGTCGATCTTCTGCTTCTGAGCGCCGGTGATATTCCCTTCGCTCTCTTGCTGGGACGCGCGTGCCTTGGCATTGCGAGCGTGCGACTCGTCGGGCATCGGGTACTTGCGCTCCTCGGGGAGCCCGAACTCCGAGCTGGGCAGAGATTCCCGCTTCTTGGGACTCAGCTTGGCCAACCTGGTCACTCCTTTGCCTGCTCGTGCACAGAAGCCGTCAGCGCCTGGATCGGCACGGGAGGGCGCCCGTGTTGCAGGTACGGCCTCTCCTGCCTCGCTCCGTCGTTGTCGCCTCCCGTGCTTGTGCTGTCAGGTATCTGAGCGGAACCGCTCGAGTGTAAGGGCCAGCACGTCCTTGCGGGCGAAGATGCCCAGGAAGCGAACGCCGCGTAGCGCCACGCCCGATGGGCGATCTCGGGAACGAGGGGGCGTGTCGGGTCGGCGCCGGAGCCGTCGCGCCTAGGATGGCCGAAGGCGGCTCACGCACCACGCTTCGCCGGGAAAGTGGGCCGGCAGGCCGTGGCCGATTCTCGGTCTGGCCAGGAAAGGGACGGTGCCCATTTGAACGGATCGACCGTGCGCAGTCATCGACACGCCCTCGGCGCAACGCTCGGCAAACTGGCCGCCGTGGTCCTGGTCTCGGCGGCGTTGGTCGCGGGGCCAGGCTCGGTGCGTCCGATGAAGGCCGCCGGGGCGGCAGAGGCAGACAGGACCGCCGGCGCGGCGAGTGTCGGCAGCAACGTCACGACCGCGTCCGATTGGCCGGTCTATCACATGAACGCCCAGCGCACGGGCAATGACCCCTCCTTCCCGACGTTTGCCGGATCTCTCGCCGCCGGCTGGTCGACCGCGCTGGACGGGGCCGTCTATGCCGAGCCGCTCGTCGTGAACGGGACCGTCATCGCGGCCACCGAAGGCGACAGCGTCTACGCCATCGACCCTGCCGCCGGGACGATCCTGTGGCGCCGCAATGTCGGCACTCCGGTGCCGCTGTCGTCCCTGCCATGCGGCGACATCGATCCACTCGGCATTACGGGCACGCCCGCGTACGACTCGGTGACCGGTTCTCTGTTCGTCGTGGCCGAGGTCACCGGCTTCCATCACATCCTCTTCGCCCTCGATCCGACCACCGGAGCGGTCCGCTGGTCGCGGACCGTGGATCTGGCCGGCGACGATCCGCGGACTCACCAGCAACGTCCGGCCCTCGCGGTCGCCAACGGCTACGTGTACATAGGATTCGGCGGGCTGGCCGGCGATTGCGGCCAGTACGTAGGTGAGGTTGTAGGCGTTCCCGCGAGCGGTACAGGTGTCACGATCTCGTACCGGGTCCCTGTCAGCCGCGAAGGAGCCGTCTGGGCAACGGGCGGGCCGGTGATCGACGCGTCGGGCAACCTCTACGTCTCGGTCGGCAATGGCGCCTCCACCGGCACCTACGACGGCAGCGATTCGGTGATCGAGCTCTCGCCCACGCTCCAACTCGAAAGCTTCTTCGCCCCCTCGACCTGGGCAAGCGACAACGCCGGCGACAAGGACCTCGGGTCTTTGAGCCCCGTGCTCGTCCCGGGCGGCTGGGTCTTCATCGCCGGCAAGAGCGGAACCGGGTACGTGTTGAGCCAGGGTTCCCTCGGAGGCATCGGCGGCCAGGTTTCGTCGGCCACGGTGTGCACCGGCTTCGGCGGAGCCGCCCTGAACGGCGACACCGTATACGTGCCTTGCAGCGGCTCTCTCCGCGAAGTCCAGATCGGATCCAACGGCTCTCTGACGCCGGGCTGGCAGACCAGCGCCGCAGGCGGGCCTCCGGTCATCGGCGGAGGTGTCGTCTGGAGCGTGAATACCTCCGCCGGCCGGCTCGTGGCCCTCGATCCGGCCACGGGCGCGACTGTGGGAACGCTGGCCGTGGGAGCGGTGCCCCATTTCGTCTCGCCGACGCTGTGGCAGGAGCAGGTCCTGGTGGGAACCACGGCCGGCATCACGTCCGCGTCGGTCAGCGCGCCGGCGGCGTCGCTCGACGTATCGGGCCTCGCGTCGCCCCGGACCGCCGGTTCGGCCGGCATGATCGCCGTGTCCGCGCTCGATGCCTCCAGCCATGTGGCGACGGGCTATCGCGGCCGCATCCATTTCACGAGCTCCGATCCGACCGCGACGCTGCCGGCCGACTACACCTTCACCGCCGCCGACAACGGGTCGCACGACTTCAGCGTGACGCTCGAGTCCGTCGGCACCAGTTCGGTCACCGCCACAGACACCGCCACAGGGACGATCATGGGCACGCAAGGCGGTATCGCCGTCGATCCTTCGGGTGCGTCCTACTTCACCGTGCTGCCGGCGCGGGTCCTCGATTCGCGTCCCGGGACGGGCCACATCGGCGCGGCGCTGTTCCACTCGCACACAAAGCAGACGTTCGCCGTGGCCACCCCGGCCTCGGGCGTGCCGGCCAAGGCCGTGGCGGTCAGCGGCAACGTGACGGTCACCGGTCAGACGCGGGCAGGCTTCGTGACCGTTGCGCCGTCTCTTACATCGGGCGTGGTGCCATCGACATCGACGATCAACTTCCCGCTGGGCGACACCCGGGCCAACGGTGTGACCGTGGCTCTGGGCGCGGGCGGCAATCTCGATGCCATGTACTGGAGCTCGAGCAGCGCCGATACGGTCAACGTCATCTTCGACGTCGAGGGCTACTTCGCCGTCGATCCTTCGGGTGCGTCCTACTTCACCGTGCTGCCGGCGCGGGTCCT
>CAZGUS010000007.1:20480-44324 GCA_964529245.1 uncultured Anaerolineaceae bacterium
GAGCTCGAGCAGCGCCGATACGGTCAACGTCATCTTCGACGTCGAGGGCTACTTCCTCTGACGCTCGGTGGTGGTGGTGGCGGCGAGCCTCCAACGCGGCGTCCGGCCCGGTCCGGCACTACCCGCTGGCGCGCCGTCGCCGAGCTGCGACCCAAGTAGCAGATCGAGCGGCGATGCGCGAGATCGACGGGCCAGAAGGACGCGGTCCGGCTCGCCACGCGCGAGGGCTGCCTCGGTTCGGCTCGGACGTCGCCGGTCTGGCCGCCTAAGGTCGCAGCGGGCGCACCGAAGGCAGGACGGGGCCAGGCTCGGCATCGGGGGCCCGCCCGGGCCCGGCCATCGCGGCGCACAGCGAGGTCTATCCTTGGCCGATGGACCGCTGGAAGACGATATTCGAGCCGTTTCGGATCCACTCCGTCGAGCCCATCCGGATGTCGACCGTCGCCGCGCGAGCGCGGGCCTTGGACGCTGCCGGTTGGAACCTCTTCAACATCCACGCCGACGACGTCCTGATAGATCTGCTCACAGACTCGGGCACGGGCGCCATGAGCCGCGATCAGTGGGCGGCCATCCAGCACGGTGACGAGAGCTACGCCGGATCGCCCTCCTTCTACGAGTTCGTCGACTCGGTGCAGGCTCTCTTCCCATTCCGGCATATCATCCCCACCCACCAGGGCCGTGCCGCCGAGAAGATCCTGTTCTCCGTGATCGGAGGCCCGGGCAAGGTCATCCCCAACAACACGCATTTCGACACCACCCGGGCCAACGTCGAGTTCACCGGCGCCGAAGGTGTCGACCTCGTCATTCCCGAAGGTCTGGTCCCGTCGGCGCTCCACCCGTTCAAGGGCAACATGGACCTCGACGCATTGGAGGCGTGCGTTCAGTCGGCCGGGCCGGCCAACGTGCCGGCGGTGTTCGTGACGATCACCAACAACTCAGGCGGCGGCCAGCCCGTGTCGCTCGAGAATCTGCGAGGGGTACGGGCCGTCTGCGACCGCTACGGCATCCCGCTCTTCCTGGATGCGTGCCGCTTCGCCGAAAACGCCTGGTTCATCAAGAGCCGCGAACCGGGCAATGCCGATCGAACCATTCCGGAGATCGTGCGTGAGATCGCCTCGCTGGCCGACGGCATGACCATGAGCGCCAAGAAGGACGGGCTGGCGAACATCGGCGGCTGGTTGGCCGTAAACGACGACAGGCTGGCCGAACAGTGTCGCAACATGCTGATCCTGACCGAAGGCTTCGTCACTTACGGAGGTCTGGCCGGCCGCGACCTCGAGGCGATCGCCCAGGGTCTGCGTGAGGTGGTGGACGAGGACTACCTGCGTTACCGCGCCCGTTCGACGGCCTACCTGGGCGAATCCCTGGCCGGGTCCGGAATCCCGGTGGTGCAGCCGATCGGAGGCCATGCCGTCTACATCGACGCCCGCGCGATGCTGCCCCAGATACCGCCGCTGCAGTATCCGGGCCAGGCGCTGGCCGTGGCCCTGTATCGCGAAGGGGGCATTCGCAGCTGCGAGATCGGGACCGTCATGTTCGGACGGCGTCCGGACGGCACGGAGGCGCCGGCGGCGATGGACCTGGTACGGCTGGCGATCCCACGCCGGACTTACACCCAGAGCCACATCGACTACGTGATCGAAGTGATCCGTTGGGTCGGCGAACGAAAAGACCAGATGCGCGGTCTCCGCATCGTCTCCCAGCCACCGACGCTGCGTCACTTCACCGCTCGATTCGAACCGCTCTGATCGGGTCCCTCAGGTAGAGGCGCACCAGCCGTGAGGGAGAAAGACCCTGATCGGGGGCGAAGTCTCCGCTGCCACCGCAAGGCGCGGGTTCAATCGATCAGACCATCGAATTGGTCGTTGTCTCAGGCTTGGCCAAGCCTGAGACGCCAAATGCGCCCGCGCCGGCGACGCCGAGCGTGTTTCCATCCTCGCATCGCCGGCTCTCCAAGGCCTAGCCTGGAAGGCCGGGCGGGTATGCCTGCGCCTTCATCGAACTGTAAAGTTCGCTGCATGCCGAAATGAAGGCGAACCTGCCGCCGAGTGCGCGGATGACTTCCCGCCGATGAACTCTACCTATGGCGGAATGCAGAAGGAGAACAGTCATGCCGAGCTTTGGGACGCCCTTTTCGGGGTTGGCCAATGACAGGAAGCTCACAGATCAGGAACTGATCCGGGCAATCCGGTTCACGGTCGCTTCGGAGTACGAAGCGAATCAGCTCTATGTGCAGCTGGCCGAGTCAACGGACGACAAGCTCGCCATCGCGGTGCTTACGGACATCGCCGGTGAAGAGCTCCGTCACGCCGGACAATTCCTCCGACTGCTCTACGAGCTGGCCCCAGACGAAGAGAAGCTTTATGCAAGCGGGGCGAAGGAAGTCGAACGGGCAATCGAGAAGTCGAAGTAGGACGCGAGCGAACCTTCGCCGCACCGGCTCCCAACCGCCCTCGGGCCGCCGGCCTCCGCCATGCCTGGAACTTCGGGAGATGGGCGCGGTTGGCGTCCGATAGCGCGTCGAGCAGCGGGTCAGCTTCGGCCGCCCAGTTTGAGGCAGCTCTCCTGTCCCCTCAGCCCCGAGAGCGCACCGGCGCCGGTGCGCGGTCCCCGTCGAGCACCCGCGGCAGAGCCGGGTCCTTCGCTGTCGTCTGGGGCACCCGCCAGCGTCTGGCCGCCTGCGATCCGGAGGTGCGTCGTGCCTCCGTCTCGCGGGCGATCGTCCGGAAGAGGCGGTCGGCGGCCTGGCTCATGTGCTCGCGCGTGAGCGACTCGACGAGCGCGACATCCCGGGATTGAATCGCCGACAGGAGAGGTCGGTGCGCCTGAAGGGGATCCTCGGCCAATTGCCAGGCTTTGTACAGGTATGGGACATAGCGCCGGCTGCGATCCTGCAACTCGGAGATCATGCGGATCAGCCGTGACCTCCCTGAGACCGAGTACAGGTAAGTGTGGAATGCGTGGTCGCAATCGATGAAGGCAGCCAGGTCGGCCGCCTTCTGCGCAACTTCCATCGCCAGGAAGAGCTTCTCGAGCGTCGCGACGTCGTCGTCCGTCAGGCGCTCGGCGGCCCGGCCGGCGCACAGCGACTCGAGCGCGACGCGCAGGGCATAGATCTCCTCCACGTCCTCGAGCGATAGCTCGGCCACGGTGGCACCCCGGCGCGGCGTCAGGACCACCAGGCCTTCGGCTTCGAGTCGTCGCAGGGCCTCCCGGACCGGCATCACAGAAACGCCCAGGCTGGCGGCCAGAGGAGACAAGCGGAGCGTCGTGCCGGGCCGAAGCTGGCCGTTGAGGATCAGGCCCCGCAGCCGGTGGCCGACGGTCGCCGCGAGCGTCTGCGCATCGGCCGGACCGCCGATGATTTCCTCGATGTGGAGCTCCATGGGCACCTTGGTCACGTCCTCTGCGCTCCTCCTTCTCAGCGCGTCCATGATGCCACGCGAGGCAGCTTCGCAGCCGGATATCCGTCTTGACTTTTTATCTCATATCACGAATATTGCGCCAATTGGGCCTCGAGTCCTAGTACTGGATGGAGGAGCAAGGTGGCGGGTCCCTCAGGCATTCAGAAGTCTCGGTCCGAATGGCTCTTCGAGGAAGCCACGCGAGTGCTGCCCGGGGGTGTGTCAGCCGCGGCCCGCTTCAATCCCGCGCTCGGGCGACCGTTCATGGCGCAGCGCGGCGAGGGCAGCCACTTGTTCGACGCCGACGGTCGTTCTTACGTCGACCTCAACACGTCGTTCGGCGCCTCGCTCCTCGGCTACGGGCACCCTGCGATCACGAAGGCCGTCCAGCAGGCGCTGGACCTGGGCGTGATGTGCGCCTACGAGACCTCCCACCAGGGCACCCTCGCCCGCCGCATCACCGAGCTGGTCCCGGCCGCCGAGATGGTCCGGTTCACCAATACCGGGACCGAGACCACCTGGCACGCGGTCAGGACCGCTCGCGCCTACACCGGCAAATGGCGGGTCGTCAAATTCGAAGGCCACTTCCACGGGTACAGCGACGTGCTCGGCTACAGCATGTGGCCGCCGTTGGCGGAGGCCGGGCCGATCAGCGCCCCGATCTCAGTGCCGCAGAGCGGCGGCATGCCGCCGGGTATGGCCGCCGACGTGATCGTGCTGCCGTGGAACGACCTGGAGGCGCTCGAGCGGACTTTGGCGACCCACGGTGACGAGATCGCGGCTGTGATCATGGAGCCGGTCAACTACAACTCAGGAGGCATCCTGCCGCAGCCCGGCTACCTCGTCGGGGTGCGCGAGCTGACCTCGCGCCATGGCGTGGTCCTGATATTCGACGAGATCCTGTCCGGGTTCCGGACGGGACCGGGCTGCATCCAGGCCTGGTCTGGCGTGACGCCCGACCTTTGCACGCTGGGCAAGTGCCTCGGCGGCGGTACGGTCCTGAGCGCCTTCGCCGGGAGCCGCGAGGTCATGGAGGCGGTTGCCCCGCTCGGGTCGGCCGTCCACAGCGGCACCTTCAATGCCAACCTCATCCCCGTCATGGCGGCCGAGGCCTTCCTCGACGTCATCACGGCCCCAGGCTTCTACGAGCACATGACCGAGCTCGAGGACTTCTTCTACCCGGCCCTGCAGTCGATCTTCGACCGCGCCGGCGAGCGCGTCAGAGTCCAGGCGCTGGGCGCTCGCTTCAGCATGCTGTTCGGACTCGACGGCCCTCCCAGCGACTACCGCCAGCTCGCCGAGACCGTGAATCGAGAGCGGGAGACGGCCTTCTACGCGGCCGCTCTCGATCGCGGCGTGTACTTCCACTTCGCGTGGCACCACGGCTTCTCGGCCCTCCACACCAGGGCCGATCTGGACGATGCGCTCGGTCGGATCGAGGACGCGGTGCGCGCCCTCAGGCCGAGCTAGACGGCCATGGCTCAGGCGGGCAGCCGAAAGGAGGACGCCGGCCAGACATAAGCGCCAGCCAGCCGCCCGCGAACTGCGCAGGCGGGGGTGCAGGACCGGAGGCAGATCCACACACCTCGGACGGCACGGCGGCCGTGTTACCGCCGGCGAGCACTCGTAGCTCTAATCGTGTCCGGATAGTGAGGTATGTTGGGATGAGAGACCAGGTCTCGGCGGGCCAGACAGGCCCCGGGCTGCGCAAGGCCAGTCTGGGTCTGGCGGGTGCCGCCACACTGGGCGCGATCATGATGGCGCCCGCCTTGGGCCTATACGGCAACTGGGGTCCGATGGCCCAGGACATCGGACAGGTAGGCCCCCTGATCTTCCTGGCCGGCCTCCTCGTATCCATCCCCACCGCGATCAGCTACGCGGTCATCTCCCGGAAGATGCCTTCCTCCGGCAGCGCCTATACGTGGTTGTGGCGCTCCCTGACGCCGTCGATCGGCATCTGGATCGGCTGGATGTTGATCGGCTACTACGTCATCGCCGTCATCCTGCAGCCGTATCTGTTCGGCATCTACTTCAGCGAACTCCTGAAGTACTTCAACATCATCCAGGCGCCGGCGTCAGGCGGCTACGACTACTTGCCCTACCTTGTGGGCGTGATCATCGTTACGGCGCTCGGCGGATTGCTGGTGTACGGCGGCATCCAGCTGTCGGTCAAGAGCACGCTAATCGTCATGGGCATCGAGGTTGCGGTCGTCACGATCCTCTGCCTCACGATCATCGTGGTCCAGGGGACCAACAACAACTTCAGCCTGCAGCCCTTCAACCCGAACGCGCTGGCGGCTCCGGCGGGCAAGACGCCCTGGGACGCCTTCTTCGCGGCGATGATTCTGGCCGTCCTCTCCTACACCGGCTTCGACGTCATCTCGACGGTTGCCGAGGAGACCAAGTCACCGCGCAGCATCATCCCGCAGGCCACCCTGATCTCGTGCATAGGCGTCGGCCTGTTCTGGACCTTCGGCTCGTGGGCCCTCAGCATCGCCGTCCCGATGTCCAAGGTTAACGACCTGGTCTCGGCCGGCTTCACGCCCATCGTCCCGATCGCCAAGCAGTACCTCGGCGACTTCGACCTGGTGGTCATCATCACTGCCCTTACGGCGGCAACCGGCGTCTTCGTCGCCACCGCCGTCGGTGCCACCCGCGTCGTGTTCGCCATGGGCCGGGAAGGGACCCTGCCGAGCATCTTCGGCAAGGTCGAGGGCCGGACGCAGGCCCCGTGGAATGCGGGCCATCTCGTCTTCGCCATTTCGCTCATCGCCACCGTCGTCTGGCCGATCTTCCTGACCAACACAACGACCGGAGCTCCGGACCCGCTGGCCTCGTTCGTCTGGTTCGCGGGCGCGATCACGTTCTTCGCGCTGGTCGTGTACATCTTCGTGAACCTGGCCAACATCCTTTTCCACTGGCGCTTCGCCCGGTCCGAGTTCAATGTCATCACCAACCTGATCGTCCCGGTCGTCGGCATCGTGGTCGATGTGGTTCTGATGTGGAACGCGTTCTTCGTCAGCCTCTGGAACACATCGGACTTCCGTATCGGCCAGGCCGTCGTCTACGCCTGCATCGCCGTCCTGGCGCTGGGCGTCGTCTACACGTTCTGGATTCGGGTGTCCAGGCCCGCCCTTCTCAAGCGCGAAGCCCTTGTCTTCGAAGAGGACAGTGCCGATGCCTGATCCCGCCTCGGTCCTGGCAAAGCCCGTCTCCATAAGCGACGACTGGACGTTCCGCGGCTTTCGAGCCGTCGTGCTCGAGAACAGCCGGGTCCGGATGACCGTCCTGCCAGGCCACGGCGCGAAGGTGTGGGAGTTTTCGTCGAAGCGGGGTGGCCGGGATCTCTTGTACCACCACCCCCGCTTCGATGTCAGGCAGCCGGTCTTCGGCGCGAATGTCGACGACTGGTGGACCGGTGGGATCGACGAGGTCGCTCCCACCGGGCACGCCTGCGTGATAGGCGGCGAGAACCTGCCGTTCCTCGGTGAGTTCTGGTCGCAGCCATGGGCGTACGAGATCGTGGACGCCGGCCCGGAGCGGGTCGTCGTCCACCTCTCGGCCGGGGGGATCATCACCCCGCTCCGCATCGACCGCTGGATGGAGCTCAGGCCGGACGAGCCGTTCGTCCGGTCGCGCCACCGCCTGACGAACGTCGGCTACGAGCCGTTCGATTACATGTGGGGGATCCATCCCGGCCTGGCCGTGCAACCCGGCAGCCGGATCCAGGCGCCGGCATCGCGTGCCCTCTACGAAGGCGGCTCCGGCGTCGATACGCCCGACAACACCTGGTACGACTGGCCGAACCTGCCGCAACGGAGCGGCGGCTTCATAGATCTGAGCGTTGTCCGGCCGCCTGACCCGCCGGCTGTCGAGCAGCATTTCCTGACCGACCTGCGTGAAGGTTGGCTGGCCGTCACGGATCCGGACTCACGGTCCGGTTTTGCCATGGCCTTCGACAAGGAAGTGTTCCCCGTCGTCTGGCTCTGGTCCGTCTACGGCGGCTGGAGAGGCATCTACACGGCCGCGTTCGAGGCCTGGACCGCTTACCCGGGGCGTCTGGACAAGGTCATAGAGAATGGCCTGCAACGCCGCCTCGAGCCGGGCCAGACTGTCGATACGGAGGTCCGATTCGTGGCCTTCGAAGGCCTGCGCTCGGTCAGCCACGTCTCACCCGACGGCCGCGTCAGCGGCGAGGAGTAACCGATGAAACGCCTTGAAGGCAAGGTGGCCATCGTCACCGGCAGTGCACGGGGCATCGGCAAGGCAATCGCTCTGCGTTTCGCCGCCGAAGGAGCACTGGTGATGGGCGTCGACGTCCTGGCCGACCTGGGCGAGCAGACGGCCCGCGAGGTCGTGGCCGCGGGTGGGCGGATGCGCTTCCTTGCCGGGGACGTGTCCGCAGAGTCGGATGTCCGGCGCATCGTGAAGTCCGTGCTCGACGAGCACGGCCAGATCGACATCCTGGTGAACAACGCCGGCGTCCAGAAAGAGGCCAAGATCACCGACGTGACCGTGGCCGATTTCTACGCTGTGGTGAACGTGAACCTGTTGGGCGCCGTGCTCTTCTGCCGCGAGGTCCTGCCCGGGATGGTCGCCCGGAAGTCGGGCGCGATCGTAAACATGTCCTCGGTTCTGGGCTGGGTCGCGGACCCGCTCCTGCCGGTCTACGGCGCGACCAAGGCTGGCCTGCTCGGCCTGACTCGAAACATCGCCATCACCTACGGCCCCGATGGCATTCGCTGCAACGCCATCTGCCCGGGAGACGTGGACACGGAGCTCAACCAGGTCTACTTCGAGGCCCATCCCGACCCGGCCGAGTTTCGCGGCCGTGTCGAGCGCGAATACCCCATGAGGCGGATAGCGTCCACCGACGAGGTCGCCAAGGCGACCGTCTTCCTGGCCTCGGACGACGCATCCTTCGTGAGCGGCGGCCACCTCCTCGTGGACGGGGCCATCCTGTCGCGTATCTACGAACTCTGACCGCCCGTAACTCCCGTCTTACGGCCTCGATTTGTCTGCAGGAGGTGCAGCGTGGAGCTACGTAAACCCAGGGCGGGCTTCGTCGGATTCGGAGAAGTCAACAGCCCGCGCGCGCTGATCGAACGCAAGTGCCGGGCGGCCCAGGCGGCGCTGGAAGGTCTCGGAATCGAGCTCCTAGCCACGGAGCCGGTCGCGGACGATCCGGATGGCGCCCAGGAGGCCCGCGCTCGCCGCGAGCTGGCCGGTTCGTGCGACATCCTCGTCGTCTGCGTTGCCGGCTGGATTCCCTCGCACACCGTCATCGACGTCATCTCGCCCTTCAGGCACCTCCCCATGGTCCTGTGGGGCTTGACCGGAGAGATGGAGGACGGCCGCCTCGTGACCACGGCCGACCAGGCGGGCACGGCCGCACTCAGGGCGCCGATGGAGGCCCTCGGCTTCCGGTTCACGTACGTCTACGACACGCCCGACGCGCCGTACGCGGCAGCGGCAGACGTGGCCCGGGCGTGCGAGGTGGCGCGCGCTGCGGCCCTGCTGCGCGAGTCCCGCGTGGGGATGGTCGGCTGGCGCGACATGAAGCTCCATTCCACGCTGTTCGATGGCGTCTCGCTGCGCCGGGTGGTCGGTCCGGAGATAGAGGCGGTCGACACGCTCGAGATCTCTCAGCTGATGGAGCGCGTCCCGGCCGCCGAGATCGCCGCGGTGGAGGCGGACGTCCGGGCCGCGTGGCACTTCGACCGGGAGCCTTCGTCGGAGCTGCTGGCCCATCCAATCCGCCTCTACCTGGCCGTGATGGAGAAAGTTCACGAGAGGGGCTACGGCGCCGTCACGGTCACAGACGTGGATGGGATAAAGAAGCTGATGGGCTTCACTCCGGCAGGCGCACTGATGTTGCTGGCCGATCGCGGCGGGGTCGCGACGATCCCCGAGAACGACGGTCTCGGCGCCGTCACGCAGCTCATCGTCCGTGCCCTGACCGGCCAGGTCGCCGCCTACTTCGAGTTTTACGAGTTCATGGCGGACCGCGTCCTGTGCGGCGTGCCCGACTACGTCCCTGCCGAGGTGGTCGATGGAGATGTTCGGGTGATGCTCGCGAAGTTCGGCGGGCTGTCCGAGGGCGTGCTCAACGTCTCCCGAGTCCGGACCGGGCGGGTGACGCTGTGCCGTCTCGGCAGCGTGGGCGACCGGTACAGGATGCACATCGCCGCCGGCGAAGCCGTGACCCCCGGGCCATGGGAAGAGGCGGGCTGGGATCGGCCCGCGCCGCAACTGCCGAGCCTCGAAGTGATCCTGGACACGGGCGTCAGGGAGTTTGCCTCTCGCGTCCTCGGCCAGCATTACATCCTCACCTACGGCGACCAGCGGGATCGGCTCCAGGAGCTGTGCGTGCTCCTGGGTATCGAAGTCGTCTGACGTGGCCGGGAAGGACTTGCTCGATGGTGCCGCGGGCTCGGCGCCAGTCGCTGGAAGACTCGCTCCGCAGCCCAGGAGCCCCAGGAGGCAGCCCTGATGCCCTTTGTAGCGCCCGACGAGGCCCCCAACACGCCATTCCTCGACCTCGAGTCAGCTGCGCGCGAGGCAGGACCGCCGCCGTGGCGGATCTGCCTGGTGGGGACGCCGGCGCTGCGAGTGGTCCTGCTGCACTGGCCGGCGGGCTACTCGACGGTGCCACACCGGCACCCGGTCGCGGAGGAGATATTCCAGGTCGTTCGCGGTCGCGCCGTGTTCACGATCGGCGACGAGCCGGAGCGCGAAGTGGGGCCGGGCGAGTTCATGCTGGCGAAGCGCGGAGTTCGGCATGTCATCCGAGTCGCCGGGGACGCGCCGCTGACGCTGATGGCTGCGGTCGCGCCAAACGAGGATCGGGTCGACGAGACCATCGAGCCCGCATGAAGACGAGCGGAGTGTCATGACAGGGCACGGGCCGGCCGTCGAGTTGGTCGCGGAAGCGCACGCCACGCTGGGCGAAGGCCCGGTTTGGGACGTCACCCGCGGAGTCCTGTGGTGGGTCGACATCGTGTCCGGCCTGGTCCATTGCTTCGACCCGCGGTCCGGCCTCGATCGCGCCGTGCCCGCAGGTTCCCCGGTGGGTGCCCTGGCGATGCGACGCGACGGTACCTTGCTGGCAGCCCTCCAGGAACGGCTGGCGGTCATGGAACCGGAGAGCGGCCGCATCGAGACCCTCGTTGCCCTGCCGGAAGGCGGCCGGCTCCGCTGCAATGACGGCAAATGCGACTCCGCCGGCCGTTTCTGGGTGGACCGGATGACCGACGACGGCGCTCCGGGGCAGGGTTCCCTGCTGCGGGTGGATACGGACCTCTCCGTGGCTTGCCAGATGGCCGGGCTCCAGATCCCGAACGGGCTCGCCTGGAGCGCCGACGGTCGGCGGATGTACTTCGTCGACTCGGCCTGGCACGAGGTCCGCGAATACGACTACGAGCCGGAGACGGGTCGGATGAGCGAAGGCCACAGGCTGGTGGGTTTCGCGAACGACGGTACGTTCCCGGACGGCCTGACCGTCGACGCCGAGGGCTGCCTGTGGGTGGCTCGCTGGGGCGCCGGATGCGTCGTGCGCGTTGCCCAGGACGGCGTGATCGTCGAGCGCGTCGAGGTCCCGGTGGCGCAGGCCACGAGCTGCGCCTTCGGGGGCGACGACCTCCAGGACTTGTACATCACGACGGCGAGCGAATACTTCGGCCCGGCCGATTTCGCCCGCGAGCCTCTCGCGGGGAGCCTCTTCCGCTGCCGGCCGGGCGTTCGCGGGCTGCCGCCGGCGCCATTTGGAGGATGAACGGTGACTCGTGGCCCGATCCCAGGTACCGCAACCGAGACCGGGGCATGCTTACCGTGTGAAGCTGATCGCCACGCCCGTGCAGGACACGGAGTCGGAGGAGTCGTATGAGGCAGTTCGCCGCCAATATCTCGATTCTGTTTCCAACGCTTCCCTACATGGACCGCTTTCGGGCCGCAGCCGATGCCGGCTTCCGGACAGTGGAGACGTGGTGGCCTGACGACGCACTTGCGGCCGGCTTCACGATCGACGCGATAGTCCGGGAGTTCGAGACCCAGGGCTTGGAGCTCGCGCTGCTCAACTTCGCGGCGGGAGACATGAAGGGCGGCGACCGTGGACTGGCCGCAGATCCCGAGCGAGTCGAGGCGTTCCGGGCCAACGTGCCGGTCGCGATCGAGCTCGCGCGGAGACTTGGCTGCCACAAGCTGAACGCCCTTGCCGGCAACGTCCGAGGCGACGGCGAGCGGCCTGGTCAGCTGCGCCTGCTCGCCGACAGCCTGGCCTTCGCGGCGGACGCGGCCGGCAAGGCGGGCATGAGCATCATGGTCGAACCGCTCAACGCTCACGACACTCCGCGCTACCTGCTGACCGGGACCGCTGCGGCAGCGGAGCTGATCGACCGCGTCGGCCGGCCGAACATCCTCATCCAGTTCGATGTCTACCATGTGGTCATGGCCGGCGAGGACCCGCTGGAGGCGATCCGACGGGTTGGCTCCAGAATTGGTCACGTCCAGCTGGCTGATGTGCCCGGCCGCCATGAGCCCGGCACCGGCAACGTGCCGTTTCCGGCTATCCTCGATGCGCTGGAAGCGGCCGGCTACCACGACACCTACGGCCTGGAATTCGCGCCGCTCGATCCGGCTGCACCCCAATTCGGATGCGTCGAGCGGCTGGGCGGTGCCCTCCGGCCCAGAAGCGGCCGGATGCCGGGGCATCTCCCGCTCAGCAGCTGATGGGGGCAACGGCGGCCCTCCGACGGGCGGACTACGACCATTCAGGCCCGACCACGCAGCCGGAGGCTCTCGCGCGCTTTCGCCCGACCGATTTCCAATCACACGCGATCAGCAGCTAGGGAGACCATGGCGATGCAGCGGACAAGGTTCGCGACGGTGACCTCAGGCGGAAGCGGACGATGACCACTTCGGCGGCCGAGAGCCCGCTCTTGCGAATGTCGCGAGAGACGCCCACCGATTATTGGAACGATTCATGCGACGTCGGCGAGCTGGCGTACGCGATCGAGCGCGGTGCGACCGGCGCGACCTCGAATCCCAGCATCGTTCTGGACGTCCTCAAGAGCGACAAAGGTTATTGGAGTCCGCGGCTGCGCGAGCTGATGACGGAGCACCCGGCCTGGTCCGAGGTCGAGCTCGGCTGGGCCCTGATCGAACAGATGGCCACTCGGGGCGCGGCAGTTCTGAAGCCGGTCTTCGACGCGCACGAGGGGCGGAAGGGCCGCCAGTCGGTCCAGGTCAACCCGGCGAATTACCGAGATTCCGATCGTATGGCCGAACAGGCCGTCCGGTTCCACGGGCTCGCCCCCAACATTCACGTCAAGTTTCCTGCGACCAGGGCAGGCATGGCAGGGATGGAGAAAGCCACCGAGCGTGGCGTCAACACGGTCGCCACGGTCAGCTTCACCGTCTCGCAGGCGATCGCCGCCGCGGAGGCCATGGAGCGCGGTCTTGATCGTCGAGCCGCCGCGGGTGGGGACGTGTCGGACATGGTGCCGATGGTCGTGCTGATGATCGGCCGCCTCGATGACTGGCTCAAGGTGCTCGTCGAGCGAGATGGCCTGGCCGTCGACCCGGTTGCTCCCAACTGGGCCGGCATCGCGGTCTTCAAGCGGACCTACCAGATCTTCCGCGAGCGCGGCTATCGCGCCGGACTGCTGGCGGCGGCGACCCGCAGCCCGCTCCATTGGACCGAGCTTGTCGGCGGGGAAGTGGCGATGACCCTGACTCACTCGTGGCAGGTCCGCTTCAACGAGAGCGGCATCATGCCGGTTCCGCACATGGACCGGCCGGTAGAGCCCGCCATCCTCGACGAGCTGCAGAGCCGCTTCCCGGACTTCGTCCGAGCGTACGAGCCCGACGGGCTCACACCGGCCGAGTTCGACTACTTCGGGCCTGCCGCCCGAACACTGCGGGCTTTCATCGGCTCGTACCACGACCTGCTTGCCGCGGTGCGCGACGTGATGCTCCCCAATCCGGACGTCCGTTCAAGTTGAAAACATGGATCGGGTGTGGGGCGCTGGCGCAGGTTGCCCAGAACCTCAGTCGGGTGACTTGCCGGCGGCAAGGAGCCTCGAGAACCTGGATAGGCGCCGGCACCCGATCGAGCTCGAGTACGGGCGCACGACGCAGCGCTATCGAGCGTCGGCATCTCACAGGAACTCTGAGAGGAGAATCAGGATGAGCCAGGCAAAGCTGCCCCGGATCGGCTTCGTGGGCCTCGGAATCATGGGCAAGCCGATGGCCCGAAACTTGATCAAGGCCGGCTACGAGTTGATCGTCTACGACGTTCGGGCCGACGCCATCGGCGAGCTCCTCAAGGACGGGGCGCAAGCCGGCGAGTCGCCTCGCGACGTGAGCGCGCGTTGCGATGTTCTGATCACGATGCTCCCGGACTCCGCCGACGTGACTGCCGTGTATACCGGCCCCAATGGCGCATTCGAGGAGCTGAGGGCGGGTTGGCTGATCATCGACATGAGTTCGATCGCCCCGAGAGTGTCTCGGGAGTTGGCCGAGCGCGCTCTTGGCCGGGGGGCTCAAATGCTCGACGCGCCCGTCAGCGGCGGCGACAAGGGCGCGATCGCAGGGACTCTTTCGATCATGGTCGGAGGCTCCGACCCGGATGTTCAGCGTGCCCTGCCGATTCTCCAGGCCCTGGGCAAGACCATAGTCCACTGTGGGGGACCCGGCGCGGGGCAGGTCGTGAAGCTGGCGAACCAGGTGGTCGTGGCCGGCGTGATCGAAGCGGTAGCCGAAGGGCTGGTGCTCGCGTCCAAGGCGGGAGTAGACCCGGAGCGGGTCGTCCAGGTTCTCCAGGGCGGCCTTGCCGCTACCAAGGTCCTGGAGATGCGCAGTGAGAACATGTTGACCGGTCGCTTCGATCCGGGGTTCCGCATCCGCCTGCATCTGAAGGATCTCAAGAACGCAATGGAACTGGCCCGAGAAGCCGGCGTGGTCCTTCCCGCCACCGCCGAGATCGAGCAGCTCATGACCGCGGCGCTCATCGCCGGCCGTGCCGATTACGACCACTCGGGCCTCATCACCGTGATCGAGGACCTGGCTCACTTCCAGGTTCGCCGTGCCTGACGTGGCCGAAGCTGTCGCTTGACGGCGGCGGCGGGGGAGTGCCTTCCCCCGCCGCGTCGGATGGTCGGGTCAGGCAACCCGGGAGCGACGCTCGCTGCCGGTTCGAGTGGTCGGTGCCTCGCCTCGGCCGCGTTCGATCGGAATCGGGCTCGCCGACGGCGTCGAGCCGGACTCGGACGAGAGCCTGAACCGCGCCACCAGGGCATCCAGCTGTCTGGCCATTTCGGCCAGGCTCGCGGCGCTGGCCACGACCTCTTCGGCCTGGGCCGACATCTCCTCGGTCGCCGCGCTGACCTCCTCCGCTGCGGCGGAGTTCTCTTCGCTGACGGCGGCGATCGACTCGATGGATGTAGATACCGTTGTCGCGGCCGCGGTCATGCGGCTCGCCGCGGAGTTGGTCTGCGTCGCTATCGCGGCGATGGCGTCCGAAGCGCTCACGACGCGGCTGGTGGCGCCGCCGATATCGGACAGCGATGCGAACACCTGCTGGACCGACCGATCTCGCTCGGCTGCGGCCGTCTTGATCTCGACCAGAGCGGTCGCGGACCTGTCGGCCAGCGCCGCCCCGGTCATGACCTCGCTGGCGCCTTCGTCCATGGCCGCGACCGCGCGTTCGGTCTCGCTCTGGACCTGGGCGATCAGGGCCGCGATCTCCTTTGTGGCGCGGCTGCTGCGCTCGGCGAGCTTGCGAACCTCGTCGGCCACGACGGCGAAGCCTTTGCCCTGCTCGCCGGCTCGGGCCGCCTCGATGGCGGCGTTGAGGGCGAGGAGGTTGGTCTGCTCGGCGATGTCGTCGATGGTCTCGACGATGGCCCCGATCTGATCTGACTTGGCACCGAGCTCGG
Organism: uncultured Anaerolineaceae bacterium; assembly: GCA_964529245.1. Classification (GTDB taxonomy): domain Bacteria; phylum Chloroflexota; class Limnocylindria; order Limnocylindrales; family CSP1-4; genus Fen-1039. Next base: position 35,821 of record CAZGUS010000007.1, read on the forward strand.
TCACCTTGACCGAAGTCGCCTCCACCGCGGCCTGGATGCGGCGCATTCCGTTCGAGGTCTGGTCGACCGCTTCGATGCCGTTCTCGAGGGCGACATGGACGCGGTTGGCGAACGTTTGCATCTCTTCGCCAGCCCGATCGGCCCGGGACACGGCCTCGATGGCGGCCTGGACGGCTTCCCCGGCCTGCTCGACGCGCTTGTTCGTCTCGGCTGCGCCGGCCCCGACCTGGGCGATCATCGCCGTCAGCTCCTGGGTGCTCGCCGACGTCTCGGACGCAGCCTGGGCCTGGTCCGAGGCACCGGTCGCCACCTGGCTGATGGTGCTGGCGATCTGCTGAGTAGCCGTGCCGGTCTGGGTCGACGCGCTGTCGAGTTCCTGGCTGGTGCGCGTCACCGAATCGGCGGCCGCCTTGACCTCGCCGATCACGCTCGTCAGGTTGCCCCGAGACACCTCGTAGGCAGCGACCATCTTCTTGATCTGGCCCAGCAGTGAGTTGAGTCCGGCAGCCGTCTCGCCGATCTCGTCACTGCCCACCTTGTCGATGAACTGCACGTGGGCCACGTAAATGCGCGTCAGGTCGTTCTCGGCCAGGCCCTCGAGGCAATGGGTGAACTGGGCCATGGCTTCTTCGATGGCCTTCGTCTGGCGAGAGACGGTCCGGGCCCCGCGGGAGATCCCACCCGAGATGAGCAAGCTTGCGACGACGCCGGCCACGCACGCGAGGCCCATCAGGATGAGGGTCGCAAGGAGGCCGAACTGGTAGGTCGATCCGATCTGATCGTTGAGCCCTATTGCCCCATTCTGGACGGAGGTCATCAGCGTCGACACGTCGGCCATGACCTTGGCACGCTCGGAGGCTGCGGCCAGGATCTGCGCCGCTGCGTCGGAGGAGTTTCCGGCCCTGGATGCCGTCCGTATCGGATCGACGAGCTTCTGGTAATCGGCCATCTGAGCCTGCAGGTCGGTCAGGGTCGCCGCCTGGTCGGAGGTCAGAGGAAGGGCCGAGAAGTCGGCCAGGCTGGCGGAGATCGTGGCGTCGTCGGCGGCGATCTGGGAGTCGACCGTTGTCTGGCCATCGGCCTGGCCCGCGACCACCACGCCGTACGTGACCGCCCGTGCCTTGTCGATCAACGCGGTGTCGAGTGCGGCCAGCTTCTCGACGGGCCTGAGTCCGTCGCTGTAGGCGGCCTGGGCCTTGTCGTGGACCGACCCCAGGCTCGAGATCGCGAGGAGGCCGACCGCGGCTATGAGGATGAGCAAGACGGCAGAACCGCCCAGAATCTTGGTGCGGACGTCGAGGCGCATGGCAGGACTCCGGATGGGATGTTCGGGACGGAACCGCCTGTTGATAGATCAGCAGTCGGGTGGCACAGCCAAGGTATCGGTTACGGCAAACCTTGACGCCATGGTGTGATCGCCGTATTTGTTGCGCGGCGCATCGCTGTCCATCGCGAGTCGGACCGGCACCTGTGCCGGAGCCCGTCGTGGCTTGCCCTCACGTTCCGTGGTGGCGGCGAGCGGCGAAACGCGGCGACCGATCCGAACGGTCCGGTGGCTGCCCGGTCTACCCGTTGCCGAGGTATGCCTGGAAGCGGGCGCGATAGTCGTTGAACGTGTGCATCCCGGTGAGCGAGTACATCGTCCCCAGCAGGAAGATGTGCAGCTTGTGGTAGTCGATGCTCGCCACCCGCTTGGCGCAGTCGTAGTAGCTCCACTTGCCCGTGTCGAAGCGGTGCAGGTTGTTCACCAGGGTTGTCGCCCCGGTCGACCAGAGTGAGCTGCTGAGACTGTCGTGGAACTCCTGGGAATAATCCAGCAACCCCATCATGGCGAAGATCATGCCGTTGAGGACGTGCAGGTGATCCGTGGGCAGGTACTCCTCGTACCACGTCCCGTTGTCGTTCGAGGTGACGCCGCGTCTCGAAGTCGGGCGGGTGAACGTCGCGAGGGCGTTCGCCGCGGCGAGCTGGTATGCCGGCTTCAGGGTCTGTGAGTAGGCTCGGACCAGGACCGAAATCCCGACTCCCTGCGCCATCCCGCTCCACCACGGTACCGGTTGCTCCTGGAAGGCGAAGTTGTAGAGCCACAGGCCGTCGGACGTCTGGTTGTCCACGAGCCAGTCGGCCAGCTGGAAGAACGTGAGTTTGGCCGTCGTCGAGCCGTATGCCTTCCATTGGTTGTAGTCGAAGAGCGCCACTTCTTCGATGGTGACCGGGTTGTACTTCAGCACTCCGTAGTAGGCGACCATGGGGATGCCGTTCTTGTCGTAGGACATGCCCGCCGACTTGTCCGCCACGGAGAAGTAAGCGGGGAAGGTCGGGGAGACAATGGCGTTGCCCGGCGGCGTGTAGGTCGGTGGCCTGACGGGCGCAGCCTCCGACTTGGGGACGCTCGCGTCCGCCATCTGCGGGCAGGCAAGCACTACCAGGGCGGAGAGCAGAAGAAGGCAAACGGCCTTCGCGGGGCCGCGGCCTTTGTCCCTCATCGAGTTCTTCCTTTGGCCGTTCAATGGGTCGAGCGCGCTCGACCCGAACTACTCCGACCTGACCTCGTCGAGCAACTCGCCGTCTGGGCCCCGGAGCTGGAGGATGAGCGGCACGAGGCCAAGGGCGTGAGTCGAGCAGCTCAGGCAGGGGTCGTAGGCGCGGACCAGGGCCGAGACCCGGTTGAGGGCTCCTTCCTGGATCTTGTTGCCGTCTACGAACCGCCTGGCCACCTGCAGGACGCCGCGGCCGATGGCGAGGTTGTTGTGGCCCGTTGCGACGATCAGGTTGGCCCAGGTCATGGCGCCGTTGTCGTCCACCTTGTAGTTGTGGATGAGCGTGCCGCGCGGAGCCTCGATTATGCCGGTGCCCTCGAGGTTGTTCACGCCGGCATGGGCGCGAATCTTGGAGCCGAGAATGGCCGGATCGGCGAGCAGCTCCGCCATGCGCTCGAGGGCGTACGTGGCCTCGATCAGTCGCGCGTAGTGGTAGTGGAAACCGCTCTGGACGATGCGGCCGAGCCGCTGGCGGTATTCCGCCAGCTCGGCGTCGGCATCGGGCGTGCCGCAGCGGTCGGCGACGTTGAGACGGGCCAGCGGGCCGACGCGGTAGATGCCGTCGGGAAAGCCGATCGGCTTGAAGTACGGCGCCTTGAGGTACGAGTCGGCGAGGGTCGCTTCGCCGATGTAGGTCGCGTAGTCGGCCGGTTTCACCTGGTCGGCGACGAGGCAACCTTCGGGGTCGACGAAGCGCAGGTTTCCGTCGTAGAGCCGAAGCGAGCCGTCCGGCCCGACGAGGCCGCAGTACATGGTGGGGAAGTTCGAGAAGGACTCGATCTCGTTCGGGAAGCCGTCGTATGTCTTCTTCCAGAGGGCGAGTGTCCGCTTCACGATGGCCATGGCCGCCGGCAGCTCGGCGAGTATCTTGTCCCGCGCCTGCGGGTCGAGCGGGGCGTTGACGCCGCCCGGCACGACCCACGAGGGGTGGACGCGTTCCTTGGCCAGCCGTTCGATGGCCTGCTGTCCGAACTTTCGCAGCGCTATCCCGTCGCGCAGGGCATCCGGGTTCTGCTCGAGCAATCCCGCCACGTTTCGCTTTGCCGGATCGAAGTCCATGCCCAGCAGCAGGTCCGGCGCCGAGAGATGGAAGAACGACAGTGCGTGGGACTGAACGAACTGGGCGCAGTGGAGCAGTTCGCGCAGCTTCGCCGCGGACTCGGGAATGCGCACCGCCATGATCTCGTCGCAGGCTTTGGAGGAGGCCAGCTCGTGGCTCACCGGGCAGATGCCGCAGATGCGCGACGTAATCGACGGCATCTCGTAGTACGGCCGGCCCTCGACGAACTTCTCGAAGCCGCGTATCTGGGTCACGTGGAACTGCGTGTCGGCGACCTGGCCGGCGTCGTCGAGCTTGATCGTGATCCGGGCGTGGCCCTCGATGCGCGACACGTGGTGGATCGTGATCTTCTTCATCGGTCTCCTGGCCTCCGCCGGCAGCGCCGCGGCTGCGTCGGCCACGGGCTCCTTGACCGCCGGGGCGCGCGTCGCCCGGCCTGCCGTGTCCGACGCCGGTTTCCTGGTCGCCATCGCCTGCTCCTACCCGAACCGCAGCTTTGAGCCGAGATCCGGCTCGCGGCCTTCGAGCAGTTCACCCAGCACGAACAGGATCGCGCCGGGCTTTGGGGGACAGCCCGGGACGTGAACGTCGACCGCGATTGCCTCGTGCAGCGGCGTCGCGTGCTTGAGCAGCGCGGGCACGCCGTCTGTCGGAACTCCGGCTCCCTGGTTCGAGCCCTCGACGTAGACGCGTTCGAGCAGCTTGCGGGTGGGAATGCCGTTGCGCATCGACGGCACGTTGCCGGTCACCGCGCAATCGCCCAGGGCCACGACGATCTTGCTTCGTTCACGCGCCGTCTGGGCCAGCTTGAGGTCGTCCTGGCTGCTGACGGCGCCTTCGATGAGGGCCACGTCGACGCCCTCCGGCCACTCCTGGGCGTCGACCAGCGGGCCGAACACGATGTCGGCCTTGCCGAGCACCGCGACGATTCCCTCGTCGATGTCCAGAAGCGACATGTGGCAGCCGGAGCAGCCGTCGAGCCAGCAGGTGCCGATCTTGACCTTGTCCATCACATGCCCTCGCCGCGCATCGAGTTCAGGCGGCTCACGACCGTCCGCTGCTTGGTCATCTCTTCGGCGCCCCAGCCCTTCTCGGCCATCGCGCCGGTTGGGCAGGCCTGGACGCACTTGCCGCAGCTCGTGCAGCTCGTCGCTTCGCCCCACGGTCGCTGCAGCTCGGACACGAGCATGGTATGAATGCCGCGGCCGGCCATGTTCCACACATGCGCGCCTTCGATCTCGGCGCAGGTCCGCACGCAGCGCGAGCACAGGATGCAGCGGTTGTGGTCGAGCACGTACCGCGGGTGCGTCGTATCGACCTCGAGGCGCGGGTAGTTGTACGGGTAGCGGACGTAGGTCACGCCGTGCTCCTGGGCCAGAGCCTGGAGCTCGCAATGACCCGAGGAAACGCACACGGCGCAGGTGTGGTTGCGCTCCGAGAACAGCAACTCGAGCGCGATCTTGCGGTAGTCGTGGAGCTGCGGCGACATCGTGTCGACCGCCAGCCCCTCCTGGACCGGAGTGGTGCAGGCAGGCAGCAGCCGAGCGACGCCCGAGACCTGGACCATGCACAGACGGCAGGCGCCGACCGCGCTCAGGCCCTCCATGTAGCACAGCGCCGGGATGTACTTGCCGTTTGCCCGCGCCGCCTCGAGGATCGTCTGGCCGGCCGTCGCCGCGATCACCTCGCCGTCGATGCGGACCTTCACCTTGTCGGTCAAGGCTGTACTCCCTATCTCTCTGAGCTGCGAATGTCGCAGCGCAGGCAACGGGACGTTTCTTCCAGCGCCGCCACCGGCGTCAGGCCGAGCGATACCTCGGCATATGACAGCACCCTCTCCGCGGCTGGCATCTCTGCGGGCGAGTGGCGGGCGACGTCGTTCTGCTGGGGCGGCACCATGTCGTAGGCGAAGTCCGGAATGAGGCTCGCGAACCGCTCTGCCAGCGTCAGCCGTTTGTCGATGTTCCGAGCGGCCTTCTTGCCGATGCCCATGGCGTTGGAAACGTTGGAGGCCCCGGTGATGAGGTCGCCGCCGGCGTAGAAGCGGTCGCGGCTGGTCTCGAGCGAGTAGCGCTCGACCTCGAGCGTGCCGGCCTCCATGACCTTCAGGCCCGAAGCCGCGCAGAAGTCGGGGTCGACCTTCTCGCCGACGGCCAGGATCACGCTGTCGCAGTCGAAACGAATGACCTCGTCGGTCAGCACCGGCCGGCGCCGGCCGGAGGTGTCGAACTCACCGAGCTTGGTCCGCACGGCTTCGAGGGCGCGGACCCGGCCGTCCTTGTCGCCGATGATCCGATGCGGCGCGGCCAGATAGACGATCTTCGCGCCTTCGTGCTCGGCCGCCTCGATCTCCTCGGGGATGGCCGGCATGTCCTTGCGCTCGCGGCGGTAGACGATCGTCACGTCCGCCCCGAGCCGGCGGGCCGTGCGCGCGGAGTCGACGGCGGCATTGCCTCCGCCGATGACGACCACGCTCTTGCCGATCGGCACGTGCTCTTCGCGCGACACCGCCTCCAGGAACGGCAGTGCCGGGATGACGCCCGTGAGCTCCGTTCCGGGGAGGTAGACCCAGGCCTCTTTCCAGGTTCCGATGGCCAGGAAGACGGCGTCGAAGTTGCTGCCGATGTCGTTGAGGGTCAGGTCCTCGCCGACCTTGACGTTGAACTCGAACTTGACACCGAGGCGCTCGATGAGCTCGATTTCCTTGTCGAGCACGGCCTTCGGAAGCCTGTACTCCGGCAGGGCGTAGCGCAGCATTCCGCCGGCGGCGGGGCGAGAGTCGTAGACGGTCACGCTGTGGCCGAAGAGGGCGAGATAGTAGGCGCACGTGAGGCCGGTGGGCCCGGCGCCGACGATGGCGACCTTGTGCTCGGTCGGTTCGAGCTTGCGCTCGAGCACTCGCTCGACCAGAGTCTCGAACTTGCCGGTGAGCAGAACCTCGTCGGCGATCTCCCGGTGCACGTCGCGGGTGTTCACCGGGGCGTCGATGGCGGCGCGGCGGCAGCGGTTGTCGCACGGGTGCTGGCAGACGCGTCCGGTCGAGGCCGGCAGCGGGTTGTCCAGGATGACCGAGAGGAACGCGTCGTCGACCCGCTGCTCCTTGTACAGCTCCAGGAACCGCGGGATGTTCATGTGCAGCGGGCAGGAGTTCTCGCACGGCGAAAGGGCCAGGTCCTCGCACACGCCGGCGCGGCAGCGCTTGGCCACGATATGGTCTTCGAACTCGTGGCGGAAATGCCGCAGGCTGGTGAGAACGGGGTTCGGCGCGCTCATCCCAAGCTGGCAGAGCGAGGTATCGCGGACCATGCGGCACAGCTCGTCGAGCGTCTCGAGGTCGGCGTTCGTGGCGATGCCGAGCGTGCAGTCGTTGAGTATTCGAAGCGCCTTGTCGAGGCCGACGCGGCACGGGATGCACTTCCCGCAGCTCTCCGAGTGCGTGAACTCGATGAAGAAGCGGGCGACGTCGACCATGCAGTTGTCTTCGTCCATGACGACCATGCCGCCCGAGCCCATGATCGAGCCGAGCTGCATGAGCGTCTCGTAGTCGACGGGCGTGTCGAACATCTCCAGCGGGATGCAACCGCCCGACGGACCGCCGGTCTGCACGGCCTTGATGTCGCGCCCGCCCGACCCGCCCCCGCCGATGTCGTAGATGAACTTCGCCAGCGGCGTTCCGAGAGGCATCTCGACCAGGCCCGAGTTGCGCACCTTGCCGACCAGCGAGAAGACCTTGGTGCCGGCGCTCTTGGCGCTGCCCGTCTCGGTGAACCAGGCCGGCCCCTTGGAGACGATCGGCGCAATGTTGTACCAGGTCTCGACGTTGTTGATGTTGGTCGGCTTGCCGTACAGGCCCTTCTGGGCCGGGAACGGCGGGCGCGATCGCGGCCGGCCGGCCTGGTTCTCGAGCGACGCGATGAGGGCCGTTTCCTCGCCGCAGACGAAAGCGCCGGCGCCCTCGACCATCTGGATGTCGAAGTCGAAGCCGCGGCCCAGGACGTTGGCACCGAGGATGCCGTAGGCCCGGGCCTGCGCGATCGCCCGCTCGAGGCGCAGGATCGCCAGCGGGTATTCGGCGCGGACGTAGATGATGCCCTTGGGCGCGCCGGTGACGTAGCCGGCGATCATCATGCCCTCGAGGAGGGAATGGGGATCCGACTCGATTTCGTTGCGGTTCATGTAGGCGCCGGGGTCGCCTTCGTCCGCGTTGCAGACGATGTACTTCTCCGGTCCGGGGGCCTTGGCGAGGAAGTCCCACTTGGTTCCGGTCAGGAACCCGGCGCCGCCGCGACCGCGCAGCTTGGCGGCCTTGACCTGCTCGATGACGGCCGCGGGGTTCTGGTCGATCAGGACTTTGTACAGGGCCTGATACCCGCCGATGGCGATGTATTCCTCGACGTCGTCGGGATTGATCAGCCCGCAGTTGCGCAGGACGAGCTTGACCTGGCCGTCGAAGAATGGAACTTCGTTCCAGTTAGGGACCTCCGGATAGCCCGTGCCGTACTTGATGCGGCCGGTCACGTGGTCCCATTCCTCGATCTTGCAGAGCAGGAGCTCCGGCGGCGGCAACTTCCCATGGCCGAGGCCGTTGAGGATCTCGTCGACGTGGTTCGGCTGGACGCGGTGGAGTATCAGCAGCGGGTGACCGGGCACCCAGATGTTGACGAGCGGCTCTTCGGCGCAGAAGCCGAAGCACCCGACCGGCACCAGCTGAACGGCCATGCCGCGCGCATCGATCTCCGACGCGAAGGCGTGGTAGACGGCCTCGGCGCCGTTTCCGGAACCGCAGGTGCCCATTCCCACGGCAATTCGCGGCGTGCCGGGGAGCAGCTTCGCAAGGCCTGCCTCACGGACGGCTGAGAACGCGGCGAAGTCCTGGATCTTCATCGGGCCCTGACCTTGCGCAG
>CAZGUS010000008.1:0-39197 GCA_964529245.1 uncultured Anaerolineaceae bacterium
CGGGCATCGGCAAGACCACGATGCTGCGAGAGGCGGCCCGCGTCCTGGCCGACGACCAGGGCAAGCGCGTCGTCGTCGTGGACACGAGCAACGAGATCGCCGGCGACGGCGACATCCCCCATCCGGCCATCGGCCGCGCTCGCCGGATGCAGGTCCGAACCCCGTCGCTCCAGCACGAGGTGATGATCGAGGCGGTCGAGAACCACATGCCCGAGGTCATCGTCATCGACGAGATCGGGACCGAGCTCGAGGCCCAGGCCGCTCGAACCATCGCCGAGCGCGGCGTGCAGTTGATCGGCACCGCCCACGGCAACAACCTCGACAACCTGATGCTCAACCCGACGCTGACCGACCTGATCGGGGGCATCCAGACGGTCACGCTCGGCGATGAGGAGGCGCGCCGCCGCCGCTCGCAAAAGAGCGTCCTGGAGCGCAAGGCGCCGCCGACGTTCGACGTAATCGTGGAGATCCTCGACCGCGAGAAGGTCACCGTCCACGCCGACGTGGCCGAGACCGTGGACTCGCTGCTGCGCGGCGATCCGATCTCGTCCGAGCTGCGCTGGCGCGACGAGGGCGGCGTGCACCGTTCGCAGTCGCGGCCGAAGCCGTCGCCGCGCGAGGCCCTGAGCGGCGGAGACAGATTCGGGAGCGACCGCTTCGCGGGCCTCGTTGGCGCCGGCCCGGGTTGGCGGACGGAGCCAGGCTGGCGCGGGTCGGGGTCGTACCACTCCCCTTCCGACTGGCGCGAGGCCGACCGGGGCGGAGCTCGACCCGGCTACCGGCCAGGGGCCGGCGGCGGCTGGCGCACGCCGCTCCGAGGCTCGCGCGAAGTCCGCGACGGGGCGCGCCGGACACGCAGCGGTGAAGGCTCCGGCGGCAGCGGCGGAAACGGCGGCACCCAGGGCGGACCCGCAGGGCCTGGCCAAGGCTGGCCCGCGGGCGGGCCCGGGCCGAGCCCGGATACGGGTGCGCGGACTCTGCCCGGAGAGCGGTTCGCGGCGTCGCCGCGCAGTCTCGGCGGCAACGCGCCCGCGGCGCCGTTCAAGTCGGGCGAAATAGCGGATCGCGGTCCGATCGAGCGCGGGGCGCTGCCGGTGCCGGAGCCTCGAGCGCGCGAGCAGCGCGAGCTGGAACGGCAGCGCTCCTGGGCCCAGCAGGCGACGCGCGCCCTCAACGAATTCCGCGCCGACGGCGTCGACGACGGCGAGGAGATCGAGGCAGGCGGCAACGGCCAGTGGGTCGCGCCGGTCCGGCCGGCCGTCCCGCCACCCGAGGCCGATGCGGATCGCGAGGATCTGAACGGCGACCGGGACGAGGAAAACGAGACTTCCGCCGACCTCGACCGAGGGGACGGCTCGGAGGAGGACGGCGGCCCCATCCTGCGCGTCCGAGACTCGGGCTCGATCCTGCCGACGCTGCGGGTGCTCCCGCACGGCATCAACCGCAAGCGCCTCGAGCAGGCCATCAAGGCGCTGCAGCTGCCGGTCATCATCGCCCGCGACTCGCGCGAGGCGGACGTGGTGATGACGCTCAAGAGCGAATACCGCCAGAAGACGGCCGGGCTGCGCGAGGCCGAGGACCGCGGCCTGCCGATCTACGTTCTCAAGAGCAACACCATCGTCCAGATGGAGGCGAGCCTGACTTCGGTCTTCTCGCTCGAGGTCGACCCGCGCGAGGCGGCCCTCCGCGAGGCCGAAGAGGCCATCGGGATGGTCATCCACAACGTCGAGCCGGTCGAGCTCTCGCCGCAGAACGCCTATATCCGCCGGCTTCAGCATCAGATGGCCGAGCGAGCCAACTTGATCTCGCGTTCGCGCGGGCGCGAACCCTACCGGCGGGTCCGGCTGTACCCGTGAACGGCCGTCTCGGGTGGGTCGTTTCGGCGAAGCGGCGCGGTCGCGATCGTGGCTCGCGCCCCCGATCGCCGGTCCATTCGGCCGCCGGCCGCTCGGCTAGACTCGTGTCATGAACGTCGACGGCGGCCTGCGACGCGGCTTCTTCCTGACGCTCGAGGGTCCCGAGGGCTCCGGCAAGTCCACGCAAGCGCGGCGGCTGGCCGATCGCTTGACCGCGCTGGGCTACGACTGCATGGTGACCCGGGAGCCGGGCGGAACGGCCCTGGGCGAGGCCGTGCGGCAGATCCTGCTCCGCTCGCCGGAGCTTTCGCCGGTTCCCGCGGCGGATGCGCTGCTCTTCAACGCGGCTCGGGCGCAGCTCGCGGCGGAGGTCATCGAACCGGCGCTGGCGCGCGGCGACATCGTCATCTGCGACCGCTTCGGCGATTCGACTCTCGCGTATCAAGGCTATGGCGCAGGTCAGCCGCTCGAGTCCCTGCGCTCGCTGCAGGAGTTCGCGGCCGGCGGCCTTCGACCGGACATGACGGTGCTCATCGACCTGCCGCCCGAGGTCGGCCTGGCGCGCAAGCAGGCCGATGAGGTGACCCGCTTCGAGGAGCGCGCCGACCTCGATTTCCACCGCCGCGTGCGCGACGGGTTCCTGGCCCTCGCCGCCGCCGAACCCGAACGTTTCGCCCTCGTCGACGGCCGCCTGACGGCCGACGCCATCGAGGAGTCGATCTTCGACACACTCCGCAAGAGGCTCGTGCGGGCCGGCGGGGCCGGTCAGTTGTCCGGGCGCACCATTGCCGCCGCGTCCGGCAACTCTGCCGCCCATTCGAGTGAACCGGAACCCGGCTCGCTGCGAATGGAAAGGTGAGGGACCCGGTGGTCTCGCCAACGCCCTTGGCCGCGCCCCAGGGACCCTCGGAGGAACAGTCGGAGGCCGAATTGATGCGCCAGGTCGCCGCCGGTGAGATCGGCGGGCTAGAGACGCTTTACGACCGCTACCACGCGGTCGCATATGCGCTTGCCCTGCGCATCACGACCGAGACCGGACTGGCCGAAGACGTGGTCCAGGACTCGTTCCTCGGCTTGTGGCGCAACGCCACCCGATACGCCGAGGACAAGGGCAGCGTCAAGGGCTGGCTCCTGGCGATCGTTCGCCACCGCGCCATAGATTCGACCCGCCGCCGCCGCAACGGCGTTGCCATCGGCGATGAGACGGACGAGCTCCTGCCGGCGGCCCTGACCCTGCCGGACATCTGGCCCGAGGTCGCCGGACGGCTCGACGCCCAGCAGATCCGGACGGCGCTGGCGAAGCTGCCGGCGGCCCAGCGCGACGCGATCGAGCTGGCCTACTACGACGGCCTCACGCAGCGAGAGATCGCAACCAGGACGGACGCCCCTCTCGGCACGGTCAAGAGCAGGATGCGGCTGGGCCTGAGTTCGCTTCGTCGCGAGCTCATGGGCATCGGCGATGGGCAGGGACCGGCATGATCATCACCTGCGATCGCGTCGTAGACCTGGCTCCCGGTTTCGTCCTGGGCGCGCTGGACGCCGGCGAGATGGACGCCGTCCGCGAACACATGAGCACCTGCTCCAAGTCCCATCCGGAGCTTCGCGAGATGGGCGGCATCCTGCCCTACCTGGGCGCCTCCCTGGAGCCGGTCGAGCCGCCGAGGCATCTCCGGGCCGCGGTCATGGCCGCCGCCCTGGAGGATCTGCGCTCGCGCATGCCGGCCGCACCGGTCCAGACGGCGCCGCAGGCTTCGCCTTCGCCGACCGTGCTCGAGCCGGCGCAGGCGGCCCCGGTCGTGTCCCTGGCTCGCGTTCGCGCTGCCCGCAGCCGGCGCGTGGTCACCTGGCTCACGCGCGTGGCTGCCGCTGCCGTGATCGTCAGCCTTGGCGGATACGCCGTCGCGGTCCAGGCCGATCTGAACAGCGCCCACAAGTCGCAGGACGCCATCAAGGTATATGACGACGCCGTTGGTCAGCGGGGAGCCCGATCCGCGGTCCTGGCCCCGGAGATCGGACAAAGAGGCGCCGGCAACGCAGTGCTCCTGCAAAGCGGGCACGTCGTCGTGTACCTGAGCGGCCTCGCGCCGACAACCGGCGATCAGGTCTACATGGTCTGGTCGAGCGCCGACGGCGGCCCCATCACCAAGGACGGATGGATCACCGTCGACGATCAGGGTTCGAATTCGCTGCAGATAGATAACGTCTCCGCGGTCGATTCGCTGTGGCTGATGGTCTGCCTGGAGCCCAACCGCAACGTGACCGCGCCGACAGGGGCGATCATCGTGACCGGGATAATCTGGGTCTACCCGCCGGCGTCGCCGACGAGCTGACCCGAGCCGTCGCTCTCCCGGCGCCGCCCCTTGGCCCCTGGCGCGCTGCCCCTCGCTAGCCGGTCGTCGTCGCGCCCGCCGTGACCCTTCCTCCGCCGGCCTCGCTTGCAGCTCGCATGGCTCGTTCGGCGACCTCGATCAGCTCGTCGGGAGTGCGGCCGTCCAGGGGGAAACCGGCGATCCCCGCCGAAACGCTGATGGACCTGCCATCGACGGGCGGCGTGGCGCCGATGCCGCGCACCAGCCGCTCGGTCACGATCAGGCCGTCGGGCCCGGGCGCGAGGAGCATGAACTCGTCGGCGGCGTAGCGGGCAACCGTGTCCACGAGACGCACGGATTCGGCGAGGATCTGGGCGACACGCCGGAGAGCCTCGTCGCCGGCCGCGTTGCCGCCGGCTCGCTGGATCTCCTCGAAGCCGTCGATCTCGAACAGCGCAACCGAGAGGGCCGCGCCCTGGCGGCCGGCGCGGGCGACTTCGAGCTCGAACAGCCGCTCGACCGTGCGGCGGTTGGCCAGCCCGGTGAGCGGATCGATATGGGCCAGCCGATCGAACCATTCGGCGCGCTCCGAGCCCATCGACACGGCCAGCGCACGCTCCACCGCGACGGCCGCAAGATCGGCGAGCGGCTCCGCGCCGAGCAGCCTCTCGCGCCCGGGCAGCGGACCCGAGAATCCGAGGGCCAGCGTGCCCAGGGCAATCTCGATCCCATCGCGCCGCACGACAAGGGGCAACAGGTAGGCCGTGGTCGCGCCGCGAAGCACGGGCACGTGGCCGGCGTCGTCGCTCTCCAGCGGTTGCCGGGTCCTCAGGACGTTCGCGAGCGGGTCATGGCTCTCTGCCGCGGCACTGACCGAGCCGTTCTCCGACGCGACCGATTCGTCCACGCCGAAGGTGACCGCCAGCTCCAGCTCGTCATGGTCGGCGTCGAGGATGTAGACCGCCCCCGATCCGGCCCCAAGGTGCTCGCCGGCCAGGCCCAGCAGCTCGGCCAGCGCATCGTCGAGATCGTCGCTGCGCGCGACCGCGGCGGCAGCGGCCGCGAAAAGAGCTCCGTCGGATCGTTCGTGGAGCGGCCGTTCGCCAGGCACGGGTCCTCCCCTGCAGCGTGAACGTGGAACCTCGCCGATTGTACGGCCCGCTCCGGCTCGCGCGATACCCCTGTCCGAATATACTCGGCCCGTGAAGCTCGTCGTCGCTATCGTCCACAACGAAGACGCCAAGGTCCTCATCGACGTCCTGCTCAAGCATGAGCACCGCGCCACCTGGCTGCACAGCTGGGGCGGATTCCTCAAACAGTCGAACTCGACCGTCATCGTCGGCGTCGAGGACGACAAGGTCGATGAGATCATCGGCCACGTCCGCGAGAACTGCCACTCGCGCACCCAGACGGTCAGCCCGATCCCGCCGATCATGGAGCCGGGCGAGTTCTTCCTGCCCTACCCGCTCGAAGTCGAGGTCGGCGGCGCGGTCGTCTTCATCCTTCCGGTCGATCGGCTCGAGCGGATCTGACCGGGGCCTGCGGGCCGGGAGTGTCGGTGAGCCCATACCGGCCCGATCTGGTGGACGTCTGGATCTTCCGCGCCACGAAGCCCAGGCCGCGCATCGGTTTCGGGTCGCCTGAGACGCCGGGCGGCGCCAGCCCCGGCGGTAGCGCTGCGGCCGGCCATTCGGGCATCGAAATCCTGCTCCTGCGCCGCTCGCCCGGCCGCATCCTGCCCGGGCTCTGGCAGTGCGTCTCGGGCTCGCTCGAGACCGGCGAATCGGTCACCGACGGCGCCCTGCGAGAGCTGCTCGAGGAGACCGGCTTCGGGGCCGCCGAGCTCGAGGGCTTCTACGACCTGGACCAGGTCAACCAGTTCCACGAGCCGTCCTACGGCGCGATCGTCAGCGGCGCCGTCTTCGCGGTGAAGGTGCCGGCCGGCGCCGAGCCCGCCCTGTCCCACGAGCACAACGCCATGCAGTGGCTTTCGCCCTCGAAGGCGCTCGAGCTGGTGATCTGGCCCGCCTACCGCGAGTCGATCCGCCGCATCGTCGAGAATCTGCTCGACCCCGAGCGCGCGATCTGGTTCGAACTGACCGTGGACGGTGAGCGGGCGCGGCGGTAGATCTGGCGTGAGCGGCGGAATCGATACAGACTGAGACGGGCCGATACCCGTTTCGGCCGTCCCGAGCCTCTTATGTGATGTGAGGGTCATCACGGAACCGCTCGACACAGACAAGGACGAGGCCGCGGCGGCGCGGCTCACCCGAACGGCACCGGCGCTCGCGCCGACGCCGGAATGGGTCGCCACGCTCCACGTCCACGGTCCGCTGCTGCTGGCCGCGGCTCGGGCGATCGCCCGTGACGAAGCCGAAGCGGAGGACCTGGTCCAGACGACGTTCGAGCGGGCCCTTCGTGCGGCACCGACGATCCGGGACTCGCGCGCGATCCGCGCCTGGCTCTTGACCGTCCAGACGCGCGAGGCGGTGCGAGTCGTTCGGCGGCTGCGTCGAACGCTCCGGCTCGACCCGGAGGTCCACGAGCTGCCGATGGGCGGCCCGGAAACCTCTGCGTCGGTCGAGCTCGACGAGGCGCTCGGTCGCCTGTCGCGCCCGATCCGAGCCGCCGTGGTTCTTCACCACATGGTCGGACTCTCCGTGCGCGAGACGGCGCAAGCCCTGGGCGTCACGGAGAACACTGCGAAAGGCCGGCTCAAGACGGGCCTGGCGCGACTCCGGGAGCTGCTCGATGAACACTGACAGGCGCGGCGGCGATTCCGCCGACGAACCGAACGACGGACTCGAAGGGCGGCTCTCGGGGCGCTTCAACGTGGAGCTGGACCGCGCCGAGCGCGACTACCCGGCTCTGCGCCAGAAGCTGGACGGCGCTGGCGCGGATCGCGGCCCGCGCCGGTCCTGGCCCAGGTTCGCCTTTCCTCTTACGGCGGCCGCGGCACTCGTGATCGCGGTCGTGCTCGGGGCGGGCCTGCTGCCGGCCCGAGTCGCCGCGCCGACGATGCCGCCCGGCCCCGCGGCCTCGGGAGTGGTGATGGGCGCAGACGGCATTCCGAGCCAGCTCCTCGGCGAGAAGGTATACAGCCTCGCGGAACAAGCCGACTGGCAGGACCTGAGCGGCAGCTTCCTGCTTGGCGCGTACGCGGTCGATTCGCCCATTCCTTGCGCCGCGCCGACCGCTCGGCCCCTGTCGTCACCCGAGAACGCCCTCCTGCCGCAGTGCGGCGTGGTCGAGCTGGTGCCGAAGGCACAGGACAGCAGCGACTACTTCTTCAACCTGGCGCCCAGCGGATTCACGACCCTGACCGGCTGGCTGAACGGCCCCGCCGTCGTAATGCGCGTCCACACCCACGACCCCGAAGCAGCCCAATGCGCGTCGGACACGCGATCTGAGTGCGAAGCCGCGGTCGTCGTCGAGGGGGTCGTCTGGCCAACCGTTCCCACCGAGATCGCCGGCGAGCGCGTCTACCGCGCCACCGACCAGGCTTCGTTCCCGACTTCCGGCAGCTTCCTGCTGGGCGGACCGTTCACCAAGCCGTCCGTCATGCCGCCGTGCCCGATGCAGCCAAACCTCACCGTCGCGGAGCAGCAGCTGATCCCGTACTGCTACATCCTCCAGATCGACGGCCTCGAGCTCGCCCCCAACAGCAACATCGACGAGCCCAACGGCGAGGTCGTCGTGGCCCGCGTCCATATCGGCGACCCGCTGGCGGCCCAATGCCCGGCCTCCGACCGCGCCCAATGCCAGACGTCGATCGTCGTCGAAAGCGTGGTCTGGCGCGGCGCGGCGCCCGCCGCAGCTTCGCCGGCGCCGGGCGACACCGGCGGTCCGAACCCGGCTTCGTCCGAGGCTTCGGGGCCGTTCGCCTCCGCCGGAACGGACGTCATCGGGCCGGACGGCGTGCCCACCGAGATCAACGGCGAGACGGTCTACCGGGCATCGAATCTGCCGACGTCCGCGGCGTTCCTGCTCGGCGGCAAGCTGACCCAGGACACCACCTGCGCGGCCCCGGCCACGCCCGTGGCAAACCCGCCGTCTTGCGGCTACTGGATGATCGACGGCGTGATCGTGGGCGCCGGCGGGGACATTCCGAAGTGGTTGGTCGGTCAGGCGGTCGTGGCCCAGGTCGAGGCCGGGCGGGCGCTGGCCGTCTGCCCGGGCGGATCCTGCACCAGGAGCACGATCGTCGTGATGTCGATCGTCTGGCCCGCGGCGGCCGAGGCCACGCCGCCAGCTCCGCCGAGCCTGCTCACCCCGTAGACCGGCGGCGCCGCCGCTGGACCGATGCCCGATGATTGGCGAGTCGCAAACGCGGCTTGCCGTCGCCGGGAGGAACCATGTACGTGACCGTAGTCAGCGTCCACGTCAAGCCGGAGCACGTGGTCGACTTCGTCGACTCGATCCGCGCCAACCACGAGGGCTCCGTCCGCGAGCCGGGCAACCTCCGCTTCGACGTCCTGCAGTCGGTCGAGGATCCCAGCCGCTTCATCCTCTACGAGGCCTATCTCGACGAAGCTTCGGCGAAGGCCCACAAGGAGACGGCCCATTACGTGGCGTGGCGCGACAGAGCGGCCGAATGGATGGCCGAGCCGCGCGTCGGCGTCCGGTACGACGGCCTCTTCCCAGAAACGCCCGAATCGGGCCGGTAGAATCGATGGAAGGCTTCGAGTACGACTCGACGCTCCGGCTGCCCGAAATCGTCGCCGGGTCCGGCAAGGTCGCCGAGCTGCCCGGCGTGGTGCGCAGGTTCGGGCGGCGAGCGCTGGTCGTCACTCGCGGCCACAACTTGTACGCCGGCGAGGATTGGGCCCGCATCGGCGCCAGCCTTTCGGCCGCCGGAGTGGAATTCGAGGTCGAAGGCGTCTCGGGCGAGCCTTCTCCTGCGGTGGTCGACGGGATCGTGGCGCGCGCCCGTGGGCGCGTCCATGACGGCGGCGCCGTGGACGTCGTCGTCGCGATCGGCGGCGGCAGCGTTCTCGACACGGCCAAGGCCGTCGCCGGCCTGCTGATCCCCGGCAATTCGGTCATGGACCACCTGGAGGGCATCGGCCCCGGGCTGCCCTACTCCGGCCCCGCCGTCCCGTTCGTGGCCGTCCCCACGACTGCGGGCACCGGCAGCGAGGCGACCAAGAACGCGGTCCTGAGCGTCCGCGGCGCCGGCGGCTTCAAGCGCTCGTTCCGCGACGAGGCCCTGATCGCGCGGGTCGCGATCCTGGACCCGGACCTCCTGCGCACCTGCCCGCCCGAGCTGATCGCCGCCGACGGCATGGACGCGCTGACCCAGCTGATCGAGTCCTACCTCTCGACGCGCGCCAACCCCGCGGCGGACCGGCTTGCGCTGCGCGGTCTGGCCGCGGCCCGCGAGGGGCTGCTCGCCTGGCACGAGATGGCGGTCGCCGGGCGCGGTGCCTCGGCCGCCGCCGATCGGCCGCGGGCCGCGATGGCCACCGCGGCGCTCTGCTCGGGCATCTGCCTGGCCCAGACCGGACTCGGCGCCGTGCACGGCGTGGCCTCGCCGCTCGGCGCGCTCTTCCCCATTCCGCACGGCGTGGCCTGCGGGGCGACTCTGGCGGCCGCCACTCGGATCAACGTGACGGCGCTGGAGGCACGCGAGCCCGGGAGCGCGGCGCTCGGCCGATACGCGGAACTGGGCCGGCTGCTCTCGGGCGACACCGCGACGCCGCTCGCCGAGACTCTGGAGAATTGGCGTGCCCGACTCGCCGTCCCGCGGCTCTCCGCCTGGGGCGTCACCGCGGCCGACGTCCCGGCCATCGTCGCCGACTCGCGCGGCAGCAGCATGAGGACCAACCCGATCCTGCTCACCGACGACGAGATCGCCGCGATCCTCCTGGAGTCCCTCTAGAGCTGCGGCCCGCGCTACTTGAACGCCGGCAAGACCTCGGCGGCCAGGTATTCGAGGATGTCCGTCGTGGCGAGACCGGGCAGGTCCGAGACGATGATGTAGTCCATGCCGGCGTCGATCAGGCGGCCGTAGGTATCGATGACCTCCTGCGGGCCGCCGACGATGGCGTGGGTCTTGTACTCCGACAGGGACTGGTCGCGCCGGTAGCGCTTCGTCAGCTGCTCCGGATCGTCGCCCGCCCGCAAGAGAGTGGTCTCGACGTTGGCCGAGTGGATGAGCGTCGCCGGGTCGCGCCCGAAGGTTTCGCAGTGGGCCGCTACCACGTCCAGCTTGTGGCGGTAGTGGCCCATGTCGTCGAGGTGGCCGCCCAGGTTGATCGCGTCGCCGTACTGGGCCGCGAGCTTGAGGGTGACCTTCTCGCCGCTGCCGCCGATCCAGATGGGCGGGTGCGGCTTCTGGACGCCCTTGGGTTCGTTGATCGCGCCGGAGATCTTGTAGTGGTTGCCCTCGAAGGAGGCGTACGGCTCGGTCCACATCGCGGTGATGACCTGGAGCGCCTCACCGAGCATCCGCAGCCGCTCGCCCGGCGTGGGCGGGAAGTCGTAGCCGTAGGCCAGGTACTCGTGCTCGTACCAGCCGGCCCCGATGCCGAAGTCGAGCCGGCCGTGGCTCAGGACGTCCACGGTGGACGCCATCTTGGCCATCAGCGCCGGGTTGCGGTAGCCGTTGCAGGTGACCATCTGGCCCAGGCGGATCGTCTTCGTGTCGCGGGCCAGCGCCGCCGTCGAGGTCCAGCATTCGAAGGTCGTCACGAGGACCGGCTTGAAGTAGGTGTGGAAGTGGTCGAACAGCCAGATCGAGTCGAATCCCAATCGCTCGGCCGTCTGGGCGACCCGGCTCATGGTTTCGTATTGCTCGATCGGATCCTTGATGTCGATCAAATCCAGGATCCAGCCCTGCGGGACGAAAAGACCGAACCGAACCGGCTTCATGACGACCTCCGATGGCAGCTTTCGGCTACACGATAAGCCGCCGGCCAAACGAACGCCGGGGCAACGACCGTGACGGGGATTGGCGGCCATTGGGCGGCCGCGCGAGCGAGTCATTTTTGGTGGTTTGGCGGGCGCCTGGGAGGCGGATACGGCACGACGGAGCCGAGACGGTGCCGTGGCGCACCGCTTGCGGGTCGGCCGGGTTCGGTCAGGCGGGCGGCGTCTCGTGGTGGCGGCGCCGTGGCGTGACCGCGGCCTTGAGGCGCGCCGGCGTGGCGGCGGCCCTGCCGGCCGCTCAACGGTCTGGCGGCCCGACCCGCGGCGCAGTACCCTCCGCATGTCATCACGAATAGGGCCGCTCGATTCAGGGAAGCCGGTGCGAAACCGGCGCTGTCGCGCAACTGTGAGCGAGGAGCGGCTGGCCACATGCCACGGGGCCACGGGCCCGGGAAGGCGGCCAGCAGCGACGATCCGCAAGCCAGGAGACCTGACCGAACGGCGCACGTCACCCACCTGCGCGGATCGGATGGGAGGCCTCCGGCGGAGAGGTCCCCTCCGGCAGGCGGGCATGCCGCCGGAGGAAGAATGCGAAGAATGGTCGCCGCCAGCGCGATACTGGCGGCTCTCCTCGCGGCGCCGCTCGGTCTGGCGGCGGCTACCCCCTTCCGGGCATCTGCCCCCACCGATCCTGAGCGGGCGGCTGCCGCACTCTCGTATCTCAGGGAAGGCCAATTCCCCGATGGATCCGTGGATCACTCCCTCGGCGAGACGGCCGACTTCGTGATCGGGACGGCGGCCGCGGGCTACGACCCGACCGGCCTCCTCGACTGCACGAAGACTGCCAACGCCCTGGACTACATCGCCACGGCCTCCGACGCGAAGGCCGGCAATGCGGCCGCGACCGGCAAGGCGATTCTGGCAGTGGTCGCGGCCGGCGAAGATCCCGGCGGCTTCGCAGGGCGGAACCTGGTCGCACGGCTGACGACTCTCTACCACTCGACCACGGGCGCATACGGCGACGGCGCCACAGACACCTTCGGCCAGTCGCTCGCGGTTCTTGCGATTGTGGCGTCCGGCGGCTCTGTGCCGGCCGGGGCCATCGCCGAACTCGAGGCAACTCAGAACGGCGATGGCAGCTGGAGCTTGAACAACGCCGCGCCGTTCGCGACCGGCGACGGCGACACGAACTCGACGGCCATCGCTCTCATGGCGCTCGATGCGGCGGGCGATTCCTCGGCCGACGACGCCGCCCTCGCCTATCTCCACACTCAGCAGCTCGCGGACGGCGGCTTCCCGTACCAGAACTCGGCCACGTACGGACCGCCGGCCAGCGACCCGGACTCGGACGCCCTCGTGCTGCAAGCGCTTGTCGCCGCAGGCCAGGACCCCGAAGGATCGAGCTGGCTGCAGAGCGGGAACTCGGTCCTGACCCAGCTGCGGTCGACCCAGACATCAGACGGCGCGTTCGCCTACCCCGGCCAGCCCGCCAACGCCTTTACGACGAGCCAGGTTCCGGCGGCCCTCGTCCGGGTTCCCTATGCGAGCGCCGTCCACTGGACGGCCGGCACGGAGCCGCCGATTGAGTGCATCGGCAGTGGAGAGACTTACACGCCCCCACCCACGGCGACCCGAAAGCCGACGCCCAGGCCGACCGTTCGACCGACAGCAAAGCCGACTGCTCGACCGACGGCTTCGCCGACCGAGGCGACCGGTCCGGCCGAGCCGACCGACACGCCCGAGCCAACCGCGACCGAGACCTTCGCTCTGATCCCGACCGAGAACCCCGGCGCGGCCCAGGTCGCCGGCCCGACTCAGGAGGTCGAGGGCGAGACCTTCGTTCCCGCCGCCGCCGGCGACTCGACCGGCGGCCCGGACGGCCCCTCGGACAACCCGGCTCCGCCGGTGCTGCTGTACGGCGCCGCGCTGCTCGTCGGGCTGAGCGCCGTGCTCGGCGGCGGGTGGCTGTATCTGACACGGCCGTGGGAGCGGTGACGCGGCGGCTGTCGCTGGTGCCCCTCGCGGCGATCCTGGCGGCACTCGCTTCTCTCGCTTCTCTGGCGCCCGCGGCGCCGATGGCGTCGACCTGTGCCGCGGGCTCGAACCACGCGGCGCTGGTCGTCGAGCACGGCAACGGCTCGGTGGTCACCCGCTGCGTCGCCTTCGCCGCGACCTCGATCTCCGGTGAGGAGTTGCTCGACCGATCCGGCCTGGCGTGGTCGAGCCAGACGTTCGGCGGCTTCGGCGACGCCGTCTGCGCCCTGGACGGAGAGCCGGCCCACTACGTCGACTGCCCCGGCACGGACGGCTACTGGGCCGTCTTCGTCGCTCGCGCGAACGGATCGTGGCAGCTGGCGAACTTGGGTATATCGACCCTCGCCCTGAACCCCGGCGACGCCGAGGGTTTCCGATACGTGCCCACTTCCGGCACTCCCGCCGCGCCGGTTTCGGCCAGAGGCGTTTGCGTCGCAGCGGCTACGCAGGCCCCTCACGGGCCGGCGGCGTCCGGCGCGGGCGCGGCCGCGAACCCGCCTCCGTCCGGGGCCACGCCGTCGATCGCGCCGGCAGGACCGACGGCCCCGGCCGCCGACCAGACCGCGCCGTCGCCGGCGGTCGCGGCCGGCGCCGCCTCGACCGCCACGAACCGTCCGCCCGCGCTACCGGCCCAGAACCCGGACCGGTCCGGCGGCCCCGACATCGGGCTGCTCGCCAGCGCCCTTGCCGGCGGCGCCCTCGCCGGGCTGGCGATCCTGAGGCTCCTGGCCGGCCGGCGTCGAGCTTCGTGACCGCCGCACCCGACCCGGGCTCCCCGGCCGGTTCGGCGTCCGCTTCCGCGACCGGCGCGGGACTCGCTTCCGGGCCGGACCGCGCTCCGAGCGAAGCCCTCGAGCCTCGCGCCTGGGTCATCTGGTCGCTCGCGGCCGTCACGGTCGCCCTGTCGACGGACAACCCGGTCTATCGAGGCCTGGTCGCGCTGGTCGCTCTGAACGTCGTGCTGGCCTGGCTTCCGCCCGGCCGGCGGCTGAGGCCTCTCATCGTGGCCATGACAGTAGCGGCGGCGTTTGCGGCGCTCATCAACCTCCTGGCCGGCCACACCGGCGCCGACGTCTTCGCGCGAGTTCCCGAGGGGCTGCCGCTGATCGGCGGCCCGCTGACCCTCGAATCGCTCGCCTTCGGCGGCGCAATCGGGCTGGGCCTGGTGGCCGCGCTGCTGTCCGTGGCGCCGCTGTCGCTCGTGCTGGAGCCGCACGACGTCGTCGACGCCATGCCGGCCGTCCTCGAGCGGACCGGCATCGCCGTCGCCACGTCGCTCAATCTCGTCTCGGGCTTCGGGCGGACCTTCACCGAGGTTCGCGACGCGCAGCGAATGCGCGGCTGGAAGCCGGGCGGCCTGCGGTCGTGGAACGAGGTCCTGGTTCCGGTGGTCCTGACGGCCATCGAGGATTCGGTGCTCCTGGCCGAGTCCATGGAGGCGCGGGCGTTCGGGGCCGGCCGGCGGACCAGCTACGCCACGGCGAGATTCGGCCGAAGAGAGGCCGCCGTCGCGGGAACCGCCCTGGCGGCGGCGGGCATCTTCGTCGGCCTGCGCGTCGCCGGCGTGCCGCTCGACTGGTACCCGTACCCCACGATTTCGCTGCCGCCGATCCAGCCCATCGCCGTCGCCGCCTGCCTGGGCCTGGCGCTGCCCGCGCTTCGGCCGCCGGCAAATCTCGAGCGGCCGAGATGACGTCTTCGGCCGGGAACGGGGCAGCCGGCTCCGTCGCCCGAATCGAGGGCCTGTCGTACTGGTATCCGAACCGCGACGAGCCGTCGCTGCGCGAGGTCGACCTCCGGATCGAGCCGGGGTTGACGCTCGTCGCCGGCGACTCAGGCGGCGGCAAGTCGACCCTGCTGCGGCTCTTCAACGGGCTGGTTCCGCAGTTCCACGGCGGGCGGATCTCGGGCCGCGCTGATGTTGCCGGTCTCGACCCTCTCCGCTCCCCGATTCCGAGGCTGGCCCGGCGGGCCGGACTCGTCTTCCAGGACGTGGAGACGCAGTCGGTCTACGGGTCGGTGGCGCGGGAGATCGCCTTCGGGCTGGAGAACCTGGGCGTGGCGCGGGCGGAGATGCACGACCGGGTCGACGAGACGATGGCGGCGCTCGGGATCGAGGAGCTGCGCGAACGGCGGCTCGCGACACTCTCCGGCGGGGAGCGGCAACGCGTCGCCCTGGCCGCGGTCCTCGTTCTGCGGCCGCTCCTCGTGGCGCTGGACGAGCCCACTTCGCAGCTCGATCCCGCGGGGGTCGCGGCGCTCGTGGCGGCGTGCCGGAGGCTCGCGGCGGAGGGTCGGGCGGTCGTCATCGCCGAGCATCGTCTGGAGACGATCGGCCCCGCCGCCGACCGCACCCTGAGCGTGGCGGGCGGGCGGGTGGCGCCCTTGATCGGTGGATCGGCCGAACCTGCGCCGGACGCTCGCGACCGCCGGCCGAGCGCCACTCGCCGCGTCGTCCCGAGCTACGCGGCCTGGGAGATGCGGGACGTTGCCGCGGGGCCGGCGAGGCGGGCGGTGCTCCAGGACCTCTCGCTGGCGGGCGGCCCCGGCGAGGTCGTTGCCGTGCTCGGTCCAAACGGCTCGGGCAAGACGACGCTGCTGCGAACGCTGGCGGGGCTGCTGCCGCCGCTCGCCGGCAGCGTCCGGCGGCCGGCGGGACGGACCGCTTATCTGCCTCAGAACCCCGGCGCCCTGCTCCACCTGCCCACGGTGCGGGCTGAAGTGGCCCTCACCCTGCGCCGGACCGGCAGCGCCCAGCGTCCGGAGGAGATGCTCGCCGCGTTCGGCCTCGAGCGCCTGGCGGACCGCTACCCGCGCGATCTGAGCTCCGGTGAACGGCAGCGAGCCGCTCTGGCCGCGACGCTGGCCGGCTCCCCGACTCTCGTCCTGCTCGACGAGCCGACGCGCGGCATGGATGCGGCCGCGCGCCGCTCCCTGGCCGCCGCCGTCCGCGGCCTGACCGAACGGGGTGCGGCGGTCGTGCTGGCGACGCACGACACCGAGCTGGCGGCCTCGCTGGCCGATCGGACGATCGAACTGCGCGACGGCGTCGCCACGGAGCCCGGCGTCGCAACGGAGCCCGGCGTCTCCACGGAGCCGCGCGAAGCGCCACGCGGCGGTGACCGCCGATGAGCATCGCCCTTGTTTCGCTGGCCGGCATCGTGCTGTTCGCCTGGCCGTTCCTGGGCCTCGGTCTGCCGCCGGAGGTGCCCGCCCTGGCCGTGACCCTGGGCGCCGTGGCCATGCTGGCCCTGATGGAGACCGGCGCACGCCGCCTCGACTCCGGCCGGCTGGCACTGCTGGCGGCCCTGGCCGCGATCGACGCCGCGCTGCGCCTGGTGCTGGTCAACGGCGTCGGCGGCTTCAGCCCCATCTTCCTGCTCGTCATCTGCGCCGGCTACGAGTTCGGGGCCTCGTATGGATTCCTGGTCGGCGCGTTCTCGCTGCTGGTGTCTGCCCTGGCCACCGGCGGCCTCGGACCGTGGCTTCCGTACGAGACCTTCGCCGTCGGCTGGGTCGGCGCGTCCTCAGGCCTGGCCGGTTCGCTGGTGCGCTCGCTCCGGCCGAGCCGTCGATCGTGGCTGCCCGACAGGCTCGACATCGGCGTCCTGGTCGCGGTCGCGATCGCTACCGGTTTCGCCTACGGCGCCCTGACGGACGTCTTCGGCTGGGTCGCGTTCTATCGGGGCGTGGAGAACATCGGCTGGACGCCCGGTCTTTCGACCGATGTCGCGCTGGCCCATTTCGGCAGCTACTACGCCGTCACTTCGTTCTCGTGGGATTCCTTTCGGGCCGTCGGCGACGCGCTGGCCGTGCTTGCGCTGGGGACGCCGGTGCTCATGGCCCTGGGCAGGCTTCGCGCCCGCCTCGGCTACGAGATCGTTCCGGCCGACTGAATCGGCTCCGCTCCGCCGGCAGCGACGTGGACTTGCCCCGCAGCGGCGTTTCCGTCTGCGAACAGGCGACGGGCCATCAGCCACCACAGGGCCAGCAGCCCGTACAGCCCCGACGACTGCAGCAGCGTGGTCAGGGCCGGCAGACCGGCAGCCTTCGGCGGCGGCGAGGTCCAGAGCACCGCCCAGAGGATCGAGGCTCCGAGCCAGAACGCCAGCAGGAGCAAGTCGGTCCGGCCGAGCCGGCTTAGGTGCAGGTCGGGCACGTCGAAGTCCAGAAGAAGCCCGACCGCCGGGAGCGCGAAAGCGCCGTTCCAGAAGCTGTTCTTCGGCGCTCCGATCACGCCTGCCACCAGCGCCAGGGCAAGTCCGAGTGCCAGGCCTCGCGACGTCCTCAGCCTATCCCCGGCTCGCCACAGCAGGGCAACCGTCACCAGTCCGAAGGCCGCCGTCAGAGCCATCATCGGCAGGCCGGGGTCGAAGGCATGCGGAAACGGCGGCAACGTCCGGTCGGATGCGTTGACGAGCCGCGAAACGAAGCCGTTGAAGGACTGGTTCGTGAAGTAGGAATCCGACTCGAAGAGCTTGCCCAGGCCGCCGCTGCTGTCGGCCGCCCACGGAGCCATGAGCGAAGCGGCCACGAGCGCGCCCAGGGCTCCGGCGACGGTCCCGGCGGCGGCACCCCAGCGGCGCGCCAGCATGAACGGCACGACCACGACACCCGGCACGAGCTTGACTATGGCGACCAGCCCGAGCAGGACGCCGCCGCCGGCGCGCCGGCCGCGGTCCGTTGCCGCAATGGTCATCGCCAGGCCGCCGGCAAGCAGCGGCATCAGGATCAGGTTCGCCTGGCCGTTGCCGACCGAGCCGATGACGGGCGGGCAGAAGCCCGCAGCGAGCGCCAGCGCAAGGCGGCGTCGGGCCAGGCCCGCCTCCCAGCCGTGGGCCCACCCGATCCAGCCCGCCACAGTCAGCCCGAACGCGACGATCGAAAGGCCGAGGAAGAGCTCCAGCCCGAGCTGGAACGGCAGGAGGGCGAACGGAACCATGAAGATCGCGAACGGCAGCGGATACGAGTACCCGCCGCCCACCAGGAAGCTCAAGTGCTCGGTGTGGGCCAGATCTCGCAGCGCCGCGATGTCATAGGGCGAATGGCCGGTCAGCACCAGCTTGCCGGCCAGCCAGTAGTCGTGGAAGTCGTTGAAGTTGCCGTGCAAGCTCGTCCAGGCCCAATCGATCAGCGGCATCGCCATCGCCGCCATGGCCAGCACGATCAACTCACGCCGGTGTGAAATTACGGCGGAGCCAGCCTCCGAACCGCGGACCCACCTCACGCTGCCCCTCCAGGAATGCTCAACAAGGCAGGAGCCTAGCACAGCCGGCCGCCGCGGAGCCCGGCGCCGGCCGCGCCGCCGGGCAGATCAGCCGGCCGCGCCGCTCCCCAGGAGCGCCTTCTCGGCCAGACCAAGCGGCAGCGATCCGCCGGCCGCCAGGCTGTCGTGGAAGTCGCGCAGCACGGCCACCGGCGCCGTCGCGGCCGATCCGGCCGCCAGCCCTCGCGACTCGAGGAATCGGTCTCGGATGCGCAGGATCTCGAGGCAGCCCGTGAGATAGGCGGAGGCCTGTGTCGGCCACCAGCAGTAGCGCCCCACTTCGGCCCGGGCGGTCGGTTCGGGCGTGGCGGTCTTCTCCACCATGAAGCGGACGGCTTCCTCGACGGACATCTCGCCCAGATGGAGGCTCGTGTCGACGACGATCCGGGCCGCCCGGAAGAGCGTGGCCTTGAGGTGATTCAGCTCCTGGATCGGCTCGGTGAAGAAGCCGCGCTCGCGCATGAGGCGCTCGGCATAGAGACCCCAGCCCTCATTGAAGTAGGGCGTGCCCAGGACCTTGCGAAGGCGTCGGGACTGTGCCTTGCGAACCACGAGATGCCAGTGGTGGCCCGGGTAGGCTTCGTGGACCGTGGTCGTCGGGATGTGCCCGAAGCTGTTGGCCGCCAGGCGCTTCTGGACCTCCGCCGCCGGCGCGCCCTCGGGGGCGAACGGGACGAAGAAATGGCCGAGCAGCGAGGGCGCGAAAGCGGGCGGCGACATGTACGACGCCACTCCTAAGAGAGGGCGCTGGAAGGGCGGCGAGGGCACGACGTCGCACGCCTCGCCTTCGGGGATCGTGACCAGGGTCGTCTCGACGAGGAACCGGCGGGCCTTCGCCGTCCAGTCGGCGTAAGTGCGGCGCATCTCCTCCTCGGTCGCGGGATGGTCCAGGTTCGAGCGCTCCAGGACGGCGTTCCAGTCGTCGGTGCCCCAGGCCGACCGAGCCATGTCGCGCATCTCGGCCGACAGCCGGTCGTATTCGTCGCGGCCTCGGTCGCGCAGCGAACGAGCGTCGTACGGTAGCGCCTCGCGCTCGCGCAGGAGCCGCGTGTAGCGCTCCTCGCCGAGCTGCCAGGATCCCGTCGCGGTGCGACTCATCTCTTCGAGGTACGCGGCCCAGCCGTCGAGGGCTCGCGCGGCTTCCGCTCCGGCGTCGGCGAGCCTGGCCCGATCTCGCGCGGCGCCCGCCTCGGCGGGGAGCAGCTCGCGGACGTATCGCGCCGTCGCAAGGGCGGCGTCCCGGCCGCGCCGCAGGATGAGCGGGTGGGCCAGCCTCGGATCGAGATTGGCGCGACCCTGGTCGAGCGCTCGCCGCGCCAGTCCCAAACGCGCCACCGCGGCGTCCACGAGCTCCGGTTCCGGCCGCAGGCGGTGCAGAAACAGCCCGAACAGCCCGTTCGCGATGGGCCCGCTGTAAGCGACGGGATCGCGGCGCCAGGGCATCCATTCGGCCATGATCGAGCGCCCGGCCATCATCGCCACCGC
Organism: uncultured Anaerolineaceae bacterium; assembly: GCA_964529245.1. Lineage (GTDB taxonomy): Bacteria > Chloroflexota > Limnocylindria > Limnocylindrales > CSP1-4 > Fen-1039. The sequence continues at coordinate 19,821 of CAZGUS010000008.1, forward strand.
GAGGTCGCGATCGATCCGCTCCTCCGCGGCCAGGTCGCCGTCCGGCAAGGAGCCGAACCGGCGGCCCCAATCGACGGACCTGATCCGCCTGCGGTCGAACGCTTCCGCGGAAAGGTCGTCGAAACGGTCGTCGAACTCGGTCAGACCGAGGCCGCCGGCGCTTACCGGCGAATCCTCGAACTCCTCGTTCAGGAATTCGTCGACGAGTTGATCGAAGTCGGACAAGGGATGCTCCAATTCGGGCTGCTGCCCCATCCTGCCACGATCGCGGCCCGGGGTGGCCGTCCGCAGGCTAGGTTGCGCGCCGAGGTCCCAGAGACGGGCATCGGGCGGTCCGCCGGCGCGGCCGCCCGATGGCAAGAGACCCACAGCCGGCGTCGATCAGGCCCGCCTGGTCAGCACCACGCCGGTAGCCGCGAAGCTCGCCGCGCACCACGCACCGAGCAGGAGGAAAGCACCAGCCGTCAGCGGAAAGGAATTCGTGTCGAGCGTGCCGCGCATCACTTCGCCCATGGCCTGGATCGGCAGAACGCTGTGAACGGTTGCGAGCCAGCCCGGCAGACGATCGGCTGGGAAGTTGAGCGGCGAGAACATGAGGATGAAGACGACCAGCACCTGGCTGGCCATGTTCGCGACCATCGGCGGCACCAGCGAGGCCAGTGCGTAGCCGATCGAGGTCGCGGTCAGCGCCACGAGCATGACCGCCGGAACCACGAGTGGGCTGATCTGGAGGTCCAGACCGAAACGGATCGAGGCGATGACGACAGCGAAGACTACGCCGGGAATGACCACCGCCAGCCAGACCGTCATGTCGGCCAGGAGATACACGATCCGCGGAATCGGCAGGGACCGCATGTAGGAGAGGGTTCCTTCGGTCTTTGCCGCGGAGACCATCTGCGGCACGGCGACGAGGCCCATCGTTATCAGGGCTATGACCGGGGCGCCGGTGGCCAGGTACAGGATCGTGGTCCGATCCAGGGCTGGGAAGAGGAGCGGATAGCCCGCCACGATCCCCAGGGCGAAGAGTGCCTGGACGACGATTCCCAGCGGCAGGAACATCCTCATCCGGCGGGCCTGCCAGACGACGAGCAGGCGGTAGCTACGCAGCGCGGACATTGGCGTCCTCCTTGGGGTTGATGACGATTGCGGCGGCGTGCGACGCGGTCGTGGATCCGACCAGCGCCACGTAGGCGTCTTCGAGCGTGGCCGGAGATACCGAGAACTCCTCGATCCGGCCGTTGCGGCGCAGGTCGCGCGCCCAGGCCGCGGCCTCGCCCGCCATCCGCTCGGGCACGGTGGCGACGATCCGGTTCCCGACCACGGTGTGAGGTCCGGCGAACTGCGGAGTCTCGATCGCGCTCGCCTCGGGGTCCAGTACCAGCTCCAGCCGGAGGTCGTCGGCGATCCCGGCCTTGAGCTCGGCCGGCGTGCCTTCGGTAAGGACGCGCCCGTGATCGAGGACGGCCAACCGATCGACTGAACGCTCGGCCTCGATGACGTTGTGGGTCACGAGGAGGACCGCCGCACCCTCGGCGGCGAGGGCCCTGACCTGGGCCCAGAGAAGGCGCCGCCGCACCGGGTCGACGTCGTTGGTCGGCTCGTCGAGGATGACCACCCTGCCGGGCTCGACGGCGGCCATGCAGAACGAAACGAGGCGCTTGACGCCGCCGGACAGGCGGGCTCCGTCGGCGTCGCGCCACTCGCCCAGGTCGAGGTATTCGATCAGGGCGGCCGTCCGGGATGCCACGACGCGGCGGTCGCCGCCGCGCAGGCGGCCCAGGGCCTCGATGGCCTGGCGCGGCGTGAGCCCGTCTATCGGGACCTGCGACTGGGGTTGTATCGAGCACAACCGCCGGGCGAAGCCCGGGTCGGCGACGACGTCGTGGCGGTCTATCCGGATCGAACCGGAGTCGGGCCGGATCAGCCCGACGATCTGGTTGACCAGGGTCGTCTTGCCGGCGCCGTTGTGACCGAGCAGCCCGTACACCTGGCCGGCCTCCACGTTCAGGTTGACCGCGTCGTTGGCCGGCGTGGCACCGCGCCTGTAGCGTTTGGTAAGCCCCTCGACCTCGAGCAGCACTCCCGTCTCCTTCGTCGCTGGCCACCGTGATCTTGGTGGCGATACCGCCCAGTATGCAGATACCGGTCAGTATGTCAATACCGGGGAGTACTCGCGTACTAAGTGGTATCTTTACGCCATGCAAGAGCGCCTCAACCGCCAGGAGCGCAAGTCTCAGACCAGGGAGCGTCTCATCGACGCCGCGGCCCAGGTCTTTGCCAGGCGCGGCTTCGAGGCCGCGTCATTGGATGAGGTCGCGGCTGCGGCCGGCTATACCAAGGGCGCCGTCTACTCGAACTTCGCCGGCAAGACGGACCTGTTCATCGCTCTGATCGAGCGTCGCATCGAGGTCCAGTCGGCCGAGCACGCGCGACGCTTCGAAGGCCAGGACCTGGAGGCGATGGCGCAGACGCTGAGCGACGGCTCCGATCAAGGGACGGATTCGGAGAAGCAATGGGTCGTGCTCGCCATCGAGTTCTGGCTCCACGCGATGCGCGACGAGCGGGCGAGACTGCTGATGGCGGACCAGTACGAGCGCGCCCGTGCGGCTTCGGCGGCGTTGATATCGTCTGTCTACGAGAAGGCAGGGCGGCAACCGCCACTCCCTCCGCGCGACATGGCGATCGTGATCGAGGCCCTCGGCGCCGGCCTTGCATTCCAGGCCGCGATCGATCCCGAGCACGTCCGGATCAGCCTCCAGGACGAGATCCTCGCCCGACTTCTCCAGCTTCCGGCGCCCGATGCGACGCCGCCGGCCGAGGTCCGGAACGCGGCTCCAGTTTCTCGGGACTGAAAAGCCGACGCCCTCCCGGAGGGAGATCGGGAGGGCGTCAGGGAGCGGAATGAACTTGTCGATGAGGACGCCGCCCGAAGGAGGCCGGACCCGCGTCCCGTGGCGACGTTTGTCGCATCCGTTCCTGCAAAAACCCTGAAACTCACGGCGGTCGAGCCGATTGTTGCCATATCTTCAGCCGTGGCGCTATCGCGCGAACGCGGTGGTTGCCAGACGCGCCGGGCCGGTCCAGGGCTGGACACCGCCGCCTCGCCGCTTCATGCTGATTCGCCGTAGCCCTCGTTCGTTGAAAGGGGTTCGTCCCTTGTTCGACGCAGGCGGCATCCTTCAGGCCGGCCCCCAGGCGCGCGAGCGAACGGCAGTCGCCCGGACCATTCCGATTGCCGCCCGCCGGGCGCCGGCTCCGACCGTGCCATCGGGATGACCGGCTCGGGTTGGGCCGGGCCAGACGACGCGACGCGCCGGGCGGCACGCCGATTGGCGATGCTGTGGGGCGTCTGCCTGATCGCGATTCTCGGCGCCACGGCGCTATACGCACCATCGGAAGACAGAGACGTCCTGATTCCGCTCATCGCGGCGCTTGGCGTCGCACTGTTGGTCATTCTCTGGGCGATTCAGCGCGGAGGCCCGTGGCTCGGGCTCGTGGCACCGATCGCGGTCATCCTCGACCTCGGCGCCTTGCTAGCCGGAGCGCTGTTACCGATAGGCGCCGATGCCGCCGTCGTCATGCCGTTCGTTGGCTCGATTCTCCTGGTGGCCGTGCTGAAGGGTCGGCAACTCAGGGCCGGCCTTGTCGTCGGTTGGGTCGCCGGAACGGCCGGCGTGGCGCTTGCTCGCAGCAGTGCCGGTCTCGAGGCTGTGCCCAACGCCGCTCCGCCAGCTCTCGCGGTCGCCGTGATCGCCACCGTCATGGCAGTCGGCTACGTTGCCCTCTTCTGGGCCGCCGGGCGCTGGCAAGCCGTAGCCGCGGAGGCGCAGGCGGCGGCCGCGCTGGCGCGCCGGGCGGAGACCGACCAGCTGCGCAGCGCCGAGCGTTTCCGCGCCCTGGTCGAGCATTCGCCGTTGCCCACTCTGGCCTTCGACAAAGACGGGCTCATCGTGTCCTGGAACCCGGCGGCGGAGCGCTATCTGGGCTGGACGGCGGGCGAGATTCTCGGCCGGCACATCTCCATGCTCGTCCCCGAGGAGCTTCGAGAAGGCGTCACGGCGCGGGCTCGGAAGACCATAGCCACGGGCCGCGTCTTCGGTACACGACTGACGACCTTCATTTCCAGCGACGGTCGTGAGCTGCTGGCCGAGGTCCACGACGCGCTCGAGTTCGGCGACGACGGCAAGCCGGCCGGCGTGGTCGTCCAGTATGTCGATGTGACCGACCGCGAGGCGATCGAGGCGCGCCTGGTCGAAGCCCAGCGGATGGAGGCCATCGGGCAGCTGGCCGGCGGCGTGGCCCACGACTTCAACAACAGCCTGACCGCGATCGCGGGTTTCGCGTCACTGATAGCGACCGGGGACAGCCCGGATCCGCGCGACGACGCTCGCACGATCCTGGGCGCCGCCGAGCACGCCGCCACCCTCACCCGCCAGCTCCTGGCCTTCTCGAGGCGCGTTCCGCTCTCACCCCGGCCGATGGATCTGCGCGACTTCCTGGCGACGGTTGAACCGCTGGTGCGGAGCCTCGTCGGGGAGACGGTCAAACTCCATCGCGACGTAGGCGAACGGCCGGCGCTCGTGGAGGTGGACCCGGCAACCCTCGAGCAGGCCATCCTCAACCTTGCTTCCAATGCTCGAGACGCGATGCCACTGGGCGGCGAACTGACCCTGGCCATTCGCTTCTATCCCGGTTGCGTCGACGGGCCGTCCGGCGAGCCGGAGGACCACGTCGCAGTGGTCGTATCCGATTCCGGCTCCGGAATCCCGCCTTCGGTCATCGACCGGATTTTCGAGCCCTTCTTCACAACCAAGCCGTTCGGCAAGGGAACGGGCCTGGGTCTGCCGATGGTCCACGGTTTCGTGGCTCAGTCCGGAGGCCACGTCGTCATCAGCTCGCCGCCCGGCCAGGGCGCGACCGTGGAGCTGCACTTTCCATGCTCAGATCGCGGCGTGACTCGTGCGGAGGCGAGAGACCGGCCGATCGGCGGGACGGAGGCCATCCTTTTCGTGGAGGACGATCCTGGCGTCGCCTCGTTCGGGCTGGCCTGCCTGCGCCGCCTCGGCTACGACGTCACGCCCGCGATGAACGGCACCGAGGCCGGGGCCCTGGCGGCCTCCCGTGCCGAGCCGTTCGATCTGCTCCTGACCGATGTCGTCCTGCCCGGCATGTCGGGTTCCGAACTGGCCGCGCTGGTCCATCGCCATCACCCCGAGACGGCCATCCTCTACGCCTCCGGGTACAGCGCCGAGCACGTCGACTCGGTCGTGAGCGGCCCGGAGGCGCCGCTGCTCGAGAAGCCGTATTCGCTCGAGCAACTGGCGTCCAGGGTGCGCGCGGTGCTCGACGCTCGCCCAGGAGTCGACCGGTAGGCGTGCCCGCCGCCTCCGAAGCCGCCCCGGCGGACCACGTCGAAGCCCGGCCATGCGACGAGCAGTCGCGCACGCCGCCTTGCCTGTAGAGTTCCCCTGCCAGAACCATCTCCCCACAACCAAGGAACGTCCCGTGGCCCTGCCTGTTCGCTCCCTGACGCCGGCCCCGCCTGATCCGATCCTCGGCCTGACCGAGACCTTCCGCGCCGACACCCGGCCGGGCAAGGTCAACCTCGCCGTAGGTGTGTACGTCGACGACACCGGCGTGACGCCGGTGATCCCGTCCGTGCTGGAAGCCGAGCGCCGCTTGCTGGAGAAGGCCGGGTCCAAAGGCTACCTCCCGATCGACGGGCGTCCCGGCTACAAGAAGGCCGTCCGGGATCTGATCTTCGGAGCCGACCACGAGATCGTGGCCAGCGGCCGATCCGCAACCGCGCAAACGCCAGGGGGTACCGGCGCGCTGCGCGTGGCCGCCGACTTCCTGCTCCAGACGGGGTCTTCGAAGACGATCTGGCTTAGCGAGCCGACCTGGCCGAATCATCCGCAGCTGTTCACGCTGGCCGGATTTGCGCTGCGGACTTACCCGTACCTGGACGAATCCGGGCGTTCGGTGGACGTTGGCAAGATGCTGGGCGCGCTCCGTTCGGCCGTCCCGGGCGACGTGGTCCTGCTGCACGGCTCGTGCCACAACCCGAGCGGCGTCGACCCCGACGCGGACACCTGGGCGGCCATCGCCGAGATCGTCATCGAGCGCGAGCTGATGCCGATCGTCGATTTCGCATACCAGGGCTTTGGCTTCGGCCTGCGCGAGGATGCCGACTGGCTCGCCGGCCTGGCCCGACCGGGCCTCGAATTCCTGATCTGCTCGAGCTTCTCCAAGAATTTCGCGCTCTACAACGAGCGAGTCGGCGCGCTCACGATCGTGGCCGCCGACGCGGCACGGGCCTCCTCGGCTCTCAGCCACCTCAAGATCGCGATCCGGTCGAATTACTCGAACCCGCCCGCTCACGGCGGCGACATCGTCGAGACGATCCTGACCGACGCGGCCCTGCGAGCCCAGTGGGAAATAGACCTGGCGGGCATGCGCAACCGCATCCTCGGCAATCGCGTGGCGCTCGTGAAAGCCCTCACCGCCGCGGGCGTCCCCGGCAACTGGGAACCGATCGGACGCCAGCGGGGCATGTTCGCGCTGCTCGGGCTTTCGGCCGACCAGGTCGCCCGCCTCCGCGACGAGTTCGCAGTCTACGTCGTCGGCAAGGGCCGGATCAACGTCGCGGGGCTGACCACGGCCAACATGCCGCACGTCGTCGAGGCGGTGAAGACCGTCATCGCGGGCTGACTCGGAACCGGCAGTCGATGTCGGGCGTCTAGCCGGCAGACAATCGACCAATCCACCCGAGGATGCCACGATGCCTGCCCCCGCCCGCCGTCCGGTACTCAAGCCAATGCGCCTCGTCGGCCTGCTGGCCATCTCACTTGCCGTTGCCGGCTGCGTGACGGCGGGCAGCGCGGCCAGCCCCATCGGCCCCGCCGGCACGCCCGCTCCGTCGGCCTCCGCGCCGAGCGGCTCGCCCTCGCCGACCGGTGGCATCTCGACGAGCGGCTTCTACATGAGGGCCTGGCAGACTCAGGCACTGGCGCCCCAGAACACGTTCACCTGGCTGCCGCTGGCCACGATCTCCGGCGGCCAGTACATCGACGGCATGGTCGCCGTTCCGGCCATCTACCCGGGCCCGCTGTGGATCGGGCCTTCGGTCCAGACGATCAGCGCAAAGGGGATCGCCGCGATCGTGGCCGAGGCTCGAAGCGATGGGTTGCTCGGTCAGAAGACCGACTTCACCGGGACTCCGATGGCGGGCGCGATGACGGCCCACATCGAACTGATCGTCGACGGCACCAGGTACGACCTGACCGGGGATGCCGCTGCGGCGACGACCGCGCAGACGCCCGCTCCGGGGAGCTCTGCTGCCTTCGCCGCGCTGTGGCAGAAGCTCACCGGGCTCGATGCCTGGCTCTCCGCAGAGCTCGGCCCGTCGTCCGAGTTCGAACCCCAGAGCCTGGCCGTCCTGGCGCTTCCGCCGGCCGTCGACACCAGCGGCCTCACGCCGAGCGACGTCGTCTGGCCGCTGGCGACTCCGTTCTCCGCGTTCGGCACAGCCATGGGCAACGTCGCGAACCGCTGCGCGGTGGTGAGCGGCACGGATCTCACCAAGCTGGAAACGGTCGTGAAGCAGGCCAATCAGCTGACCCGGTTCGTCGACGGCGCCGGCGTCAAGGACACGCTTCTCGTTCGGGTCATGGTTCCCGGCGAGCCGAATCCCTGCCAGTAGCCCTGCCGGCGACCGGCATTCGGTGCCGAAAGGGGTATTGCGCGCTCCGGCCGGCCGGTCGATGCTGCTCCCATGAGAGAGCTTCCGCGTTCCGTCAAGAGCCTTCGTCCGAGTGGAACAGTGCAGGTCCGGCAGGGCGGCGCCGAGCTTCTCGAGAAGCCGCTCCTGAACAAGGACACCGGCTTCGACGAAGCCGAGCGCGATATCTTCGGTCTGCGGGGCCTGCTGCCGCCGCGGGTGGCCACGATCGACGAGCAGGTCTGCCTCGAGCTGGAGCACATCCGGCGCAAGGGCGACGACCTCGAGCAGTTCATCGGCCTGTCGTCGCTGCAGGACCGCAACGAGATCCTCTTCTACCGGGTTCTGACGGAGAACCTCGAAGAGTTCATGCCGATCGTCTACACGCCCACGGTCGGCCGGGCATGCCAGACTTTCAGCCACATCATGCGGCGGCCGCGCGGCCTCTGGATCACCCCGGCCGACAGGGACCGCATCCCGGATCTGCTCCGTAACGCCCGTCCCGAAGCCTCGTCGAGCGGCGTCGACGACGTCCGTCTGATCGTGGCCACCGACAACGAGCGGATCCTCGGCCTGGGCGACCAGGGCGCCGGCGGCATGGGCATTCCCGTCGGCAAGCTCGCCCTCTACACCGCCGGAGCGGGCATCTATCCCGCTCACACTCTCCCCGTCTCGCTCGACGTCGGAACCGACAACGAGGATCTCCTGGCCGATCCGGCATACGTGGGCTACCGCCACGCCCGACTGCGCGGAGCCGAGTACGACGACTTCCTCGAGGCCTTCGTGAGTGCGGTCCTCGACGTCTGCCCGCACGCCGTCCTGCAGTGGGAAGACTTCAAGCAGCACAACGCGATCCGCATCCTGGACCGCTACCGCCACCGCGTCACCAGCTTCAACGACGATATCCAGGGCACAGGCGCGGTCGTGCTGGCGGGCATCCTGGCCGCGGTTCGAGCCGTCGGCGGATCGCTGACCGACCAGCGCTTCGTCTTCCTGGGGGCCGGCGCGGCCGGGACCGGCATCGCGCGCACAATTCGAGCGGCGATGATGGCCGAGGGCCTGGACTCCGCGAGCGCCAAGCGCGCGATCGTAACCGTCGACACCAAGGGCCTGGTGTTCCTCGACCGCGACCTACTCGACGACGACAAGCGCGAGTTCGCCCTCAGCGCCGCCGAGCTGACTTCCTACGGCTTCACCGAGCTGACCCCGACCGACCGGCTGGACCTCGCGGCCGTGATCGCCAGGGTTCAGCCGACGATGCTGATCGGTACGAGCGGCGTGGCCGGCGCCTTCAGCGAGAAGGCGATCCGCGAGATGGCCGCGCATGTCAAGCGGCCTGTCATCTTCCCGCTCTCGAACCCGACGGCCCGGACCGAGGCGGTTCCGGCCGACATCCTGGCCTGGACAGATGGCCGCGCCCTGATCGCGACCGGCAGCCCGTTCGAGCCCGTCGCCATGAACGGCATCGACCACCTGATCGGCCAGGCCAACAACGTCTTCATCTTCCCCGGCCTTGGCCTCGGCGCGATCGTCGCCGAAGCCCGCGAGATCACCGACGAGATGTTCCTGCTCGCGGCCAGAACCCTGGCAGAGATGGTCACGCCGGAGAGGCTTGCCGCGGGCGCGCTCTATCCGGCGGTTTCGGATCTGCGGCGCGTGTCGCGCGAGATCGCGGCCAGGGTCGTGTGTCAGAGCCGCGACTGCGGGGTCGGGCGCCTGTATCGGGACGACGAGGTCTTCGGCGCGGTCGACTCGGCCATGTGGTACCCGGAGTACCTGCCGTATCGGCCGATGGCCTGAGATTCGGACGGCCCCGTCGCGCCGACCGGCGAGTCCGGCCGAGCGGCGTCCCTGGGACGAGCCGGGGATCAAGTTGCCGTAGCCCGGCGCCGAAACCTTCCCTGAATTTGCATTCTGCAGATTCAGGTTATCGCCCGACTCTGCCCGGACGTGACAGTTCGAGCCGGCGGGGACAGCCCGTCGGCGGGCGCGAAGGAGACAGCATGGCCGTAGGCGTCTTTGACCCGGGAGGGGGAGGGGCCGGGATCGTCGTAACCAGGAAGCGACCCGGGCATTTCGTCGCGCTCACCGAGGACGGCCGAATCGACGCGATGCTCCAGGGCGGAGTCAAGGTCGCCGACGCGCTGGAGAAGCGCGCCGCGATAAGCGTCAACGGCGCCCAGCGGGGCCCCAACGATCTGGCCACGCCGCTCGCGCCGGCCCCCGGCGTGAAGAGCGTCGACCCCTACGACATCTCGATCGTGATGCCGGCCGAAGACGGCGAGCCTGTCGTCAGCGACGCCGACCGCGACGCGTGGAGCAGGTTCCGTGTCGCCTACGACGTAACGCTCGAGGCCACGGCCTTCAAGGTTTCGGGGGTGTTGCTCCTGCTTCCTTCGCAGGACGTGCTCTCGCTCACGGAGCGCGGGACGGAGCTCTTCCTGCCGGTGTTCTCGCCGATGGTTCAGGTCGACGGGGCGATGATCCGGGATACGCCACGCGACGCCATCCTGGTGAACCGTTCCCACATGCGCAGGGTCAACGCGACCAAACGGCGCTGACCGCCGCTCGATCTGGGCGCCGCTCTTTGGCCAGGCCGGCGGTTCAGTCAGCGGCGGCGGGCACGTTCGACGGCAAGTGAGAGAATGCCGGAAACGGCTCTCAGGTGAGCCAGCGCTCGCATGCTTCACGAGCGGGCGTGCCCGTTCGAGGTCCGATGCCGTCAAGAGCGCGGCTCAAGCGACGCTCCTAAGAGCGCGGCCCCTGGGATCCTCAACATGGATTGTCGGGATCGCCCGGAGAGGTCGAGATGCTTGTCGGTGTGCCCCGCGAGATCAAGGACAACGAGTTCCGCGTCGGTCTGACGCCGAGCGCCGTACGCGAGCTCGTCTCCCACGGCCACAAGGTCATCGTTCAGGCCGGCGCCGGCGAGGTGATCGATCTCGACGACGGCCACTATCAGGCTTCGGGCGCCGAAATCGTCCCCGAGGCGGCGGACGTCTTCGCTCGCGCCGATCTGCTGGTCAAGGTCAAGGAGCCGCAGCCGCAAGAGATCGCCATGCTGCGCCCGGGCCAGGTTTTGTTCACGTATCTGCACCTCGCCCCCGATGCGTCCCAGACGCAGGGCCTGCTCAAGACCGGCTGCGTGGCCATTGCCTACGAGACGGTCACGGACGAGCGGGGCGGCCTGCCGCTGCTCGCTCCCATGAGCGAGGTGGCCGGCCGGATGTCGATCCAGGCGGGCGCACACGCCCTCGAGAAGGAGGCGGGCGGGCGCGGCGTCCTGCTCGGCGGCGTCCCCGGCGTGCCGCCGGCCAAGGTCGTCATCCTGGGAGGCGGGGTCGTCGGCATGAACGCCCTGCGAATGGCACTCGGCCTGGAGGCCGACGTGACGGTCATCGACCGATCGCTGCCGCGGCTCAAGGAGCTCGACCTGGCGTTCGCGCCCGCTCTGCGGACTCTCTACGCGACCGTCGACGTCATCGAGGAAAGCGTCCTTGGCGCCGACCTCGTGATCGGGGCGGTGCTGCTGCCGGGCGGCACGGCGCCGCGGCTGGTGACGCGCGAGATGGTCCGGGCGATGAAGCGCGGCTCGGTCGTGGTGGACGTCTCGATCGACCAGGGCGGCTGCTTCGACACATCGCGGCCCACTACCCATTCCCACCCGACATACGTGGTGGACGGCGTGGTGCACTACTGCGTCACCAACATGCCGGGTGCGGTGGCTCGAACCTCGACGTTCGCGCTGAACAACGCCACTCTGCCGTTCACGCTCGCGCTGGCGGACAAGGGCTGGGAGAAGGCGCTGGCGGACGACTGCCACCTGCGCGACGGGCTCAACGTGTGTCGCGGCAACGTGACCTACTCCGCCGTCGCCCAGGCCCACGGTCTCGAGTACGTCACGCCGGAGAAGGCGCTCGGGATCTAGGCGGATGCGTTTCGAGCTCTACCTGGAATCGGGACCGCAGCGAAAGCGCACCTGGGTCTACGTGCCCGGTCTGCCCGGCTGCGTTGCCTTCGGGCCGACCACCGAACAGGCGATCGCGAACACCCCCGACGCGATCCGCGAGCGGATCGACTTCCTGCGCCGCCACGGCGACGACCCGCCCGACCCGGAGCCGATCGAGCTCCAGGTCGCCGAGCACGTCGTCGAGCGCAAGTTCCTCGGGTTCGGGTGGCAGATCTCCGCCTCGGATCGCGAGCCCCTGACCGAGGCCGAGGTCGCCCGCGAGTTGCGATGGGCGGAGTGGTCTCGCGAGGAGCTGGTCGCCGCCGCGCGAGCTCAAACCATCCCGCTTACCGAATCGCCGCCTGCGCGCGGTCGGTCGGCGGCCGCGATCCTGTCCCACGTGGCCGGGAGCGAGTGGTCCTACGTCAGCTCGAATCTGGGCACGCTGCCCGGGTATTCGGCGGCCATCGCCGCAATCGAGAGTGCCGGCAGCGAGCCGTGGGCCGCGCTGGCAGCGGAGCGCGAGACGCTGATGGCGCGACTGCGCTCCATGACGCCCGAAGACCTGGCACGGGTCGTCGAACGCGAGGGCCGGCCGCCCCAGACTTCGCGCCGCATGCTGCGCCGAATGCTCGAACACGAATGGGAGCACGCCCTGGAGTTGCGGGCCCGACTCTAGCGCGCCGGCCGTGCCCGGCTCAGAGGGTCAGGACCACCAGCGCGACTTCGGGGTCGACTTCTTCTTTCAGGAGCACGGCCAGCCGATCCGCCGCGCGCTGCGTCAGCGGCGTTCCCCAGTTGAACCGGCTGTTGGCGGTCTTGAGGTCGTATTCGTCGACCCGCGACTGGCTGAACCGAGCGCGATGGCGCTCGCAGCAGTTGACCGTGAGATCGCTCTCGCTCTCGATGCCGTGACCGGTGATGTAGTAGCTGCCGATCCTGGCCACCACTTCTACGGGGCCGGTCCCATTCGCGTAGAAGCCCAGCGTCTGGACGGCATCGCGACCGAGCCAGCCGGCAACGGCGTCGACGAGGACCGCCGATGCCTTGGCTTCATGCCAGCCGTCGCCCCGGACAATCTGGGCGATGGCGCGGCCGATGCTGGCGGCCTCCTCGTTGACGAGGACGTTCATGAATTCGCGATTAAGAGAAGCAACCGCCTGGCTCGGGCCTTTGGCGGCTGATCCGTTCTGGCGTTGACGATCTGGCTGATCCACAGTTCACTCTAGGTTCGGGACCGTGTGCTGAATCACCTTAGACGAGCCGGTCGGCGCGTCAAGGGTCGCCTTACGGGTTATCCCGGCGGTACTTTCGGCTGGCGTTGACGGCACTGGGGTATAGCCATCGGTCATTGTCTTCGGTCGAGGTCACGCAAGAGTGGCCGCTCCTCTGGCAGCAGCTGCGATGGTTTTGTTGCGGTGCCAAGCCGCAACGCCCAGTACCTTCGCGATTCTAGCTTGCGCTCGACCGCCTGGCAGCCCCAAGTGCGTCGGCGACGACAAGTTGCGCCTGGCCGATTATGCGTTCCAGATGCTCTTGCCCCAGGAAGCTTTCAGCGTAGACCTTGTACACGTCTTCGGTGCCGGATGGTCGCGCTGCAAACCAGCCGTGTTCGGTCGAAACCTTGACTCCCCCGATCGGTGCGTCGTTTCCGGGAGCCCGGGTCAGCACGGACGTGATCGGCTCTCCGGCCAGCTCCGAGGCCGAGATCTGCTCGGGCGACAGCTTCGAGAGCACCGCTTTCTGGTCGCGGGTCGCCGGGGCATCGATGCGGCGGTAGGCCGGCGCCCCGTACTTCGCGGTCAGCCGATCGTACGCGACCGCGGGATTGCCGCCGCTCCGAGCCGTCAACTCCGCCGCCAGCAGGCACGCGGTCAGGCCGTCCTTGTCCGTTGTCCAGACGGCGCCGTCCCGGCGCAGGAACGAGGCGCCGGCGCTCTCCTCGCCGCCGAACCCGAGCGACCCGTCGACGAGCCCGTCCACGAACCACTTGAAACCGACCGGTACCTCGAACAACCTGCGCCCCAGTTCCGCGGCCACGCGGTCGATCATGGTCGTGGACACGAGCGTCTTGCCGATGGCTACGTCGGGCCGCCAGTCGCGGTTGCGGTAGAGATACTCGATCGCGGCCGACAGGAAGTGGTTGGGGTTCATGAGCCCGGCCGCTCCGGCAACGATGCCGTGGCGGTCGGCGTCGGTGTCGTTCGCGAAGGCGACGTCGAAGCGGTCCTTGAGCGCAACCAGGCGAGCCATGGCGTACGGCGACGAGGGATCCATCCGAATGCGACCGTCCCAGTCCACGGTCATGAACGCGAACTGTGGATCGACCACTTCGTTGGTGACGGTGAGGTCGAGGTGGTACCGGTCGCGGATCGCGGCCCAGTAGCCGACGCTCGCGCCGCCGAGAGGATCGACCCCGAGCTTCAGCCCGGAGGCCCGAATCGCCTCCATGTCCAGCACGCTCGCGAGGTCGGCGACATACACGCCGGTGAAGTCGTAGCGGCCGGCCTGCCCTATGGCTTTGTCGTAGGCGATGCGCTTCACGCCGGCAAGGTCGGAGCGCAGCAGCTCGTTCGCCTGGCTCTGGATCAAGCCGGTGACGTCGGTGTCGGCCGGTCCGCCGTTGGGCGGGTTGTACTTGAAGCCGCCGTCTTCGGGAGGGTTGTGCGAGGGCGTGACGACGATGCCGTCGGCCAGGCCGTCGCGGCGGCCGCGGTTGTAGGTGAGGATGGCGTGGGATATCGACGGCGTCGGGGTCAGGCCGTCCGCGCTGTCGACCAGGACCGACACGCCGTTGGCGACGAGAACCTCGATTGCGCTGCGGGTCGCCGGGTCGGACAGGGCGTGGCTGTCCTTGCCGATGAAGAGCGGCCCGTCGATGCCCTGACCGCGGCGGTAGCGGCAGATAGCCTCGCTCGTGGCGAGAATGTGGTTCTCGTTGAATGACCCGATGAGGGACGAGCCGCGGTGGCCCGAGGTGCCGAAGGCGACCTGCTGGGCAAGCACGCTCGGATCGGGCTTGATGTCGTAGTAGGCGGCGATCAATCGATCGACGTCCACCAGCATCGACGCCTCGGCCGGTTTGCCCGCGCGCTCACTGACAGCCACTTCTCGTCTACCTCTAGCGCACCTTTGAGTGGCGTCATGATGACGCGCCACGCAGCTCCGGGCCAGTCGCTACCGGTGTGCGCATCTATCGCCGGTCGGCAGCGGGTTCGGGCGGGCGGCTCGCTAGTACGAAAACGCCAGTGGCTTTGCCGCGGCGGCGCTGCCCAGGTACGGCATTCTCCAGGCGTCTTCGATCGTCCGCAGCAGCGAGTAGTGGCTGGCGAGGGTCGAGTAGCGGGACGGAGCCGTCATGCCGGAGCTGACGACGATCGTGGCGATGTGCCCGCCGCCGTAACGGCTGGTGCCGCCTTCATCCCATGTGATGAAGAGCACGGAGCCCGCGAACGCTGCGCTGCCGGTGATCCTGGGCACGAACAACTTCAGGAACGCGTCGCCGGCCGCGACCGAACTGCTGTGCATGTCGTTGATCAGGTTGGGAATGATCATCTCGAAGTCGGCGGCGGCCGGATTGAAGCCCGCCAGGTGGGTGATGTCGGCGCAGCGGGTCTTGTTCGTCGAGATGCTCGCGAAGCTGATGGCCGGGTTGTGCTTGCGGGCGTATTCGCCGGCGAAGCCCCACCCGTCGACGCCCCCCAGGGCCACGGACTTGGTGTAGCAGTTGCCCGGGTAATCCTGGGCGTAGACGTGCCAGGTGTGGCCGGCGGCGTCGATCTGGTCGAAGATGCTCGGCGCCTTGAGGATGTAGTAGCCGTCGGTGGTCACGCCGTTCAGGCCGCCGGACGTGAGGGCGATGTAGTTGGGCTCCGACGGGTGGGATACGGCGAAGTAGTTCGTGGCCAGCCCGTACTTGGCGATCAACGCGTTCTCATACGGCGCCGCCTTAGAACCGACGATGCTGCCGTACTCCTTATTCTCCATGATGATCACGTAGACGTGCTTGAAAGCCGGGATCCCCTCGATCGGCGTCGGAGCGGGAGTCGGGGTTGCGGTCGGGGCCGGGGACGGGCTGGGGGACGCTGTGGGACTGGGGTTCGGGGTTGGCGACGCGGCGGCCGTCGGGCCGGCCGTTGTCGCCGGCGTCGGCGTCGGCGTCAGGTTCGGGCTCCCGCAGGCGGCTGCCACGAACGCCACCCCAACGAGAATCCCAAGAAGTCGCGATGCGTTGTTCCGTGCCATCTTCGGGTACCTCAATGGCGGTGCGCCGTTGCGCCTGCAATCAGGGTACAGCGGCCGATACAACGGCCCATAAGGCCCCGGCGGGGTTACGCTGGGCGGGCTGAGGGCCACCCAGCCGAACTAGCGGGGCGCTGTCATGGACGATCTCTCGAGATTCTCCGCCGACCGACTCCGGCCGCTGATACGCGTCCGCCAGATCCGCGATTTCGCCGATCGGGCCGTCTCTGCCGCCGAGCTGGACGCCATCGCGGACGTTGCCCGCTGGTCGGGCAGCAGCGGTAACTCGCAGCCGTGGCGGTTTGTGCTGATCACGGATCGGGACACGATCCGGCGGCTCGGCGAGGCCGGAGGCCCGCAGACGAGGGCGCTGCGGACGGCCACCGCAGCCATCGCCATAGTCCTCCCGGAGGAGCCGGGTCGAGCCGTCTCTCACGCCTATGACGAAGGGCGAGCCGCGGAGCGGATCCTGATCGCGGCGTCCATCCTGGGCCTGGGAGCGGGCATCGGCTGGATACTCCCGCAAGCACGCGGCCAGGTCCACTCACTCCTGGGCATTCCGGACGGTCGCCTGGTGCGCACGATCGTGGCGATCGGGCACCCCAGTGAGGCTGCGCGCGCCCCGAAGTCGGCGCCCGGCATGGGCCGCCTGCCGCGCGGCGAGGTGGTCTTCGAAGAGCGCTGGCCCAGAGGCTGAGCCGTCGAAGAGCCGGCCTTCGACGGCCGGCTCCGATCGGCCGTGGTCGGCGCCCGCCGGTCGGCCGTGGTCGGGCCTAGTCCGCGCTCTCGATCGCCGGGCCCGAACCGGAGGGACTCGGGCGGGCGCGGATACCCGCTCGCGCCGCCTGCTCAGCGTGGAAGTGCGTGCGCAACGGGTTCTCCTTGAGGACCAGAACGGCCACGAAGGAAATACCGGAGGCCAGAACGCCGAGCCAGACCGAATTGGCGATGGCGAGCGAGAAGGCGTTGTAGAAGCCGGTGGCGAAGGGCTCCTTGAGCGCCGGCGGCAGCGCGGCGAACGCGTCCGCCACCGAGCCACCGACGGATATGAGCTGGTTGGGATCGAACGCCGCCGGGGCCACCGCGGGCACGTTCGAGGCAGGCACGCCGGCCGGCAGAGCCGCGACGATCGAGTCGTGGATCGACGTCCAGGTCAGATTGTCCCGGAAGAGCGTGAATGCCATCGTCAGGCCGACGGAGGTCCCGATCTGGCGGAACAGCGTCAGGTCGCTCGTAGCCGTGCCGAGACGCTCGAAGGGGACGTCGTTCTGGACGATGAGGGTGAAGATCGCCATCGTCGGGCCGACCCCGAGTCCGGCGATGAGCATCCACAGGGAGAGGACATAGAAGCTCGTGTCCGCTCGCAGGTTCTGGAAGAGGAACACTCCCACTCCCATGAAGACCATCCCGACCGCGAGGAGGAGCTTGTAGCGACCGGTTCGGCTCACCAGCAGGCCGGCCGCGACGGAGCTGAAGATGAGCCCCATCAGGAACGGGAAGAGGAGGTAGCCGGATGCCGTCGTGCTCTCGCCCTTGACGATCTGGAACCACAGCGGCAGGAAGATGATCAGGATCGAGAAGCCGAAGACGGCAAAGAAAGTCGCGAACGCCGAGACGGCGAAGGTCCGGTTGCGGAACAGGTCGAGCGGGATCATGGGGTCTTCGGCCTTGGCTTCGACCACGAGGAAGACGACCAGGAAGACGGCACCGACGCCGAACCAGGTGAGAACGGAGGGGTCGACCCAGCTGGTGGTTTCGGCCAGCGTCAGGGCGATCAGGACGGGGACCACGGCACCCACGAAGGTGATCACGCCGATGATGTCGAGCGTCAGCCGAACATCCTTGGGGTGGACCATCGGCAGCAGCCGACCGATCAGGTACAGCGACACGAGCCCGACCGGCACGTTGACGAAGAAGATCCAATGCCACGAGATGTTGTCCGTCAGCACACCGCCGAGGAACGGCCCGACCAGGAAGGCGATGCCGAAGACGCCGCCGAAGAGCCCCTGGTACTTGCCTCGCTCGGCCGGCGTGAACAGGTCGCCGATGACCGCCAGGGAGATCGGGAAGAGGGCGCCGGCACCCAGGCCCTGGAGGCCGCGGAACGCGATCAACTCCCACATCGTCTGGCTCAGGCCGGATAGCACCGACCCAATCAGGAACAGGACGATGCCGATCAGCAGCATCGGCTTGCGACCGAAATAGTCCGACAGCTTGCCGTAGACCGGAATCGCCGCCGTGCTGGTCACCAGGTACGACGTCACGACCCAGGTGTACAGGTCGGCGCCGTTGAGCTCCGTCGAGATCCGCGGCAGGACCGGACCGACGATGGTCTGGTCGAGAGCGCCGAGGAACAGGGCGAGCATGATCGCGCCCAGGATCTCGAACCTGGCGCGAGCGTTGACCTCGATCGCGGCGTGCGCGGGAGCGAACGTCTCGTTCTCCGCCGTCATTGGTTTCTCCTTGCCTCCGCGGGAGCGGTCTGTGCTGCTCGGCGTCCGAGAAATCGGGCCGCTCAAAGTCAGGATTGGGCTCGCGCCGTGTAGAACCCGTGAACGTTCGCGTCAGGATCGTGCATTCGGCACGGCCCCGACGCACCGGTCCGCCGGCATCGAGCGGAACGGAGATGATACGGTCAGATCGACGATTCTGCCCCGCGATCGCCCGGATTGCGTCGGCGGCGCCCCATGTCGCCCGCCAAGCGCAACCGTATCGGCCGATCGGGCCGATCCGAGCGCCGTTAGCCGAGCTTGCGAGCGACGACCTCGATCAGGTGGAGGTGGCGCGGCTCGCCGAGCGCGGTCTTGGAGTCCTCTTCCTTGACGTTCCAGTATTCGATTTCGAAGCCACCGAAATCGACCCGGATCTCGTCCGGCGGGCGGCAGGTCATGTTCGCGTCGGCGGCCGATTCGTCCCGGTCTCCGAACAGCATCCCCGCGAATCGGGATTCCGGCTCGAGCGCCGCCACGATCCGCCGCCACGTCGCCGCGTAAGCGTCGGGCGCCAGGAACGGCAGGCACAGGCTCGCGTTCACCAGATCGCAGGCCGGCCAGACCCCATCCTCGAATCGCACGCAGAGCGTCGTAAGCTTGGCTGCTTGCGGCAGATCGGGACGCGTCGTGAGCCGCGCGAGTGCTTCGGTCTCCGCATCGATCGCGGTGACCGACCAGTCGCGGCGCAGCATCTCGATCGTATCGCGCCCATCGCCGCAGCCGAGATCGACCGCATGACCCGGCGTGGCGCCGAAATGATCAATCCGCCATGCACCAAAGGCAATCCGCTGGCCAAGCGGCCGGGCGTGACGGTCGATGATTATGGCACCTGCGATTTTTCCAGCCGCGGCGAACTGGAAAGGGCTCTGCGGGCCCTGGCGGCGACCAAATGGAAGACCGACGTGACCTATCGCTTTATTGACTCGCCCAGATGATGCGATGGACGAAAGCGAGTTCGCCGAGGGCGAAATTGC
>CAZGUS010000009.1:0-25066 GCA_964529245.1 uncultured Anaerolineaceae bacterium
CGTACGTCGGCACGTTGGTGACTGGGATCAGCAAGGATACTGACGGTATGTCGGCCCTAATCCCGTTGAACCTCCCGCCGGATCGTCGCTGCCCGGTCGTTCCTCGCACGCCGTAGCCTGACTGGCTGGATGGCGAAGGCCGTCAGGATCACGCTAATCCGTGCTGGTATGCCGCGGGTGTCAGGCGGGCGGACACAAACTCCCGGCCCGCCACGACGACCTTCGCGTAGATCGCGTAGGTTCGGTACAGCCGCAGGCCGACCGTGTGATCAGCGACATGGACAAGATCGACGCGCTCATGACACAGATGATCAATGCGCCCGATGCGAGTACGTTCAAGCTCGCGTACGACCAGCTCGACCCATGTGGCGCCACCCTTCTAGTGGATGCCAATGCAATGCGAGCAGCGCTCGGGCTGCCGCCCGCCTAACCACAGCCCGGAAGCCGGCCGAGGCAATCCGTCCGTTCCTCGGTGACCGCCGACAGCCACACCATCGCGGCATCGTCACGGTGTTCCCAGGTTGCGAATCTTCCCGACACCTAGGTGGGCCGTTGCCAGTCGGGCCAGCCCATCGCGGCGTCGCCCTGACGATTCGGGTAGTGCGTGCTACCGTACGCCATCGTCCAGCCCAACACTGAAGATCCGCGTTCGGATGGTATCGGCAGTGCCGCCCACGCCCACCACTTCGGCCGCGACCGGCCAGCAACCCTGAGGAGGGGCGAAAGTGACCGATTACGCAGGGTTCGATCCGGCCGCGAGTCGGAACTCACGCCCCGGAGTGGCGGCGCGGAGGGCAGTCGGCTTCGGGCTTTGTCTGGTCCTATTCGCGGGACTGACCGCGGCGTGCAGCGGGAGCAAGTCGAGCGGAGCCAGTGCCTCGAGCGAGCCGAGCTCCCAGTCGACCGGGCAGAGCGCCCAGCCCAGCGCCCAGACCAGCGCCAGCGCCCAGACCAGCGCCAGCGCCCAGACCAGCGCGGCAGCCTCTGTCGCGGCATCCGTGAGCCTTGACCCGACGCTATACCAGGCCGACGGCGGCGGCTTCGGAGTCAACGGCTCGATCGACGACTACGGTTATACGGATCGCTACACCGAAGGCACCAGCGGGCTCGACCACATGGGAGCGGCCTACGCCTTGATAGTCCAGGCTTTGCCCGCGGCGGTCGATCTGAACCAGACT
Organism: uncultured Anaerolineaceae bacterium; assembly: GCA_964529245.1. GTDB lineage: Bacteria > Chloroflexota > Limnocylindria > Limnocylindrales > CSP1-4 > Fen-1039. The sequence goes on from CAZGUS010000009.1 coordinate 1,179, forward strand.
CAGGCCGAGCAGCCGGGCTCGATCTCGGAAAACGTATACATCCAGTGGAGCCCGATGGGTCGCCACCAAACCGCCCTCCCGCCTGGCAACCACGGCGAGCGCCTGTACGAAGTCGACATCGACCTTGGGCCGTACCTGCAGGGCGGCGACGCGCTGGCGTACATCTGGTTCATCACCAAGGCCCAGGCCGACGCGCTCGATCCGCATAACATGACGGCTACGCCCAGCCCCTATCCGACCACGGCCTACGAATTCCAGATCGACAAGACGACGGCCGCCGCGCTGCTGGACATGTTCTGGGTCAAGGGCGCGGCGCCGACCGCCAGCTAGAAGAGCGCATCCTCGACGAGCAGTTGGGCCGGCTTGCGAAAAGGTGACTTCCCTGGAATACGGGCCGGTCGGATCCATGTGGGTTTATCGCTAAGGCTCGCGCATCCGCCGCTGGTACCGGATGCAACGTCGAGCCCTTACGGATTCAGCTGCTAGCTCGTAACAGGAGTATTCAGCAACGCCAGTCGGGGCGACGCTATCGCGGCATCGCCGGGTTCACTCCTCGGTTGGCTGTCGGGCCTGAGCGGGGCGGGTCTCAACCGCCTCCAGTCAGGGTTTCCATCCTCGCAGCGCTGGCTCTCCAACGCCTACCCTCCAAAGCCGGGCGAGTATGTTCGGATGATTCCACCCTGTAGTTCGAGGAGCGGACCGTGAGCGCCTCGGCAGTACCGACGACCACAGCCGGCAGCCGCACAGACAGGAACCCGGGACCTGTCGGAGCCGTTTCGGTAATCAGCACCGGAACGGTCCAGATACATCCCCAGCAGCGCAACGGAACGCGGCTTCCGCTCCTTGTTTGGCTGATGGGGTCGCGCAGCTGGACTCCGCCGCTCTCAATCAACGTGTACGTCATCGAACACGCGAGCGGCTTGGTCCTCTTCGACACCGGACAGGATCGGGCTTCGGTCACCGACCCGGACTACTTCCCCGGCGGCTTCGCAGGGTTGCTCTATGGGCGGCTGGCCCGCTTCGAGATCGGCCCGCAGGACAGCCTGACCGCGAAGCTCGCGTCGGCCGGCTACACCGCATCCGACGTCCGAATCGCGATCCTGTCCCACCTTCACCAGGACCACATCGGCGGCATCCCTTACCTCTCCAAGACGGAGTTCATCGTCGCGAACGCCGAGTGGCAGGACCTGGAGAAGGCGCGCCCCGAACTGCGTGGATTGCTCCGTCGCCACATCGATTTGCCCGGAGTGCGGTACCGCCAGATCCAGTTCGCGCCTACGGATGACCCGGACCTCGCTCCCTTCACCGCGGCGTATGACGTCATGGGTGATGGGTCGTTGGTCCTTTTGCCTACTCCGGGCCACACGCCGGGTTCGATGTCCCTGCTGGTCCGGCGGCCTGGCAAGGTGCCTTTGTTGCTTGTCGGCGACCTGACGTACGAGTCAGGGCTGCTTGAGGCGGGTCGGATTCCGGGCGTTGGGGATAAGGCCGATCTTCATCGGGCGTCGGCAATGGTGCGGCAGCTCGAGACGCGCAATCCGGGTTTGGTCATCCTTCCAGCCCACGATCCAGGCGCGGCCGAGCGCCTACGCTCGGCGAATGCCTGAGCCGCGACGGCGTCCGGCAGCGTTCTGACTCCCGCTTCAAGAAGAGCGGTGGTCTTTGGCCTAACGAGAGCCGAAGGTCGCCTCGGGTCCGGCTCCTGGGAGTGATCCGACGATGCCAATCGCGGCGTACGGTGGGTAGGCGGTCGCGTAAGGGAACGGGGTTCGAAGCGTGACAGACCGCGATGCCATGACGCCCGGTGAGGCTCACTGGTCCGACGGTGCCAGGGGAACCGGAGGGAGGGGCTGACATGGGCTTTGACTTCCTCCGCCGCCTAGGTCGTGCGCCGAAGCCTGACGTCCGGGCCCAGCTACGCTACTGGCCGCCGTCCGGCATGTACTTGCTGGACCCGACGCCTAGATCGCCCGTCCGGTCGCGGGCCGAACGAACTCAGAAGCGGGCTACGAACGCCATCTGGTACCAGACGCCGTAGCTCCTGATAAGCACGACAGCGCTTCGGTCCGGCGACCACGCCGAATCCTGAATCGCGCACACCAGCGCCGATCCGGTCGCGGGCGACCAGGCGCATCCCAGATCCCCGTCGAACGTCCATGTGCCGCTATGCCCGGTGCTCCAATCGCTCCAGGTGACGGCACCCGCGACCCCGACGATCACGACGCCCTGGCCGGAAGCGGTCACGACCTCGCCACTCGCATACGTGCCCACTCTCTCTGTGTTGGCCGACCAAGAATGGATTGCCGGGTTGGTGTTCGGGTTGCCCGATTTGTCCCATCTCAAGTCGGCGAACAAGAGCTGGTCGGCGCTTGCCCAGGTGAAGGGGCCGAAGGTCGGAACCCAAGCCAGAGCACCCGTTCGAACCTCCAGTACGCCAATCTGTTCGCCCTTGGTGGCGACGTACGTGTCGTCCCGGAAGGCAAGCCTCGATCCATCCGGGCTGAAGGCCACCTCGACCGGGCTGAAGGCCACCTGCGAGAAGATGGATGTGTGGACGGAGTGCACGGAAACGATGGTTTCTCCCGTGGGGCGAACGACCTCGAGCCACCCTGACGGTGTGACTTGGTGGTCGAGCGCTCGCGACAGACTGGTGGGGTGGAAGACGGCCAACTCGGTCCCGTCACGCGACCACGCCGCCGGGAGCCCATCGAACGGCCCGCTCCTGACAGCACCGACCATGACCACGAATTGAGGCCGCGACGCCAGGGTTCCGTTCCAGGGCAGCGTCAGAGCCACCGCGCCAGTTGGGCTCGTGACAAGGCCATCGCAAAGACCCACGGCCGAATTGACCGGCCCGATCGGCTCAAGACTGTCAGATCCCAGCCGCCCTATGAAGGCGCGGCAGGTTCCGACCCACCAGTCGGCCGACGTCGGCTGGTCCAGGTTCGCCACGACGTAGCTGGTTCCACTCAGCCAGGCGAACTGTCCTGCTTCGATAGGGCTGCCCGCGGTGCTCCCGTCCCGATCGAATATCTCGAAAGACGATGTGCCCCGAGCCTGCGCTTCCTCAATGGCGAAGTGGGACCCATCCGGAGACCAGGCAACAATGCCGGGGCTCGTGAACTGGGCCAACTCCTGTCGCGTCCCTGCCGGGGCGTCGGTTGGTCTCGCGGAAATCGACGGGCTCGATGGAACCGTGGAGCTGCCGGTTGTCGGCGATGCGATAGGTCGCGGAGACTTCGGGGCGACGGGCGGGCTCGCCCAAACGGTCAGCGTCAATGCCCCTGCAACCAACACCGCCACCGCGGCCAGGGCCCCGAGGGCCAGCGCGGAGTGTGGATGGCCGAAAGAGCGAGGGAGGCCGGGCCGTCCTAGATGGAGGCGACGCAACGTTCCACGGTCCGAAGGCGCGGCGGTCAGGCGCGCGTCCGAACCTCCGTTGCCGGCTCGACCGGCGCCACTTTGATGAGAGTTCATGGGCGCGCTGGATCGATCTTGTCGTAGGCGCTCATCGGCATCTGGCTCCGCATTCCCGCCCTTCGGCCGATCAAGTCGTTCGGTTGTCGTTGGCGGCTTCGTTCAGTCGCTCGCCGTTCGCGACCACCGAGTCCGTGTCCTCAGCGATCGGGTGGTGCCTCGAGTACAGGGCCGCCATCGTGCCAGTATGACTTTGCCCAATGGCAGGACGACATCGAAATCGTACAACCGCCAGAAGCGACCTCCTGTACCTACGAGCGTGGCGCGGCCTCTGCCGGACCGATCCGTCTGATCTGCAGCCGGGCGCCGTCATCGTTCGCTTTGGATTCGGCGTGTACGCATCACGTCTACTGCTCGCCGGCCAGTGGTCGCCAAAGTATGCCCGTGGCCGTCGCCGGGATGCCGAACATCGCGTCCGCGGGCGGAGTCTCGTCGAAGCTCGAGTAGGCGACGACGCAGCCCGTCTGCGTCGTGGGAGCCCGGCCTGAGGAGCCGATCTCTCTGGGACGGTGTCAGAGGTTCTCGACTTCCTCCGTGGTGGGCTCGTCGAGCGCGCCCGTTGGGACTGTCACCAGCCCCGGGAGGGTACCGAGCGCCATGAGCCCCCCTGCGACGCACAAGCCGGCGCAGAGGAGGAAGAGCATCGGCGCGCCGAGCGTGCCGTAGAGCACGCCTCCGATCAAATTGCCACCGGCGGAAGCGATACCTGAAGCCGTGCCCTGATACAGCGCCTGGCCCGTGGCCTGGAGTGCTCGCGGAAGGAGCTCGCCGATCGTGAGCACCATTGAATACGTGATCCCGGCGAAGGCGAAGCCGGTCAGGACCCGCGTTGCCACGATGGCCGACGGAGACATCAGGACGGACCACGAAGCAAATGCTGCGGCGTAGGCGAAGGCACTCACGCAGAAGACGCCCCGAAGCCCGAATCGCCGCGCCAGACGGGCCGCCAGGAAGATGCCGGGTATCTCCGCGAAGGCGGAAATACCGAACGACAGGGCGACGTCGGATGCCTGCCCGCCAAGGGAAACGAGACGCAGGCTCAGGAACGTAGAGCCGGCCGCCGTGGCGGCGGCCACAACCGCGATAGTGGCAAGGACGGGCAGAAGTCGAGGCTGAATCCTGAGCGCAGCGCCCGTGGACCCGAGTCGCGACGGCGACACCTCCGACAGGCTGGCCTCGCGAGACCTGGTGGCCGAACCTCTGTCGGGCGGGGCGGCGAAGGCCGCCGACACGAGGCATGTGCCGAAGAAAAGGTAGAACAGGCTCGTGACCGAGTAGCCGAAGCGATCGCAGGTGAAGCCGACTCCGATCGTTGCGACCGCGAACGACAGGCTCGCCATCAGACGTACCTTCCCGTACTGGCGGGCGGGGTCTCGGAGCGTGTTGACGGTCAGGGCGTCGGACAGAGCAAGCGCCCCGCCGTGGGTGCAGGTGAACCCAATCACCAGGATCGCGAGGATGATCGGCGGGGGTGACAGACCGATGCACAAGGCAAGCGCAATAGCGATGACGACCACGAGCTGCAGGGTGGTCCGTCTGCCCAGGACTCGGTCGCCTATGTGGCCCCAGAAGGCTATCGCGCCGAACAGCGCTAATGCCCCAGTTCCGCTGATGAGTCCGATGACCTGCGAACTCAAGCCTCGTTGCTGCAGGATGACGGCGATGAAGACGCTAAGCGATGCGGTCGAGGCGCCCAGGGCGAGATAGACGACTCGGAGTGCCTTCACCTGCGGATGTCAGTCGTCGCTCTTTCGGGCCACGGTGGGCAGCCAGATACGCATTCCCAGCGCAGCTCGGTTGCCCCAGGCGAAATAGGGGAGGGCGCGAACCCGTATCCGTTGGCCGCCGGCAAGCGAAGACCGTCCAGGGAGACTCCGGTAGGGCCAGCTCGGGCCGGGCTCGTCATTGCGCAGCGTGGCATCCAGCGAGATCCAGGTCATCTCCTGGAGGCCGGGCTCCGACTGGAACGCGTCCTCGAGAATCGGGGCTTCAGCAACTTCGATGGACTCGACCGACTTGCCATCGGGAAGATCCGCGTCCTCGATAGCGTAGACGAGCGGACCTCGTTCCAGTGCGATCGTGCCGCGGACGGCGTCGATGCGCAGATCCGGCGCCGTGACTCGCGGTGAGACGGCCAGCTCCAGCGTCAGTTCTTCGCCCACAGACCAGCGCCGGGTCAGCTCGATCGTGCCCGGGCCGGACTCGGCCAGTCTCTCAGGCCCAATCCTGACTGTTGCGCCCGGACACCACTCGGGAACGCGCATCGACAGAGTCCAGTCCTCGGCGACGGTCTCGTCGACCGTGAGGTGGACGACGCCTTCCCACGGGTAGTTCGTCTCGGTCGAGATTCGGACGAGGCCGCCCTTGACCGGAGCGTCCAACGAACCGGTCACGTACTGGTGGAGCTGCACACCATCGACGCTGACGGTGGCCACGAGATCCGGGAAGGAAGCGAGGAAGCGCATCAGGTTTGGCGGGCAGCAGGCGATCGGGAACCAGTTCGCCCGACGTGTCGTGGCGGGGCCTTCCAGGACCTCGGCACCAGCCGAGCGACGCATCAGTGGATTGGAGTAGAAGAAGTGAGTGCCATCGAGAGCCAGCGAGGGCAGGACTCCGTTGAACGCCGTGCGCTCGATGAGATCCGCGAATCGCGGTTCCCCGGTCGCCAGAAGCAGCCGCCATGACAGCATGACGCTGCCGATGGCGGCGCACGTCTCTGCATACGCGCGGTCGGGCGGAAGCTCGAACGCATCCCCGAACGCTTCGTCCTGGTGATGCGACCCAAGGCTTCCGGTGATGTAGGTATGCGACGAGACCATCGACTCCCAGCGCCGGATGGCGGACTGGAGCAGCTCGCGGTCTCCGGTTTCGACGGCCACGTCCACGACGCCGCAGTCCAGGTAGATCTGGCGGACAGCATGGCCGGCGGGTGCGAGGGCCGTGCGAACAGTCTCGTGATCCTGCCAGAAGCGGGCGCTGTAGCGACACGGCCCCAGGATTCCGTGCCCACGCCGCTCGACGAGCGTCCTGGCCAGTTCGAGGTAGCTCGCCTTGCCCGTCGTCCTGTACAACTCCACCAGCGCCATCTCGAACTCGGGATGGCCGCAGATCCACTCACGCTTTCCGGGCCCGAGTTCGGCCTCTATTCGCCGAACGAACCGTTCGGCAATCCACATCAGTCGGTCGTCCCCGAGGCCTCGTTGCCAGGCCACCGCGGCCTGGATCAGATGCCCGGCGACATAGAGCTCGTGGCCCCACTCCGGATTGGTGAACTCCTTGCCGGGCAATGCGGCCTGGTAGTACGAGTCGACGTACCCGTCCGCGCGCTGGGCCCCGGCAACCAGTTCGATCATGGGCTCGGCCAGGGCCAGAAGCCTCTCGTCTGGGGATTGGGCAAGCTCCCAACCGACGGCCTCGAGCCATTTGTGGACGTCCGAGTCCAGGAATGGGGCGGTGTTTCCAGTGTCGTCGTCCGCGCCACGATATTCGCCACGGGCGCCGGCCGCCAGCTTGAGGTTGAGCAGATTGCCGGCCGCTTCGAGTTGCTCGGCGCCGAACGGAATCGTGATCTCGTGGTTTGAGCGGCGGCGGTCCGCCCAGAGACCGCCCTCGACCCTGCTGCCCGATAACCCCAGGGGCCGAAGACGCACCCTCGCATTCGGGGTGGGAAGCACCGGGGAGGCGATTTCTGCGGAGACGGCTGCGGGGCCGAAAGGCCTGGTCTCGTCTTCCGGCCTGAGGGGCGAACTCAACGTAGTATCCCTGTCGCAATGTGGCTTCGGATCGGTCCTGGGTTGACCTGGAGTCCTCAGGAGAGCTAGGGCGAACTCGCCGGTCGTGCAGTGCTCCCGCGCACCGTCAGCGAGGGCTGTATCCAGGCCTGCTCGGTACTCGAGCCACCATTCGTGAGCCTGTCGAGGAGAATTCTGGCGGCGGCGCTGCCCATCTCCTCCGCGGGAAACGCAATGCTCGTAAACGGTGGCGTCGCGAGCTGACTGGGCATCTCCCCCAGCATGGCGACGACGGAGAGGTCGTCGGGGATGCGCAGCCCGCGCTCCTGGAGCGCTCGGAGAAGTCCGACTACCGCGACTTCCTGGGGCACCACGACGGCGGTGACTTCCGGATGTTCATCCAACATCTTCCCAGTCGCGACCGCCATCTCCTCCGCCGTCAGACCGCCCAGGCACGGCAACTGCTCGATCCCGTGCCGCTGACAGGCTCGCTTGTAGCCGTTCAGCGCCCATGTGCTGAAGCCGTATTGCCGTCCCCTGATGACCGGATTGAACATCGGCAAGGCGATCGCCCTGTGACCCAGGCCCACGAGATGGTCCATCGCCATCTCGATGGCGTGATCGGTATCGATGTCGACGAAGCTCAAACCGGAGTTGTCGAGCCTGTGCCCGATCATGACGAACGGGTAGCCATGATCGCGCAGAAGTTCCGGTCTGCGGTCGTCCGTCAGGACCTCGGAGAGGATGATGCCGTCCACCTCGCGGCTCCGAAATATCCCGAGGAGCTCTGCGTCGCTCAACTTGCGGGTGATGATGTTGATCGAGTATCCGGCGTCCTCCACGCCGAGGGCCGCGGACATGATCAACTCGAGGTTCGGCGGGTTGAAGTCCTGAGGCTCGTGGACGCCGATGAGGCGGCTCCGGCCTGAGCGGATCTGGCGCCAGGCGTTCTGTGGAGCGAAGCCGATCTCGTCCATCACACGCAGGACGCGTTGCCGCGTGTCCTCGGCGACGTCGGGCTTGTCGTTGAGGATGCGGGATACGGTCGTAACGGAGACCCCGCTGGCCGCGGCGATGTCGACGATTGTCTTCTTGCCTGTTCTCGGGCGCGCAGCCAATTCCCGGTCTCCTTTCGGCACCCTGTCGCACTGGAGCGGGGCGCCAACACCTACTCAGCCATCATGGCAGTTTTGGCGATCCAGTTCCGGCCATTGGGCCCGCCTTTGTCAGGGTGGATCCCGTCGGGCGTGGCCTCAGGTTCGCCGGGACGCCGGGCGATGGATGGACGCCATTTGGATTCCCGTGCGCTCCGGCCGGATCGGCGATCGACTTCGCCGTTCTCGGTTCGGTGGTTCTCCCCGGGTTGACCAAGGCCGAGGCCGTTTGCGCTTTGGTGGAACGGGGCGGCGCCGACGACCGACGCACGATCAGGCTGCTCGGGAGGACGATCACGCGGGGCTCCAGAGGCTCATCCGTGGCAAGTCGCTCGAGCAACATATGCGCGGCCTGCCTGCCGATCTCGTACGTGGGTTGTGAGACGGTGGTCAGGAAGGGCTGAATCCAGCCCTGCGGCAGGTCATCGAAGCAGACGATCGACATGTCGTCTGGGATCTCCAGCCCGGCTTCGCGGAGCCGCTGGATTGCGCCGAAGGCGATGAAGTTGTTGCCGGCGAAGATTGCGGTGGGCATTTCCGAGGCGGCTAGGATCCGGCCGGCCATCGAATAGCCGCTGGCCTCGGTGTACTCGCCGAAAAGGATCTTCTGGGGTCCTGCGTCGATGCCGCCCTCGGCGAGGGCGCGTTTGTAGCCGCTGACTCGATCTGCCGAGGTGGAGACCGACTCGGGGCCCGCGAGAACGGCGATGCGCCGGTGACCGAGGTCGATAAGGTGGCGAACGGCGAGATACGCGCCGCCCTCCGAATCTGTCCGGACTTCGTCGACTCCACCGGACCGAATGCGCCGGTCCAGGATCACGACCGGCAACTGATGCTTGTGGAGCAGCTCGATCGATGCGCTCGAGTCAGTCGCCGGCACCAGCAGCACACCGTCAACGCGACGCTGGATCAGCACGTGTACATACTCCAGCTCCTCGTCGACGGACTCGTCCGTGTTGCAGAACACGACCGCGTAGCCCTGGGCGCGGGCTTCGTCCTCTACACCGCGCGCCATCGCAGTGAAGAACGGGTTCGCAATGTCCGTCAGGACCAGAGCCAGGGTCTTGGTCCGGCTCGATCGCAGCTGGCGCGCCAGCACGTTCGGCATGTAGCCGAGCTCGGCGATTGCGCGCTTCACGCGCGCCCGCGACTCCGGACTGGTGTAGCCGGAGCCGTTGATGACCCGGGACACGGTCATCGTCGATACGCCGGCGAGCCTGGCGACATCGTTGAGGGTAGTCACGTCGCTTGGGGTCCTGAACGAATCCCGGTGTGCCGGCGTAGCGGACCGACGATTCCTCTTGCCCTGCCACGCAGCGGTTGACTTGGCAATATCACAGGGGCACCTACTGAAGCAGGGCGCATCTCCGGACGGTGGAGCTGATTTGGACCTCTGAAGGCCTGCCCAACGCCGGCCGCGGCAGCGGCAACTCACGCGGTCCCACTCCGCTGTCAACGGCAAAAGGGGCCACTGCTGTGTTCAAGCGGCGCAGCATGTCTTACTGGACCCGTGCCGCATCTTGCTGGTCGTTCAAGGTCGAGGCGTTGTTGTTGGCCGGCCGCGGCGCGCCCGGACCAGTCAGTCGGCGTGGCTGCCGCTGCTCGACCGCAATGCCACGGGCAGTGATCTCGTGTTCGACTCCGTAGACTCTCACCCGGGCCGACGAGCCCTCGACCACATGGAGGCGAACCTTCTCGGCGTCCACGCTCATCTCGAGGAGGGCGCCGCGATACCACACCCGGAACCGGTAAGAGCGCCATTGAGCCGGCAGCGCGGGCTGGAAGATCAGGACTTCGCCGTCCGTCCGCATACCGCCATAGCCGAAGACCATGCTTGCCCAGACCCCGGCGGCAGATGTCACATGCAGTCCCTGGTCCGTGTTGCGGTTGTAGTTGTCCAGATCCATCCGGGCGCCGTACGAGAAGAGCTCGTACGCGTCCTCGAGCTTCCCGACCTCGAGCGCAAGGATGGAGTGGAGCGAGGGCGACAGGGACGACTCGTGGATAGTTCGCGCCTCGTAGAACTCGTAGTTGGCAAGCTTCTCTTCCAGCGTGTAGTCCCGGCTGAAGAAGTACATGAGGTTCAGCACGTCCGGCTGTTTGACCATGTCGTAGCGGAAGATCTTCACGTACGCCCAGTGCTGATAGATCGGGATCTGGTCGGCCGGAAAGTGCTCCAGATCTACGTGGGGTAGATCGAAGTAGCCGGCGTGCTGCTCCAATACACCGGTCTGCTCGTCCCGCGGAATTCGCATCTTTTCAGCCATGCGCCGCCATGTTTCGGTCTCCTCCGGCATGAGTTCGGTCTTCTCTATCGCTGCCCGGTAGAGGTCAGGCGCATTGGACCGCATCTCATCGAGGATGGCCAGGGTGAACTCGAACGTCTTCTTGCCCATCACGTTCGTGTAGCAGTTGTGGTTCACCATCATGTGGAACTCGTCTGGCCCCATTACGCCGTAGAACCCGAAGTCGCCCTTCGACGGACTCCATCCACCCGCACTTGCCAGATAACGGGAGATCTGAAGAAGCATCTCGATGCCTTCGCGATACAGGAACTCCTTGTCGCGAAGGATGACGTCGTGGTGCCAGATGGCGTATGACACCGCGACGTCCGAGTGGATTTCGATGTCCACGTGCTGCCATGTTCCCGAGTCTTCGGTCCCAGTGATGGTCGCAAACGGGAAACGTGCGCCATCGCAATCGAGTTGCTTGGCCCTCGTCTTCGCCTGCTCCAGGCGGTGGTATCGGTAGAGCAGCAGATTCCTGGCCACGGCCGGATCGATGAACATCATCATCCGATGGGTGTAGATCTCGCTATCCCAGAACACCCAGCCGAAGTAGACCTCGCCGGTCATACCCTTGCAGAGGGCGTTGAGATCTGCGTCCTCGCCGTGGTACGACTGATATGTCTGGAAGCTTGAGAAGCGCAGGCCCTGGAGAACCTCCGGGTCGCCTTCGATTTCGATGTCCAGCGCGTTCCAGACCTTGGCCCAGAAGGAGGTGTGCTCGTCCATCAAGCTGTCGAACGTCGCCTCCGCCCGACGTCGCATCAAGTCCGTCCCTCGTCCCCACAGGAGGTCGACATCAACCGTCCTGGCCCAGTCGTTGACCGCGATCCTGTCAACCGTTGTGGCCACGCCCTCCTCGACATTCAGGGTGAAATCGACACCGATGAACTTGACGTCCTCCACGAGGGACGTTTGGATGGGCTGGTCGGCGCGCACGTAGAATCCCGAGAACAGCTGATGGCCGCTTCGGAGCGTCTCCGCCTGGATCGCCCAACCCCCGCCGACCGGCCCCTTGCGCAGGCAGTTCCAGAAGTTGATAACTCCCCCAGTCTTCGCACCGCTACCCCGCTGGTCCCATCCGGCGCCGATCTCGTAGTTGGTGTTGAAGTCCAGGCCGACGCGCACCTCCACTGTGCCCGAGAAGTCGATCGGCTGGACGACGATCCGCTGGCAGCCGACACGGGTCGACTGCATGTCGGTGAAGCGAGCGAAGGAGATCTTCAGGTGCTTGCCGGTCGTCGTCTGCCACACGAACTCGCGCTCCAGCACGCCCCGACGCATGTCGAGCTGGCGCGAGAAGCCGGAGTAAGCCGATGTCGCCAGGTCAAGCTGCTCGCCGTCCACCCAGAGTCGTGTGTACAGCCAATCCACGGCGTTGATCATTGCCGCGCCCTGCGTGACGAAGCCCTTGAAGACCTGGTCGTGGCGAATGTCCATCATCTCGTACAGATGATTGAAGTAGCTCCCCAGCAGGTGGTCGCCGCTATAGCCTTCCTCGAAGTAGCCGCGCACGCCCATGAATTCGTTGGCCAGCGAGAAGACCGACTCGGAGACTCGCTGGTATGAAGGATCGAAACCCTCTTCGACTATCGTCCAGGGATCGCCGCGAAAATAGCTGATGGGGGTCTTCGGCATGTGCATGGTCGGGCTCCGGCAGAGGTGTGACGGTCCATGAGGTGTGGGATCGTGTCGGTGATCGGTAAGGGACCGGGCTAGCGAACGGCGGTGGCGGTCATCCGCTCGAGCACGTCGGCCAGTGATCCGTCAAAGGGTCCGGCTCGCTCCATCTTTATGGACACGAGGGCGGCCGCGAATTTCAGCGATTCATCGGGATCGTGGTCGAGGCGGCGAGCCATATACGCGGCGAACGTCGTGTCCCCGCGACCCGTCCGGCCCACCACGCTCCGATTGGAGAATGGTTCCCAGTATGTCTTCCCGTTCACGCGGGCCAACACGCCGTCCGCCCTCGTTATGAGAGTCTCCGGGCTGCCCCACGCTTCGAACATGATGGCCGCCCGTTCCAGATCGTCCGTCCCGGTCAGGACCCTGGCTTCGACCACATCCAGTTTCACCATGTCCAGAAGCTGTACCAGCTCTTCCTTGTCGGCCACATTCCCGAACGAAATGCGGCGCGACTCTGGATCGACCTGACGCACGAAACTCTGCATGTCGGCCGACAATCGGTAGCCCCGGGCCTTCATCCCTTGTACGAACGACAGGTCGAACTCCTGGTCCGTGATTCCGGCCAAATGCACCTGGCGCACGTCCAGCGCCGGGATGTCCGCCGAAGCGAACAGGCCGGCGTTGGCCAGCTGGAACATCTCCCTATCGTCGACGTCGGAGCTCGGATGGACTACCTTCATGTAGGTCGTGAAGTCGGTCGGAACCACATGGACCGTGATCCCGACCTGACGCATAGGTTCCAGAATTTCCTCGTCTGCCGGGGCCATCCTGGTCACGACCGCGACCCTCGTGCCTATGCGCGCCGCCGCCAGCGCACCGCACAGCACGGCACTGCCCGGCGCCACGCGAGGTGAGCCCCCGAAGGGGACCACCTCGTCGAGGCACACGTGCCCGATGAACGCCAGGTCGGCGGTCAGTCGATCGGACGTCATGTCAAGCACACCGAAAAGGCACGAGAAGAGTTCTCGCCCGCGACGGCAGAGATACGAAACACGAATATCAACCCTTGACTCCGCCTGTGAACGCGCCGTTGGTCACGTATCGCATAGAGAATATGAAGACGATCACAACCGGAACGATCATAAACAAGGCGGCCATAGCGGCGTCGGCCTGCACGAAGGACGTTGCTCCAGGCGTGGGATTGAAGCCTGGACGGAGCGCCGAAGTCGCGGCAACGACCGAGTTCAAACCCACTGGCATGTTGTAAAGCTTGTCGTCGTTCAGCATCACGTAGGGACCAAAGAAGTTGTTCCAGTTGGCGTTGAAGCTGATGAACGCCAGAAGGCCGAGGAGTGGCCTGGCCAGCGGGAGCGCGATGTTCCAGAAGACCCTGAGTTCCGAGCAGCCGTCCACGCGGGCCGCGTCGACGAGTTCCCGGGGGAGGCTGGAGCCGTAGTACACGTAACTGAGATACACGCCGAACGGAAAGAACATCGCAGGCAGAATGACTGCCCACTGCGTGTTGATGAGGTGAGCGAGGTTCAGCTCGAGGAACAGCGGCAGCACCATGGCCGACACCGGCAGCAGCATCGTGATCAGCGTGAGCCAGAGGAGCACCCTGCGGCCCGGGAAACGGCCGATTGCCAGGATGTAGCCTGCCGGAATGCAAATCGCGAGGCTGCCGATCAGCGATAGCCCGGCATATCGAATGGAGTTGCCCAACCAGAGAAGCATCTCGCCGTTCTGGTAGGCGATGACATCATTCCATGACGTGACGAGCCGATCGATGGATCCGATTGTAAGCGGGAACCAACTGCTGTACAGGCTGGTTGGATCACGCGTGGTCGCAAACAGCAACCACACGAGCGGGACGACGAAGTAGATCGCAAAGATCAGCAGGATCGCCAGGCGGATCACATACCCGATGAAGCCAAGCTCTCCCACGTGTCGTCGAAGTGAGAATCGGCGCGGAGCCCTTTCGTCAGTCGCAGTCTGGCTGGTCATCAGTTATCCCTCGAGCTTGAAGAAGCCGGTCCATCGGATCAGGACAAACGCGCCGGCGAGACCGATGGCGAGCATCAGAAGTGAAAGGGCCGCTGCGGCGCCGAAGTTACCGACGTCAAACGCGTACGAATAGGCGAGCTGATTCGGGGCCCACTGAGGTGGCACATTTGCCTGTACCCAAGTGGAAGTCAACAGCTGCGGCTCGACGAAGAGTTGCACATTCAAGGCGAAGATCAGGATGGTCTGATAGACGATGTAGGGGCGCATGTATGGCAGCTTGATGTACAGAGCCTTCTGCCAGGCATTACAGCCGTCGAGCTCGGCCGCCTCGATCACCTCGGCGGAAATTCCTTGAAGGCCGCCATGCTGGATGGCGATCCACATTCCGGCTCCGGAGAAGAAGCCCATCAGCGTGAACACGAAAGGCAGGCTTCCCGGAAAGACCAGAGCGTCGAAGTTAGTTGCGCCGATGGCGTTGAAGAGCGGACCGAACGGGCTGATGGTTGGGTCAAGGATGCAGATCACCAGAAGGACGAGCGCCGGCCCTGTGACCGCTCCAGGAATGAAGTACAGCAGACGCAACGTGGACGAAAACCGTCCGGGTCGCATATCCAGCAGGAGCGCCAGCAGCACCACAAACCCGATGCCGAGTGGCACTGAGATGACTAGAAACTCAAGGAGGTTTCCGAATACCTGGAAGAACCGAGCATCGCCGTAGGCGAGCTTGTAGTTGTCAAGCCCGGCGGCCCAGTACTGCGGCACGCCCATGCTGAACTTCGAGAAGCTCATCAGCAAGGCGTAGAGAGCCGGCCCGATGCCGAAGATCGCCATGAAGATGATGTAGGGCAGGGCGAGCAGATAGGACATCCGATGACGCCGCCAACCGATCCCCAGGCGCGAGAGCCGGGAGCGTCGAGCCAACGGCAAGGCGGTAGGAGCAGCAGGCGTGGCCAAATGGAAAGTCCTTTGCTTACGGAGTCGGGGAAGACGACCTCCTGTGGCCGCCTTCCCCGAATTTACATGCTTGGGTTGAGAAGACGCCTGGTTGCCTGGGGAGCCAGTTCTACTGGTTTACGACGTTGTAACCCTCAGCCTGAGCCAGAGGCGTGAGCACCGTTGTGACCTCCGGCAACGTCGCCACCATCGTCTGCTTCTTGCTGTACATGTCCTTGACGACGGTGGTGAGCGGGGCGATCAGGTCGAAGCGCGGCCAGCTGTCGCCCGCGGGGGAGATCTCCGTCGCGGCCTGCGCGAAGACGGCCGTCGGGTCGCTCGCGAAGATCGGGTCGGCACTGACCACCGCGTTGAACAACGGCTGGAGCGGCGTGAAGGACGGGAAGTTAGAGGACCCCGTCCAGAGGTCCGGGTCCTGGGTCGCATACTCGGCAAAGAGCAGCGCCAGCCCCTGGTTCTTCGTGTGCTGAGAAATGGTCCAGGCCGCGCCGCCCATGGCCGCGGTCTGCGCGGTGGCATCGGCAGCCCACTTGAGCGGGGCCGCGACGCCGAGCAGGTGGCTGGTTTCACTGGGCGTCGTCTTATCGGTGTAGTAGGTGCCCTTGAAGGTGCCGAGAGCGGCCCAAATGGGCGCAATGAGCATCAGGAGCTTGTTCTTGTTGGCGATCTGCACCCAGCTGGCGGTGAAGTAGTCCGTGTTCCAGAGGGTCTTGTTGGCGACCATGTGATCGATCAGCTGCGCGGCTCGGGTGCAGGTTGGATCGCTGACGTTGATCTCGAGGGTTCCGACGTCCTTGGACGTGGCATACGGGCAGCCGCTCGCCTCGAAGTACGAGAGCCAGGTCCAGCCGTCACCAAGTGTGCCGAGGTAGTAGCCGGGGTGGTCCTTGGCGACCTGGTCGCTGAGGGCCTGCATCTCCTCGAACGTCGTGGGAACCTTGTAGCCAAACTGCGTGAAGAGCGGTGCGTTGTAGTACGTCACCATCTGGGCCAGGTCGTTGCGAAGGCAATAGACCTTGCCGTTGAAAACGCAGTTGCTCTCGCCCGCGTAATCCTTGAGCATCGAGGCGGGTACGAGGTTTGTCAGATCGAGCGGGAAGGAGTGCGCCGCATCGGAGACGCGGGCGACGAGTCGCGGCTCGGCGAAGACGACGTCAGGCCAGCCGGAGCCCGTGTTGTTGAAGAGAAGGGTCTTGGCCGGCAACGTCTCGCGGTCGACTATGGTCGAGTTGATCAAGCTCGCGTACTGCGGGTACTTCTTCTTGAAGCCGTCAACCACGGGCTGGCGAGGCTGATCGATCCAGACGGTGATCGGATCGGTGGTGTCGGTGACCTGGGCTGACTCGATGCCGGCGCTCTTCTCCGCGGCCGCAGCGGACTGCACAGCAGCGGTAGTCGCATTTGATGCCGGTGTCTGCGCCGGCGCCTGCGTGGCAGTCGGCGCCGTCGTCGCGGTCGTGCCCGAACAGCCAGCGAAGACCACGGCAACGATGAGAATCAGGGCTCGCTTCATCTACTCCATCTCCCTATTTGAACCAATTGCGTTGATCGAGACTTCCATCAACACCGGGTTCCAGTCCTATCGCATACGCACCTCTACGTGACGGGGAGGTTCGTTCGCGGGTGGCGAGGCCTTCGCCGTCGTTGTCGGCGAGACGAGTCCTGGCGCCGACCTGGCGCGGACCCCCACTCTCAGTTCTTCACAATCCGGAGGACGCCCTTCAGCAGTCCTCCTGGCAACATCGCCGGGGAGTGGCGCCAGCTCCCTTGTTGCGAGCGCGACGGCGACGACGTCTCAGGCTTCGGCGCCATTTAGAGCTTGCCTTCAAGGGGTCGACTAATCCGCAACGATAGGACCATGGCGCTCAAGGCCAAGCCTCCCTCGTCAGATCGAGGGAGTTTCACGGCGAAGGCTCGAAACATCGGGTCCGACATGCCGGCCCGGCCAAGGAAGTGCACTTGCATGCGCACGCTCGGACGGTCAGGACGTGCGGGCGATCTCTGAGCAGCCCTGCGATCGCCCTGAAATCGCGGCGCGCGCTGCCTGCGATCCCAGGACGTTATCATTGCCGGTAACATTACCGGTGGCGACAGTGTAGTCGGCTGATTCTGGAAGTCAACAGGGATTTCGATGCTGGTTCTGGGCCAGGGCGGGCTTCGAGGTGTGCCCAAGCCTGGCGAAACGAACCGCTCGGACCGTTGCCGGGCCGGGCAGCGGCCGCCCTGGCGCGCATTCGCTACTGGTTGAGCTTGACTTGCCTGTCTTGGGGTCGAAGAGCTCGGCGACTTCAGCGCTCATGTCGCCCGGCGTGGTGCCGGTCACGATGGCGCCTCCATGCGGCAGCGGCGCCACCTGAACGCTGATGCGATCCATGCTGAGCTGGCCCAGGTCCGTCCACCTGTTCTGGGCCGGATCGTAGATTTCTCCGTTGGGTGACCGACGTGGTGGCGTTGTCCGGCGCCGGTCGCTCGCCGGAGCGACGCTGCCGTTCGGGTGACAAGGGCCCAAGGACGGTGAGCAGTTCCGGCCCGGCTTCAGCGGCCGAACGCGGCTCGCGCGTTCGTCAGGCCGGTCTCGTAGGCGGCGATCAGGCGGTCGATCCACTCGTCCATTTCGGCGTCAACTTCCTGTCGTGCAGGATCGGCGTCGAACCAGGCGATCGTCTGCTTGATTCCCTGGGAGTATGGGACGGAAGGCCGGAACTCCGGCACGAACCGCTTGATTTTGCTGTTGTCGAAGACGGCGCAGACGGAGGCGTCGCCGATCAGGCGGCCGCTCATGTCGGGGCGGCAGGCGGCGATGAAGTCGGTGGGGATGTGCACGATCCGGCATTCGGCCCCGGCTGCGGCGGCCGTCTGGCGGTGGATCTCGTTCCAGGTCATGGCCTCGTCGGACACGATGTGGAACGCGTGGCCGGTGGCCTGCCGGCGACCCAGCAGTCCCACGAGGCCGACGGCAAAGTCGGTGTTGTGCGTCAGCGTCCAGAGCGTCTGGCCGTCGCCGGGGACGATGACGGCCTTGCCGGCCCGCCACCGCGCGATGCAGCTGAACGGCTTCTGCCAGCTGGTCACGGCCAGCGGCATCGACCAGTCGCCGTAGGTGTGCGACGGCCGCACGATGGTGATCGGGAAGCCATCCTCGCGAAGCGCCCGCAGGCAGCGCTCTTCGGCTGCGATCTTGCCGCGCGAGTAGTCCCAGTACGGGTTGGCGAGCGGAGTGTCCTCGCGGATCAGCCACTGGCCGAGCGGCTTCATGTAGGCGCTCGCCGAGCTGATGAAGACGTACTGGTCGGTCCGATCGCGGAACAGGCGGATGTCGCGCTCGACGTCCTCGACGCCGAAGGCGATCCAGTCCACGACGGCGTCGAACGTCTGGCCGGCCAGGGCCCGCTCGGCCGCGGCTTCGTCGTGCACGTCGGCGACGAGGGTGGTCACGCCATCGATCGGATGGACGCCGCTGGATCGGTTCAGGTGGACGACGTCTATGCCGCGCTCGACGGCCAGGCGAGTGCAGGCTGTGCTGATGACGCCGGTGCCGCCGACGAACAGGACTCTCACGAACGCCCTCCAGACGGATGTGCCGAGCGGTCTTAACGGCCGGCGCGAGAACCTGCCCGACCGCGATCTCCCAGCAGGATAGCGAGTCGGGGAGCCCGGACCTGTGCCTCGACCGGCGCGGGTGAGTTGCCGATCCGCCGCGCGCCGGCCGATTCGGAGTTCGGCGGCGCACATCGCCGCCAGGCGGTCTGCCGACGATCGAACCCATGTCGTGCTGCTTCGACCGCCGGACTCAATGTGGCGTTTGTGTTCGGCTCGAACCCATGTCCGAGTCCCGGTCGGTGCTGCGCCGGGCGCGCCGGAGCCCGACGACGAGTCGGTGTTCCCAGGCCGCCCAGGCCACCATACCGGCGACGAACAGGACGACCAGGCCGAGGAGGATCCCGTTGATGTCGGTCGGGCTCACCTGCGCTCCCTCCTGCATGTTCACCGCAAACTGGAAGCCGTAGAACCACGTCGGCAGGAGCCCCTCGTAGACGTCGATGATGGCGCCGGGCAGAGGCAGTGCCGCGAAGTTCGGGTAGAAGACCGCGAAGCCGAGCACGGCGCAGACACACGCCCCGAGCACGAACCGGCGCGGGTTGCGGGCCTTGAGCACGACGAACGCCAGCGCGGCCAGGACGGGCAGCAGCAGTAGCGTTATGCCGTCCGACGGGATCTGAGCCTCGAAGACGATGTCGTGCGGGGCGTTCTGCCCGAGCCACCACAGCAGCACGCCGGCTGGGACGACCGGCGCCATCAGCTCGGCCATCCACAGCCGATCCTCCGCCCCGTCTCTCTGGCGTCGCTCGACGCGCAAAGCGGCGAGCGCCAGGGCGACCAGCGCCGCCGCCAGGACCACGGCGATCAGCAGCATCCGCGCCTCGATCCTGACGTCGCCGGTCGCGCCGCCGCAGATCGTCGGCGAGTAGGCGTTGCCGGTCGAGCTCACCTGGGCGAGCTGGCAGAGCGGATCCTTCACCAGCCACAGCACCGCGGGAAGCAGCAGCGCCGCGGCTGCGGCGACCCTGGCCAGCAGCCAGGTCCGGCGCGAGGGTCCATGCCACAACTCGGCCAGGAAGTAGGCCAGAGCCGCCAGGAAGAACGGCACGGCAGTGTAGAAGTGGTATTCGAAGGCGGCGCGGTCGATGCGGGACCACGACAGCCACTGCCAGAAGAAGGCGATGGCCAGGAGCGCGAGGCCCAGGCTCCGGCGCTTGAACGCCTGCCAGGTGATGAAGCCCATGGCGGATATGGCGAGCCACCACAGGACCGGGTTGCCGCCGTCGTAGATCATCGTCGCCAGCCCGTCCGCATAGCCGGCGTTCTCCAACCATACCGGCTTGAGGTCCAGCGGCCAGGCCCACCACGGCGACGACGCGGGATGCTGGTCGCGCAGGTCGTTGTGATAGTCGTACATGTCGATCGTCTGCTGGATGAGCGTCTCTCCGGTGTGCCCTGCTGGCCAGCCGTCGCCGTTGACGCAGTTGCCGTACTGGTCCGCGTCGGGGCAGAAGATGACGGGCAGGGCGCCGGCGTATTCCCGGACCGCCGCCGGTGTCTCCGGCTGCCAGGGCATGGACCACGGCACGTACAGCCCGACGTAGATCGCGATCGGCAGGACCAGGACGCACAGGACCGTCCATATCGCCGGCAGGCCGAAGCCCGACCCGAGTCGCAGCCAGCCGTCCGGCGCGGGCGAAGGCGGATCCTCGAAGGAAGCCGGGTCGTCCGGGTCGGGCGGCGGCGCCAGCGGGTCGAAGCCGAGCCTGCCGCAATACCGGAAGCCGGCCGCCGCGATCGCCGCCACGCACAACGCGCCGACCCCCAGCTCGAGCGCCGTCGGATTGCGGCGCACCAGGCCGTCGACCAGCGCCAGAGCTCCCACGACGGCCGGCGCCGCGATGGCGAACTGCAGTTCCTGGCGCGACCAGGCGATGGGGTGATAGGCGTTGGCGGCGGCGGCAGCGGCGGTTGCCGCAAGCATGATCAGGAAGAACGTGTAGTTGGGCCCGCCGCCCTGGACCGTCCCGGGAGCGGCGAGCAGAGCGGCGCCGAACAGCGCGGCTGCCACGACCACGGCCACGATCACGGCCAGGAACCTGTCCGGCGTGGTCGGCATAGAACGCGCGACGAAGAGCCCGCCGACGACGACCGCCACGCCCAGCCCGATCAGGGTGACGACCGCGCCGGGATTGCCCGTGCCCTGCTCGTTGGTCATCTCGGCAATCGCCATCCAGCCGAGCACGCCCGTCCCCAGGGCCATCCCGACGATCGTGAGTAGCCGGCCAAGCGCCGATCGGATCAGGATCAGGATCCCGATGCTGGCCATGGCATAGAGTCCGACCCACTTGGACCCGAGGGCCAGTCCCAGCACAAGACTCAGGATCGGCATTCCGACCCAGAAGGCCACCCAGGAGTGTGTCGGGCTCTTGAAGCCGTTCAGCCACAGGACCGCGAATATCAGATAGGCCAGCAAGAGAAAGCCACCGACGTAGGTGTCGTTCATCGCGATCCGCGATTGGACGAAGAGCATTCCGTCGGTCATCGAGAAGAGGGCCACGAGCAGGCCGACCGAGCGGCGCCGGAAGAGCAGCCTCACCAACAGGTACAGGCAGACCGCCATCAGCACTCCAAAGAGCACGCCCACGATCCGCCACGAGAAGGCGAACTGGCCGACGTCGACGCTGGCGATCGCGCCGTCCGGAGAGAGCGCGAGAACTTCCTCGTGGTCGGCGTTGGACAGCAGCGGGCTGGAGTCGAGACCGATGGAGACGGGCTCGAAGGGCAGCCTGGCGTCCGAGAACACCGTGTTGCCGTTGGTCTCGATCGAATAGAGGGTCGCCCCGTCGCCGTTCGGGGCCCGGCCGAGCGCCTGGGCGATGCGGGTGGCGTCGTCGATGACCACGGTCGTGATGGGGCCGGGCATGTCGAGGGGCGTGCCGTTCGACGCGATCGTCCACGGGCCGGCCTCCGTGTTGATGCCGATCAGCACGAGGGAGCTGCCGGCGGCCACGTACGTGGACTGGTCTTTCCAGTCGCGCGGCTCGGAGTGGGTGGCACTGGTGTAGTTGACCGCGATCGAGGTCGCCGGCGAGTCGGTCGCGACCTTCGAGAACAGTTCGAGGTTGCGCGCGTCCATGAGGGCGACGCCACTTCGATACGCGATCAGGATCTGCGGGTTGGCCTGCAACGCGATGTCGGGCAGCGAGCCCGCGTCGATCAGGTCCTGGACGGCGGCCGCCTGGCCGTCGTCCAGCGTGCCGACGTCCAGAAACTGGGATCGACCCGCGACGCCGGCGCTCGCGTATGCGGATCGCACGCGAGACTCCGTCAGGCCGAGTGCGCCGGCCAGCGCCCCGAGCTCTCCGGCAGGGGCGGCCGGCCCCGTCTCGAGCAGCACCGGCGGTCCCGCGCCCATGCTGGCGAAGTCCGCCAACCCCGGTACCAATGCGCTGCCGACGATCGTGCCGCCGTCGCGGCTCAGATCTATCGAAACGACGTTGCCGGCGGCATCGGAGGCGAGCAGGTAGGGCGGCGATCCCGAGTAGAGATGGGTTATGGCGAGCCCGGTTTCGACCCCCAGTTCTACCGGCGGCGCGACGGAGCGCGAGAGCCCGTTCTGGACGTCGTCCAGCGAGTTCGTGTCGATGCTGTATATGCGGCCGCCCGGCGTGCCAACGTAGACGAGCCCCGTGCCGGCGACCTGCGACAGCGCATCCGCCCCCGGGATGGCGTAGGCATGGACCGGCTCGCGGGTCCTGAGGTCGTAGACAAGCACGCCGGTTCCGGTCGCGACCAACGCGCGGTCGCCGAAACGGAGACTGAGGTCGGAGTTGGCGCCGGTCGGATCGGCGACCATGTCCGCCGGCGATTCTGGGGCTCTGGGCTCTACCAGCACGGCCTCGACTGTTGCGTCGATGGTGCCGGTAGCCGTGACCTTGTCGTCGGAGAAGAGCGTGATCCCGGCCGCGATGGCGTACTTGGCGAAGTGCGGGTGAGTCCACTCCAGGATGTGGTGCGGGGTGCCGTAGCGCCAGTCCTGAAGGAACTCGGTGGCCGTGCGGGCGTGATAGACCTCGTCGAAGTACATCTGCGACGGCTGGCCGAGGTCGTAGACACGCATGGAGAGGAGGACCACCACAAGGGCGGCCACGACCCACAGATCGAGCTTGTCGAGGCGGCCCCGCGGCTCGACGGCGAGGGCGGCGGATCGGTCCGGGTGCGTCGACGGTCGGTAGAGGCGGCGCCACGCGCTCAGGACGACTCCGGGCACGTACCGCGGAGGCGGCTCCTGATACCCCGGCTCGGACGCGTCCGAGCCGATTGCGTAGTCGCCGCCTTCGTCCGCGCCGACTGCGTCGTCCGCGCCGGCCTCGGCCGGTTCGGCGGCGCCAGATCCCGCCGCACTGTCGCCGGCGCCGGCGCGGCGATCCCGGAACAGCTCGACGACGCCCGCGGCCGTGACCGCCAGCCCGGCGGCGGCCAGCCAGACGCCGATACCCGGCGACGGCGGACTCGGCGCGAGCCACGGGGCCAGGTCGGCCACCCGCAGGATGTAGCCCGCGGCGGCCGTCACGAAGAGGCCCAGGTAGACGCCGGGACGGTCGATCCAGACGGGCTTGCCGGCGGCGAGGGGGAGAGTCGCGACCAGCAGGCAGGCGATCGCGGCCAGGACCATGAGGAAGACCGGGCCGTCCGAGATCCCGACGTCGCTCCGCATCGGCAGCTGGCCCGGGCCGCCGCCGACCTGCCACCACCGCAGCAGCGACGAACCGATCAGGATCGCGGCGCCGATCTCTACCAGCCGGCGCCCTCTCATCGCCCCCCGGCCCATTTGATGTCGTCAGGATTCGTAGATTGTGGGGAGCGGCGGCGCCAGTTCGGCCGTGACCGCCGTGACCGGCGGCCACCCGGACGGCGAAGCGAGAGACGGCGACGGCGACGCGGTGATCAGCGATTGGGACGGCGTCGCGAGGGACGGCGTAGCCGACGGCGTGATCGACGAAAGCGGGCGGACCGCGGGACTCTGCCCCAGCAGCAGCGACCCCGAGATCAGCGCGACCGCGAGGGCGGCCGCGACCGCCAGGCCGAAGCCGAGCCGAAGGTATGCCGGCCGG
>CAZGUS010000009.1:25166-38902 GCA_964529245.1 uncultured Anaerolineaceae bacterium
GCCGGCCGGTAGGCCTGCGGAGAGACGAGCAGAGCCTGCAGCGACGGCGCCGGCGGCATGCTCCGATCCAGTTCGGCCGCCCCGGCCTTCAGCCGGTCGCGAAGAACACGCTCGAAACTGTCGGCGCTCATCGATCGAGTACCTCCGGTCGCCGGCGCAAGGTGGCTATCCCTCGCGACACGTTGGTGCGTACGCCGGCCGGTGAAAGCCCCATGATCCGGCCGATCTCGTCGTCCCCGAGGTCGAACAGGAACCGCAGCAGGATCGCCTCGTGCTGACGCGGCGAGAGACACTCGCGGAGCTGGTCGAACCAGGCCGCCGCCTCGAGCCGGCCGAAGGAGTCCACCGCGGCCGGCGACTCGGCGGCCCTCGATAGCGGAAGCCAGGGCAGGACCCGGCGCTTGTTGCGGTCGATGACGATCCGCCGGGCTATCACGAAGAGCCATGGAAGGGGGTCGCCGGCCGGACCCCGGCCCGTCTGCCAGGCACCGTAGGCCCGGCGCATCGTCTCGGCGGCCACGTCCTCCGCGTCCTCGTGGTGCCTTACGAGCACCCACGCATAGCGGCACAGCCTCGGCCAGGTGGCCACGTACATCCGCTCGAACGCGCCCTCGGATTCCAGCGTGCTCGCCGGCGCGGACTCGATGGCCCTCAACAACCAACCCCCAGCTTGCGTCGCTTCCACAACCTAGATAACGACGCGGAGGGGCTGTTTGTGTCAGCGTGCAGACACCGTTTCGGACCGTCCTCGGAAGGCACTCTGGGCCGGATGCGCGGGCGTCTGCGGGCCGCATCCGGTCGGGCAGTCCGGTGGCCGGGCTGGCAGCGATCGGCAACCCCTGCTAGGGTAGGTGGCGACCCGGCCCGTCCACGACGCGGCCGCCGCCTTTCGCAAGGCCGGCCGGTCGTCCCGATCGCCGGCATCGATACGGAGTGGGTATTGCCTTCGGCCAGAAGAAACCCGGCGCGCGGTTTGCTAGCTCGTCTTCGCGGCGAGAAGCTCGCCGAGACGACTGGATTGCGCTACACCAGGAAGGCTCGGCACAAGGGGCAACCCGGGACGATCGCCGCCCCGGCGGCCAGCCTTGCCGCCGCCCTCCCGAGCGTACCGCCGCCACCGATGGCGACGCGACGCCCGATCGACGGCGTGGAGCCGCTTCGAGGCACGCGAACCGGCGCGATCGGGCGGAGGGGCGTGTTCGCCCTGGCGGTCTGCGTGGTTCTAGTGGCGACGGTCGTGCTGGCGTCTCTTCCGCTCGCGCAGCACGGGACCGCGGCGAACAACGCGACCCCAATCGCCGCCGCCAGCGCCAGCCCGAGCCCGACCGACGCCGCGTCGGACAGCCCATCGCCGAGCCCGCAGCTCAGCCCATCAGCGCCGGCGACGGCCGAGCCCCGCATAGGCACGCCGATTCCCGGCTCCGCCTTCCTGGCCTACACGGTTCGGGCCGGGGACACGCTCAGCCGGATCGCCAACGCCTTCGGACTCTCGATGTCGACCCTCTACTGGGCAAACAGCATCAGCGTGCCGGACCCGCAGCTGGTCAAGATCGGCCAGGTCATGAAGATCCCGCCGATGGACGGCCTGGTGATATCGGTCACGGCGGGCGCCACGGTCAAGTCGATCGCCGACAAGTACGGCATCGACTCGCAGCAGCTTATCGATGCCAACAACCTGACCGACACGACCCTCGTCGTGGGCGAGCTTCTCCTGGTGCCCGGCGCCGATACTCCGCCGCTGCCGGTCAAGCAAGCTCCCGCGCCCGCGCCGCCGAACTGGTTCGGCAAGCTGCTCTGGCCGGCATACGACCACTACAAGATCACTCAGCGCTTCGGCTGCACCGGCTGGCCCGGGGAGCCGCGCTACGGCAAATGCCGCCACTACCACGACGGCCTCGACATCGGCGGGCCCAAGGGCGTTCCGATACTGGCCGCCGCCTCGGGCACGGTCATCTACGCCGGCTGGAGAAAGGCCGGAACCGACGGCGCGGCAGGCGGCATCGTGGTCTGGATCTCGCACGGCGGCGGCACGCTGTACACCACGTACAACCACTTGTCGGCCGTGAGCGTGAAGATCGGCCAGCATGTGACCATGGGCCAGCGCATCGGCAGCATGGGCGAAACGGGCGCGGCCCAGGGTACGCACCTTCACTTTGAGGTCTGGGTCTGCTACCCGTGGACGGGCGGGACGATCAGCTGCGATCGCAACCCGCTCCTGTACGTGACGCCGAGTCGTCACCTGGCGCCGCCCAAGCCGAAGCCGACGCCGACGCCCTCTCCGACCTTCTGATCCGGCCGACCCGGCTAGAACTCGGCGCTGCCCGGGGTCCGCGGGAACGGGATGACGTCTCTGATGTTCGCCATGCCCGAGGCGTACGCGACCGATCGGTCGAACCCGAGCCCGAAGCCGGCGTGCGGCACGGTGCCGTAGCGGCGCAGATCGCGATACCACCAGTACGCCGCGGGGTCGAGGCCGGTCTCGCGCAGGCGGGCATCGAGGACGTCGAGCCGCTCTTCGCGCTGGCTGCCGCCGACTATCTCGCCGATGCCGGGCGCGAGCACGTCCATGGCCGCGACGGTGCGCTCGTCGTCGTTGAGGCGCATGTAGAACGCCTTGATCCCCTTGGGGTAGTTGACGACCACGACCGGCCGCCTGGCGTATTCCTCGCATAGATAGCGCTCGTGCTCGGCCTGCAGGGCCACGCCCCACTCGACGGGGAACTCGAACGAACGGCCGGACCGCTTCAGGACCTCGATGGCCTCGGTGTACTCCATGCGCGCGAAGCTCGACTTGACGAAGTCCTCGAGCCGGCTGACCGCCTCCTTGTCGATCCTTTCGGCGAAGAAGGCCATGTCGTCGGCGCGCTCGTCCAGTACGGCGCGGAAGCTGTACCGCAGCAGGTCCTCGGCCAGGTCGGCGTCGGCGGTGATGTCGGCGAAGGCGATCTCCGGCTCCACCATCCAGAACTCCGAGAGGTGCCGGCTGGTGTTCGAATTCTCGGCCCGGAAGGTGGGCCCGAACGTGTACACCCGCGACAGCGCCAGGCAGTACGTCTCGACGTTGAGCTGGCCCGACACGGTGAGATAAGCCGGCTTGCCGAAGAAGTCCTGGGCGAAGTCGATCGAGCCGCCGTCGGTGCGGGGAAGGTTCGCCAGATCCAGAGTCGAGACGCGGAACAGCTCGCCGGCGCCTTCGGCGTCGCTGGCGGTCAGGATCGGCGTGTGGACCCAGTAGAAGCCGTGCTCGTCGAAGTAGCGATGGATGGCCATCGCCAGGCAATGCCGCACCCTGGCCACCGCGCCGAAGGTGTTCGTTCGCGCGCGCAGGTGGGCGACCTCACGCAGGTATTCGAACGAGTGCCGCTTGGGTGAGATGGGATAGCTGTCCGGATCGTCCACCCAGCCGACCACGACGACCGATTCGGCGAGGATCTCGACGGTCTGGCCCTTGCCCTGCGATGCGACGACCGTGCCGGTCACGGTGACGGCGCAGCCGACCGTCAGATGAAGGACCTCCTCGGCGTAGTTGGCAAGCGTGGCCGGGGCCACGATCTGGAGGGCGTCGAAGCAGGACCCGTCGTGGACCTGCAGAAAGGACAGCCCGGCGTTCGAATCGCGACGCGTCCGGACCCAACCCTGGACCGTCGCTCGGGCGCCGACCGCCGTGCGGCCCGCCAGGATGTCGACGACTCGTTCCGCCACAGGCATGAGGCTCTCCTTTCGGCCTTCGGCGCCGCAACCGCGTCGCCGCCTGGTCCCATGGCGCGACTATAGGGTGTCGCCGTCGTTCTGACGCGACGGCCGGACGAAAAGGGCGCCGGGGTTGGGTTTGCGACGGATTCGCCAACTCGGCCGAAGGTTTCGGCCCGGCGCCTCACTCGCGCGGCGTCCTCATCGGCCGGCGCAGGACGACCACGACCGCCACGACGACCAGGGCCACGAGCGCGACTTGGAGTATCGAGGGGACATGGGTGCCCTGGTCGCCCGAACTCCCGAGTGCCGCCGTGCCGGCAGACTGCCCCGCCGACGCGGCCGCCGTGGCCGGCGGCGCCGTCGACGTAGGTCCGGACGCACCGCCCGGTCCGCTCGACACGGCCGACGCCCCGGGGGTTGCCGGCGCACTCGACGGAGTCGCCGATGGGTTCGCGGTCGCAGCCGGTGGCCCGGCCTTCTCGCCCGCCGGTTTCCAGCCGGCCGGCGCCACGAGGGCGAAGTCGCCGAAGCCCGTCACGGTCGCGGTGAATATGTCGGGGATGCCGGCCGGATCGGTGTGAAGCTTCGTCCAGACGCCGCCGTCGAAGCTCTCGATCGTCGCGGAACGCAGGACTGGCGGCCCGCGTAGGACGAGAGTCGCCGTCCCCCCGGCGTTGAAGCCGATCGCCGTGCCGGCCTGATCCACAGTCGCGATGCGGTAGACGTTGCCGGCGACGGTGCCGTCGGAAGGCTGCACCGCCGGCGCCCCGACCGGTTCGATCGAAATCGTGACGGAGGTCGTGGCGTCCGCCAGGGCCAGCGCTCCGGGGTCGACGACTACCTGGACCTGCGGCGGAAGCTCCGGCGTGCCGACGGCCAGCCCGGCCTGGATATCGGCCACGACATCGGTCTGGTGCGCGGACTGGGCGCCGCCCTGAAGCCCCGACGGAGGCGACAGCCATTTGTACGGGTCGGTCACCGGCACGCCGTCGTACAGGGGAGGCCCGGCGATCGGCGCCAGGCGCTGGGCGATCACTACGACGGCCAGGCCGCAGACCAGCGCTCCCGCCGCCAGCCGGCGACTCTTCATCGCCGCGACCGGTTCCCGGCCTCCGCGCAGGTGCGCTCTGGGGCTCTCATGTCGGGCTGAAGGATAGACGAGCGGACCGGCCGACAACGGTGAGGTCCATTCGGGCGCGAGGCGCGGTCGCGACCGCGTGACTTCGGCGGGTCAGGCCCGGGGCGCCAGCGCCTTGACGGCGTTCGCCAGGCCGAGCTCGTAGGCTTCGATCAGGCGATCCCAGCCGGCGTCCATCTCGGTGTCCACGTGCTGTCGGGCGGGGTCGGCGTCGAACCACGCAACTGTCCGGCGGATACCCTCGGCGTAGGGCGTGGACGTGCGGAAGTCGGGCACGAAACGCTTGATCTTCGTCGTGTCGAAGACCGCGCTGCCCGCTTTGTCGCCGATCAGGGTTCCGGTCAGGTCGGGAATGCAGGTCGTGATGAAGTCGGAAGCGATATGCACGAACCGCGCTTCGACGCCGGCGGCCTCGGCCGTCTGGCGGTAGATCTCGTCCCAGGTCAGGACCTCGTCCGACATGATGTTGAAGGCGTGGCCAATCGCCTGGCGCCGCCCCAGCAAGCCCACGAGACCGCGCGCGAAATCGCTGTTGTGGGTGATCGTCCATAGTGCCGTGCCGTCGCCTGGGACGATGATCGGCTTCCCTTTTCGCATGCGCGCGATCACGGTGAAGGGCAGCTCCCAGCTGTTCATCGACAGCGGTATCTGCGTGTCGCCGTAGGTGAGCGACGGGCGAATGATCGTGACCGGGAACCCGTCCTCGCGATACGCCCGCAGCAACCGTTCCTCGCACGCGATCTTGTCCTGCGAGTAGTCCCAGAACGGGTTTGCGAGGGGCGTGTCCTCGCGAATGATCCAGTCGCTCAGCGGCTTCTTGTATGCGCTGGCGGAACTGATGAAGAAATACTGCTCGGCACGGTCACGGAAGAGGCGAAGGTCTCGCTCGATGTCCTCGGGAGTGAACGCGATCCAATCGACGACGGCATCGAAACGGTGGCCGACCAGCGCCTTCTCGGTTGCCGCCGCGTCGCCCAGGTCGGCGACCAGTTGCGTTGCGCCCCGCGCCCGATCCGGGTTGCTGCCGCGGTTCAGGACGAAGACCTCGATGCCGCGTTCCACGGCCAAGCTCGCGCAGGCGCTGCTGATCAGGCCGGTGCCGCCGACAAAAAGGACCTTCATGCTCGGGCTCCTCGGATTACGCGGCCTTGCGGCGCCGCCGACCCGGCGTCGGGTTCGGGTTTGGGTTCGGGGCCTGCGTGGCCGGGGTCAGGGCGCCCGGCGCCGGCACGCCGGGCGTCGGTGTCGGTTTCGGAGTCGACGCACGACCGATTTGCAGCAGCCCGTCGACCTTGCCGTAGTGGGAAATCCACGTGTCGTGATGAATCACTTTGCCGCTCGCATCGGTCACGGTGCGGACCCGCGACGTGTAGAAACCGGGCGTCGGGTACTCGGCCCGGTTCTCCTGGCCCGGCTTGAGCGAAGTCACGTACACGGTGTGATCCGACGCCTTCACGATGTTCGCCTTGTACGCGGGGCTGAAGTGGACCTTCCGGTCGAGCGGCAGACTCCAGAGCTGGATGGTGATCGTGCTTCGGGAGCCGTACGTCGTGTAGCCGCGGATCACGATCGGGTTGGGAGTGTCGTTGGTCCACTTGAGATCCCAGGTGGTTACGCCGTTGGAGTAGACGGTGGCGTCCAGGCCGACCGGATAGCGGTCGATGTAATAGAAGTGCGGGTGGCGCTCGTTGATCTCGAGTCCGGCCCGGGCCGCGGCGTTGAACATGGTCGTCGACGCGGAGCAGATACCGCCGCCCATGGCCCCGGTGTGGTCGCTTTTGCCGTCCTTGATCACGCCGCCAAGCGTGTAACCGTGGGCCCGATCTACCGGGCTCACCGCCGCCAGGAAGCTGAACCGCTGGCCGGGGGCGACGATCTGACCGTTGAGCAGGTTCGCGGGGACGCGGATGTTGGCGCCGTAGCCGTTGCTGATGCCCGGGAAGAAAGTAGTGGTCCAGCTGCCGATGACCACCGTGCCGGCGAGGCTTTCGGGCGTGATGGTCGGCGAGATCGGGGCGGATACTATGGCCACCGTCTGTCCGGGATCACTGCCCGCGGCCAGGCCGCCCAGGTACGTCGAGATGGCCTGCGAAGTCGCGGCCACGTCGATGCCCGCGCCGTCCTTGCCGTTCTTCACGCCCGTCGGCTTGCCGGTCTTGTCGAAGACGACCGACGGCTCGACCGGCGTGGTGGCGACCTGCGGGGCGAGTTGCGACAGGAAGGCCTGGATCGGCGTCGGATCGATGTAGGCGCCGTAGCTCCCGTCGGGCGTCGTGCCGAAGACGATCCAGCTGCGGACCGTGTCCGCGGGGATGGGATAGGTCGCGGCCGGGGTCGCCGTCTTGCTCGAACTGGGGCTGGCGGTCGGGCTCTGGGCCGCCGGGTCTCCGCCCCAGGTCAGGGTCAGGTCGACCGCCATGCGTTCGGCTTCGGCGACGGCAGCCTGGGCGTCCGCGTCGCTGACCTGTGGGTCGAGCGCCACCAGGGCGCCGCCGGCCTGGAACGCCGCCGGCGCGTCCGGTTGCGTCAGACCGTCGACGATCGCGCTCGAGATGGCCTTCTCATCGATGATCTGCCCGGTCGTCGCCGGCGAATAGGCGTAGATGGCGTTCTGAGCTGTTGCCTGCGCGTTCTGTGGAGCCACCTGGGTGCTGCTGAGCACCTGGCGGACGTGGGTCGCGATCGCCATCGGGTCGACGCTCACCGCGATCGGGACCGTCTTCCCGTCGGCCGCGGTGCGAAGCATGAAGACCGCGTCCTCGATCGGATTGCCGGTATGCCCGACGGCCATGGCGGCGTCGGCCATGAACTGGACGTCGGGCGCGCGGCCGGCGTCTTTGTAGGTGATCCTGGCGGCGCCGAGTGGAGTCGTGATCGTTATGTCGCCCTGGCCGAGGTATGCGTAATCGGTCTGGAGCCGGGCGACGACCTGGTCGCGACTCAGGCCCGACACGTCGACCGAGCCGACTCGCACGCCTGGCACGACCCGGTCCGAGTAGGAGTTCAAGACGGCCAGGGCCACGGCCGCGACGACGGCGAGGGTCGCGAACAGGCCGATCGAGAATGCGATCGCAATCCTGATCGCCGTCCGCCGGCGAGACTTCCCCGATCCTCGCCGCGCGACGGGTTCGCCCGGCGCCCGGCCCAGGATCTCGTCGACGAGGTCGACTTCAGCGGTTGTCATCTGTATTCCCCTCTACCGTGTCGATCCGCCGACCCGCGAAATCTCGGGACGATTGAGCATCTTCGTGTGGATCCTCGGTCTCCGCGGCGCACTGGACGCGCTGCCGTGATGACACGTTACGACGCCGCTGCCTTCCTTGCCATATGCCGCTTGTCGTTTGGACGCCCCAATATCGACGGTCGACCGGCCCTCGTTGCGCACATCGGGACATGCGGCCCGGTAGCCTGGAGTTGCCTGCGCTCGCCCGCGGACGATCGTTTCCGGGCGCCCGACCGGCGATCACCGAATCGCATCCCACCGCGTCTCACGGCGTGACTTCGGCTTGAGGACAGGAGCCGACCGGACAGAGTGGAGAGGGTCGAACGATGACGAGGATCGGATCTACACAGCAGGGAACCCGAAATCGAAAGATCAAGGGGGTCTTGATCGGACTTGCGACGGCCTGCCTCCTGGCGGGCTGCACGGCGGCGGAGACACCATCGGTGCCCGCTACCTCCGCACCGACCGCCTCTTCTCCGGCTGAGTCGCCGTCGGTTCAGGCGACACCGCCCGCAACCCCGATCTCCACCCCAACCCCCACAACCGGCCCGGCGACACTGCCGGCCGGTACCTGGACCGGCATCAAATGGGTTTCCGCCGGCGCTGCGTTCCCCCAGACACCGGTCGCCGGGACCGGCGAGTTCTCCGAGACGACCGTGGGTGTGTTCGGTTGGAGCCGCGGCTATGTGGGCTTTCGCACCGCGTCGGACCAGAGCTCTCCGCAAACGGTGAGCTTCAAACTGGTCTCCACGACATCGAGCGACGGCCTGCACTGGACCGCCGGCAAGGCGATGGATGTCTCGGGCCTGCCGTTTGCGGTGGTCGTCACCGCAGTGGTCGAAGGACCTGCGGGACTGCTCGCCGTCGGCGAGTCTCAGGACAAGGCTACGTGCGGCGGGCCGCCCACGGTGGCTGCCATGTGGACTTCGACCGATGGTGTGGCGTGGGCTCTCGTCAAGCCGCCGGCCGACTTCGCTTCGGCCAGCGTCTATACGGTCGACGCGGGATCGACCGGGTACGTCGCCACGGGTCTGCTGAAGGACGGAGCGACCCACGCCGTCTGGCTGTCCGGGGACGGCCGGTCCTGGCATCAGGCTCCGTTGCCGAAGGCGACGTTCGGCAAAGTGGTCGTCGATGGCGCCACCGACTTCGCGGCGGGGTACGTCGTGTCCGGCGCCGTGCTCGGACCCGAGGGCTGCGGCGGGTCGTCACTGCTGACGCCCTCCCTGTGGTGGTCGGCAGACGGCCAGAGCTGGACTCGCTCAAAGCTGGCCGGGGCCACGCCTTCGAGCGAGGCGACCATGACGGTGAGCCGGATCAGCGATCACGTCCTGATGGCCATTGCCAGTGAGTGGAACGCGACAACTCAGGCGACCACTCAGGTCGTGTGGGTCACCACCGACGGCCGGACGTGGAGCCTCGTGAAAGCGCCCTCGAACCTGCTCAGCGCGAACGTGATGACCAACGGGCAACGGGCACTGCTGTTCGTCGAGCCGACCGGCATCAACGGTCCGCCCACGATCGCGACGGTGGCCGACGACCTGACCGTGGCAACGCTGACGCAAACGGGCGACGGTCCGATGGCATCGGCCGATTCCGTCGGCTGGGCGCCGGCCGCGTTCGGTCCCGCCGGACTCGTCGTTCTCAGCTCCGACGGTCTCGATCTGTGGCTGGGAGTGCCTGCGGCGTCCTGATCTGTTCGGCTATACCGGCACGTTGAACAGCAGCAGGGCAGGTCGAGCTTCGGTCATTCGAACCTGGGTCAGGGCGCCGTTCGAGAGAGTCGGGAACAACCTGCGGTAGTCGCCAAGCGGCAGTCCGAGCAGGTCGCACAGGGCCAGCCGGATCGCGGTTGCATGCGCCACGACGAGGACCCGGCCGTCTGGGAACAGCGTGGCGATGTCGTGGAGGCAGGCGACGAAACGCGCCGCGGCCGCCACCGGATCCTCGCCGCCGGGCAGGTGGTTGACGATCGGGTCGGTACGGAAGGCGGCGAAGGCAGCCGGAAACCGGTCCAGCATCTGCGTCGAGGTGAGCCCCTCCCCGGCGCCGAAGTCCAGCTCGCGAAGCCGGGCATCGACCTCCAGTCGCAGGCCGGCCCGATCGGCGCACGGTGTCGCGGTTGCGATCGCTCGGCGCTGCGGCGAGCACCAGATCGCGGAGAGTCGCGCCCCTCCGGCCCACGTCGCGAGTTGCTCGGCCTGCTCGTGCCCGAGCGGGGACAGGTCGATCTCGGAAACCCCGGCATACCGATTCTCCGAGTGCCAGACGGTCTCGCCGTGTCGGACCAGGAAGAAGTCGGTCATCGCCCGGTCCGCTCTCGGGCGTGTGCCGCAAGGCCGGCGCCGAGCCAGCCGCGGTCTTCGAGCTCCCGGACGAGGCGCAGATACGCGGCGTCGAACCGGCCGGCCGACCCTGGACGCGGGTCGATGGTCACGCGGATCCGGACCATCTCGGCGGCAACGTCGGCCGAGGACCTGGCCGCGGTCCCGGACCCGCCGGCGCCGGCCGACAGAACTGCCATCCCGAGGGCCGATTCCGAGTTTTCGGGAACCGACACCGGGCGGCCGAGGATGTCGGCCCGAAGCTGGCACCAGTAGTCGCTCCGCGCGGCGCCACCGGTGAGGATCAGGTCTCCATCGATGGGCGCGCCCAGCAGATCGAGGTAGTCGTAACACAGACGCTCGACATAGCCGACGCCCTGCAGGATCGCCGCGAACCTGTCCGCTTCGGAGCCGTCGCCGCCTAGCTCGAAGCCTCTCGCGGCCGGCGCCACGAACGGGAATCGCTCGCCCGCGCCGGCGAGCGGGTAGGCGAGCTGGGCGGCCGGTTCGTGGGCCGCGGCGGCGCGGCCCAATTCGTCGAGGTCGCGACCGGCGAAGTCGCGAGAGATCAGCCCCGCTCCGGTGCTCGACGCGCCGCCTGGAAGCCAGTCCCCGTCGGGGGCGCGGTGCGAGTAGACGACGCCGAGCGGGTCGTGGATGAGGTCGTGAGTGACGCCTTTGAGAACGAGCGTCGTGCCCAGGACGGAGTTCCAGGAGCCGGGGCGGAGCGCTCCCGAGCCGAGCTGGGCCGCGCAGCCGTCGGTCATGCCGGCGATGACGGGCGTGCCGGCCGGGATGGCGGTCGCGGTCGCGGCGGCCCTGCCGACGGTCCCGATCACGGTCCCCGAACGCACGAGCTCCGGCAGCAGATCGGTGGGTACGCCGAGCGCGTCCATGACGTCGCCGGGCCAGCGCTCCTCGATGAGGTGGGCGCCGGTCTTGAGCGCGTTGCTCAGGTCGGCCGGTGCCTCGTGCCCGATGAGGTGGCGATTGATGAAGTCGGACTGGTGCGCCAGCCGGGCACCTCGCGCAATGAGCGGGTATGCCTCCAGCAGCCAGAGGAGTTTCGGCAGGGCCCACGACGGCTGCATCCGGCAATAGCCGAGCTCGGCCCAGACCGTCTCGCCGGCCGAGTTCACCCGTTCGACGAATCCGGCGGCACGGGTGTCGTCGTACATGAGGCCCGGGGTCAGGGGTGATCCTTTGCGGTCGACCAGCAGGATCGTCCCCGACGTGGCATCGACCGCGACTCCGCGGACGGTGCCGTCGGGCACGGTCTGCATCGCCTCGGCCGAGGCGGCGGCGATCGCTCGCCACCACGATTCGGGGTCCTGCTCGTGCCGGTTCTCGAATCGCTCGCTGGTGAGCGGTTGCGTGCCGGCGCCGACGATCTCACCGCTTGCGGAGACCGCCAGCGCGCGTGCGCTCTGAGTGCCGACGTCCAGGCCGAGCCAGACGTCGGATCGGCGGTCGCCGAGAAGGCGGCGGGTAGTCATGCTCGAATGCTACCTTCCGGCAGTCCCCTGCGACGAGCTGACGGAATCGCGCGGCCGGCCCGGATCGGTGGGCCGGCCGCGCAGAAGTGAAGAGTTGTCGGGAAGCGCCCGATTCGGGAGCTGCTATCAGCTCCAGTAGCCGGTCACGTCCAGCTGGACGTCGGCCGTGGATCCGACGGCGCCGACCCAGATGATCGACAGACTACCTCCGGATAGCCCGACATCGAAGCCGTTGGCGCCAGGCAGATGAGCCACGACGTTGATCGTCGAGCTCTTCGGGCTCGCGACCGTCGTTGGGCTGATGAAGGCGAAGCCGGCAGTGGCCGGATTGACGATGGTGAGGTTGCCGCTGATCCCGGCGGCGTCGGCCGGCACCACGCCGACTCCACCGATCGTGAGGGCCCGAGAAGTGCCGCTGGTGAAGGCGCCGGTGAGGCCCAGATTGGTCGAGGTGTCGAGATCGCGTTCGGGCGCGATGGCGTGGAACGCCAACCCCGTCAGGTCGGCCGTGAAGTAGCCGGTGACGTCGAAGATGATGTCGGCCGATGAGCCGGCGGTGCCGACCCAGACGGCCTGGAGCTTGCCGGCGCCGAGGGCGACGGTCACTCCGTTGGCGATGTTGGCGCCGGCCGCGACGTTCAGTGTCGAGGTCTTGGGCACGGCGGCGACTGTCGAACCCACGGATACGAAGCCTGCCGACGTTGCGTTGGTGACCGTGACGTTGCCGGTGACGGCAACTGCGCCGGCCGGAACCAGGGCCGAAGACCAGCCCAGGGCCTTGACGCCGACAACGTTGAAGGTTCTGGGCACCTGGTTGAAGAACTTGTGCGCCAGACCGATGTTGGTGTGGCCGGAACCGGTCCCTCGCGAGTCTAGGACCCGGCCCGGGGTCAGGAGGTGGTACGTGGCGCCCGAACTGTCGGCGGTGAAGTAGCCGGTTACGTCGAATATCACGTTGGTGGAGGCGGCCGTCGGGCCGCGGAAGACCGCCTGCAGGGTTCCATTCGGACCGAGCCCGATGGTGACGTTGCAGGCCCTGTTGCCCAGGGCGCTGAAGTTGACCGTGGTCGTGTCGCCTACCGCCGTCATGGTTGGGCCGAGGGCCACCACTCCGGCAGCCGTCTGGCCGGTGATGGTTATGTTGCCGGTGACCGCGACCGCGCCGGTCGGGACCGCAATGCCCGAACCGCCGACATGCGGAGCGTTGGCAACGTCGAACGTGCGCACGGCCCCGGCCACGAACGGTCCGGTCAGGATGCCGACGTGGGTTACGCCGCCACCGGTCGGGCGGGTGTCGAGCACGCGGGCGGGCGAGATGGCATGGAACGTGGCTCCGGTCGCGCTCGAGATGGTGATGGCTCCGGAGACGCCGGTCACGGCTGTGGCGACCGTGTCCCTGGCCGTGATCGTCTTGGCGCCGCCGCCGACCGTCTTGAGCCGGAACCCGTTGGTGAACGTATGGACGCCGTTGTCACCGGAGACGAAGGTGTAGTCGGCCGGCAGCACTGCGGCCGGGTCCGTGCTGGTGAAATGGATGGTTCCTGTGTAGCCCGTGACCGTGGTGCCTGTGCCGCCGCTGCCGCTCTTGGCCGTGACGGTTACCGAGAATGCGGTGTTGATGCCTACCGCGCCGGGAGCGACCACGAGGAACGATCCGGGCGTCGATGAGGCGACATCGAACGACTGCTGGACCTGGGTCGCCGCGCTCCATTCGGAGTTGCCGGCCTGGTTGGCATCGAGCACGCAGGAGCCTGCGGCCAGGAAGCTAACGATGCCGCCGGAGATGGAGCAGATGCTCGAGGCTGTCGCGTCGACGGTGATGGCCGCCGCCAGACCCGAGGTTGCGTGGGCTGTCGGGGTAT
>CAZGUS010000010.1:0-35660 GCA_964529245.1 uncultured Anaerolineaceae bacterium
CGAGGGTTATCTCGGTGTCGCTGATCGCGCTGAGAACGTACGCACCGCTGCCGATGAACCCGCTCGGAGTGAGGACGCTCGGATCGGAGTCGATGGTCGAGGGCACGACTGCCAGCGACGGGCTGGCCGCGATCGCCGGGAATTCGGGCGATGGGCTCGTGAAGTCGACCGCGACCTGGTCGTCGCCGACGGCCGCCAGTCCGACCGCCGCTTTCGGGCCGGTCCCCTCTCGGTACGCCCGCGCTCCGACGACGTCGTCGAGAAGCGAGGCCAGCTGACTCGGGTGGGATGGATCGAGGACTCGCATCCAGCTCGACACGACGTTCGAGGCCGTCAGAGCGGAGCCATTCGAGAAGACGAGGCCGCTCCGGAGCCGGAAGACGAGCTTCGTCCCGTCGCTCTGGGTCTGCCAGCTCTGGGCCAAAGCGGGTTGCACGTCCCCGGCCGCATCGACAGCCGTGAGCGATTCGAACAGCTGGGTCACGACCTGGGCACTGCCCATGTCGGACTGGACGGCCGGATCCAGAGACGAGGGCACGTCGCCGAAGATGGTCACCGAACCGGTCGATCCGGCGGCAGGCCTGGAGCCGGCCAGGTACGACCCCCCGGCGACCGCGAGAACGAGCGCCAGCGCGACTCCACCGGCCACTGCCGCGTGGCGACGGCGTCCGTGATGAGGCGGTGGAGCGGGCCAGGCGTACATCAGAGGTCCAGCCACCATGCCGGGAACGTTCCGTCGCGGCCGTCGATCCTGAGCGGCCTCTCGATCGGCACGGGGCGTGGCAGAGGGGCGGCCCGCCAGACATAGCCCTGACCGCAGAACCTGCCTATCAGGGCTGCAATGCAAAAGAGGCGGCGCATCCGCGGAGTATAGGCGGCCGGGTTGCTGTTGCCCCGCCGGCCGCCGGCCGTCGGCGGTCGGCCGCCGTGGTCAGGCGGGGGGCGTGGGAGCCAGTCGCAGGATCGAGGCGCCGGCCAGCGCGGCCACGTGATCGAGCGTTCGCAGGCGTTCGGCCGAGACCACCGCCGCCTCTGGAAGGGCCAGCACGATCAGCCCGCAAACCTGCCCATCCACCACGATAGGCAGCCCCAGCAGCACGCCCTTGCCGTCCTCGTCCTCCGTGAGTACGCTCGCACCCGCCCACAGCCGGCCGGCGAAACCGTCGCCTCGAATGATCGGATCGTCCGCCCCCTCGAACCGACCCATGCCGGCGAGCGGGCGCATCGTCCCCCACTCCGCCGCCGCATCTGCGCCCGGCGCAACCGCGGCCAGCGCCACGAGCGCGTCGCGGGAGCCCACGATCGCGGCCGCGTGGCGGAGCGTCACCCGGGCGACGTCGCCGGCACCGACGGCCGTGAGAAGATCCCTGGCGGCGTCCAGGATCGCCCCCGGCAGCGCCTCCGGCACGCTCCCGGC
Organism: uncultured Anaerolineaceae bacterium; assembly: GCA_964529245.1. Taxonomy (GTDB): domain Bacteria; phylum Chloroflexota; class Limnocylindria; order Limnocylindrales; family CSP1-4; genus Fen-1039. The sequence goes on from CAZGUS010000010.1 coordinate 1,418, forward strand.
CGAGCCGCCGCCGACGGTCGACCGACGCCGCTTGGCCTCGTAGAGTGCCGTATCGGCGGCCTTGACGATCCCCGCCTTACCGGGCCCGTCCGCCGGCCAGTAGGCCACGCCGACGGACGCTCCGAACGGAAGATCGGCGCCGCCGACGGGCGAAACTCGGACGGCCTCCCGGACTGCCACGCGGATGCGGCCGGCAATTTCCTCCGCCTTGGCCCGGTTGGCGCCCAGGAGCAGCAGGGCGAACTCGTCGCCGCCGTATCTGTAGGCCCGATCGTTCTGGCGCGTGGCGCCGACGATGGCCCGGGCCACGGTCTGAAGCAAGGCGTCGCCGGCCGGATGGCCGTAGGTGTCGTTGAAGGCCTTGAACGAGTCCAGGTCCATCATCAGCACGGAGAAGGGCTTGCCGGCGACGACCAGCGCGTCAAGGTCGCGCTGGAAGGTGCCGTGATTGCGAAGCCCCGTCAACGCGTCCAGATCGGCCCGCGTCGACACGGTGACGTGCGCCTCGGCGTTTTGAAGAGCGATCGACGCCTGGCCGGCGAAGAGCTTGCTCAGCTCGAACTCCGGTTCGCTGAAGTGGGCCTCGGCACCGCCCACCCGAGCCAGGTTCAGGCTGCCTACGACTTCTCCGTGCACGCGCAGCGGCACGACGATGATGTTCTGCGAGACGCGGCCGGCAGCCTCGCGATCCTTCGGACGGGACCTGCGCCTGCCCGGCTGCGGGGTCCTCTTCGACGCGGGAGTGACGCCGGCCTCGAGCGCTCCCTCCAGGGAGCCGGCCAGGGCTACCTCCGACACGTCGTTGGCGCAGACGGCGTCGCCACGGCCGACGACCCAGCTCGTGAGGCCTTCGTCGAAAGCGTGGCGACTGGCGTCGGAGACGGGCGCCGCCCCAGAATTCGCTCGCGAAAGGACGGCCTCGATACCGCTCGATTTGCGATCGTGGCGGTAGATCGTGAGGCGGTCGTAGTGGACGACGCTGCCGATGGTATCGGCGATCTGTTCGAGGACCTGGCGCGGATCGAGAGTTGACACCAGCTGCTCGCTGACATGGAGAAGCCGGCGTTCCCCCGCCAGCTGGCGCTCGAGGGTCGTATGCTGCTGTTCCAGGCGCGCGATGTTGGCGGCGTTCTCGATGGCCTGGCCCGCATACCGCCCGAAGATCGACAGCGCCTGCTCATCCTGGCCGTCGTATCGCCCTGACCCGGCCCTCGACACCACGAGCACGCCGTGGACCTCGTCGCCGTAGGCCATCGGAACCAGGAGCAACGACTCGGGACCGAGCGTCGAGCGGTAGATCGATCCCCTCTCCAGCGTCGCGTCGGGGACGATCACGGGTTCATTGCGTTTGGCGACCCAGCCGGGCAGCGTCTCCGCGTGGGTCGTGAGGGTTTCGAGCGGCGGCGACACGACTCCCAGGAACGTGCCCGAGGCAGCAACGAGCCGGAAACCGCCGCCGGCGGGATCGTCGCGATAGACCCGCACCGTGTCGCAGTCGACCAGCCGCCCCACTTCGGCCACGATCGCCTCGACGATCGCGTCGACGTCGCGCAGCTGGGCTAGCCGCAGGCTCAACTCGTGGATGGCTGTCAGGCGGTTCGCCAGCGATCGCACCGAGGCGTAGAGGCGCGCATTCTGCATAGCCGTCGCGAGCTGGCCCGCGAAACCGGTGGCCAGCCCGAGCTCGCGCACCGTCCATGGGTGGGGGCGGCGGTGGACGACCACCAGCAGGCCCAGCATCTCGCCGGGAATGCGGCACGGGATCCCTGCCAGCCCGACGATCTCTTCCTTTTCCGCGACCGACCTTATCTCCTCGGCGATCGGATTGGACACATCGTCGAGCGGGATCGCGACCAGCGGGCTGTCCGGCCAGCGCTGCATGATCGACTGCAGGGGCGTGATCACGTTGCGGTCCAGGGCGTCGAGCACGGCCCTCGGCATCGACCGGCTCGAGGTCAGAACGAGCGAATGATCGGCCTCCTCGCGCCAGAACGCGACGCCATCGGCCACCAGGACGAGCTCCACGCCGGCCAGGACTTCGTCGAACAGACGGGCCCGTGCGGATCTCTCCGCCTCACTCTCGTGGAGTCCGTCGTCGGCGACCGTGGCAGCGGCGGCAGCGTGCATCGGGGCGGGAACGCCCCTGGCGATGGCAACGTCGATAGGGCGCCCGGAATCTAGATCGAACCTTCGATTCTCCATTGGCACCCATTCTGAACCGTCACCGAGGACGCGTCTGTTACCGACAGGGCGTTCCCCAACCGTGGGGGTTCGGGCGACAGCCCTCCGCTACGTGCGGCCGCGCTCGAGACGATCCGCCGCTGCCGCGCCCGAGCAGCTCACGACGGCCTGGCCGGCCGAAGATCGTCCAGCGCCACCGGTTCGTGACTGTGGCCTTCGTCTCCGGCTTCGTGCGGATGGGAGTGCGCCGTCGGACCGTGACGATGCAGGTGCTCATGAATCAGGTTCGCCCGCACCAGCAACTCGGTGTCGGCCAGGATGGCGGCCGGGTCGCCGTCGGCCACGACTCTGCCCTGCTCGCTCAAGACCACGGCGCGGTCCGCGATCAGCGGCACGATGTCGAGCTCGTGCGTCGCGACGACGAGGGTCCGGCCGGCCGCTCCCAGACGCTGGATCAAGTCGACCAGAACCCATTTCGTGCGCGGGTCCAGCGAAGCCGTCGGTTCGTCCAGCAGGATAACGTCCGGTCGAAGGGAGAGCACCGAAGCAATCGCCGCTCGCTTCTTCTCGCCGCCCGAAAGCTCGAAGGGCGCGCGATCGGCCAGATGCGCGATCTCCATCGCCGCCAGGGCCTCGTCGCAGCGCTCTCGGACCTCGTCCACGCCCAGGCCCAGCTGCAACGGCCCGAAGGCGACGTCGTCGAGGACGGTGGCGCTGAAAAGCTGGATGTCGGGGTCCTGGAACACGAGCCCGACCTGGCGGTGGAAGCTGAACGCCTCCTGGCCCGCGGCCACGGCCGCGACGTCGCAGCCGAGAGCCCGCATCGTCCCGCTGGCCGGCGCGACGATGCCGTCGAGCAACTTCAGCAGGGTCGACTTGCCGCTGCCGTTGGCGCCCAGGAGCGCTACTCGCTCGCCCGGCCAGATGTCGAGGTTCAGCGCGTCGAGAGCGACCTGGCGGCCCGAATAGAGATACCCGACGTCCCTGAGCCGGAACAGCGGCTCGCCGGGTCCGACGGCCTGCGTCGTGACGTCCACGGCCGCCACACCGGCTACCCGCGCGGTCATGCCACCACTCGCGATGCCATCACCGCGGCGGCGCCGAAGGCGGCCGTGCCGGCGAGCGCCAGCCAGTCCGCGGCTCGCATTCGATATGTGCTGTAGGCCCTGACTTCGCCCGTAAAGCCCCGGGCGAGCATGGCCGCGTAGACGTCGTTGCTCATCTTGAAAGCGCGGCTCATCAGGTTGCCCATGGTGCCCGTGATCCAGCGGCGCTGCTCGCCTCCGGTCGTACGGCCCACTACACGGCTCTTGCGCGCCAGCAGGATTCCGTTGGCCGTGTGCAGGAACAGGAAGATGTAGCGGTAGGTCATGGAGAGAACCAGCACGAACACCTGCGGGGTTCGCAGCGCCCGCAAGCTCTTGAGGACGTCCGCCCACGGAGTCGTGACGACCATCAGCACGGCCAGCGAAACCGAGACACCCACCCGGCTGACGAACAGCACCGCTCCGGTGAGCCCGTTCCACGAGGGAGCCAGATGCGCCGGGCCGAGGGCCAGGTCGAAGACTCTGTCCCCGGGAACGAAGAAGATCGCCGGCACGACTACCACGCCGGCGAAGAACGGGATCCCGAGCCACACTCGCTTGACGAAGAACCCGAACGGGACCCGGCTCGCACGCGCAGCCGCAAGCGTCGCCGCGTAGAGAAGAGCGAGCCCGAGAACCGAACTCGCCAGACTCGCGGCGACGATCGCGGTCAGGAAGCCCACGAGTTTCGCGCGCGGATCGCGGCGCTGGAGCCACCCCGCCGAACGGGCGTGGCGCTCGGTGAAGATCGCATGCTCGATATTGGCGGTGATTCCGCCGACGGTCTGCTCGAGCCAGCCGATGCGCCCTTCGGCGGGTCGTCGACCGGCGGCCAGGGTGGTCACGAGCCGGCCTCCGCGGCGGCCGCCGATTGCCCGCCTCCGCGTCGCAACAGACGAGCGACCAGGTACGTGAGTCCGCCGACGGCAACGATGCCGATCACTCCGGCCAGCTCATAGCCGACCGCGGCGTGCCACAGGGGCGCGTTGGCGCCGTCGAAGAAGGGCAGCGGCAGATTGTAGTGCGACAACGGCGCGGCGAAGGCGCCCGACAGGTCCTGCAACCCGCTCGGGACGTAGCCGAAAGCGGCTTTCACATCTGCGGCGCCGCCCTCACCGTAGGCGATCCCGGGCGCGATCAAGCCGAGCGGAGCGATCACCGCGATCGTCACGAAGGCGGTCCCTACCCGCTTTGCGCCGCGAGGCAGCAGCAGGTACGTGACCGGTATCAGGACGGCGCCGATCAGCAGGGTCACCACGAGCATCGTCGCCACCGACGGCCAATCTACAGTCGACCAATGGGCGCCGAACATGCGGCTGGGATCACCTCCGCCCTCGACCAGGCCAACGGCGGCCAGGATCACGACCGCGCCGCCGATCGCCGCCGCCATCAGCTGCCAGAGCGGCCGCCGGGCGACCGTCCCTTCGGCCGCTGCGTCGGGGGCAAAGATGCCGCTCAGAGTCGTCAGGTATTCGGGGTGCCGACGCTGCAGATACGCGACTCCCAGGCCGGTGATCAAACCTTCCACGATCGAGGCCCCGAACGCATGGGCGGCGACCATGGCCGGAATTGCCTCGGCCAGACCGTATGGGCTGTAGAGCGCGTGTCCGTTCTGCGAAAAGAGGATCGGCTCGATCCCGAGTTCGACGCCCACCGCAAAGGCGGCCACGGTAATGCCGACGTAAGCCCCGACGCCTGCCGCCACCGCCCTCCTGGTCGAAAGGATCGGCGAGCCCGCGGCAAGGAGGCGGTACATCCCGTATCCGACGAAGGGCAGGATGATGCCCATGTTCAAGCAGTTGGCGAAGATGGCGAGTATCCCGCCGTCACCGAAGAAGAGCGCCTGAAGGATCAGGGCCGTGCTCACGGCGATCACCGCCGCCCATGGTCCCAGGACGACCGCGATCAGGGTTCCACCAACGCCGTGCGCCGTCGTCCCTCCGGGCACCGGGACGTTGAACATCATGATCGTGAAGCTCAGAGCCGAGAAGATCGCCAGCAACGGCACGGTCCTGTTGTTCAGGACCTTCTTGACGCGCTGGGTAGCGAGACCCCAGACCGGCACCGTTGGAACCGCGAGAGCAAGTGAGACGGCCGGTGCGAGGTAGCCGTCCGGAATGTGCACTGTTCTCCTTGTCCCGCCTGACGCTACAGTTTGCTATTGCAACACGTTGCGGTCGCTAAGAGTCTACGGCTTCGGCTCTATGCGCGACAATCGGGGCGCAGAAAGGACCGCACAGTGCCACAGGCAAACACGAACCCCGGCGTCGACGAGGAAGTCGTCAGCCCGTGGGACGATGCCGTCAGTCGGATGCGGGCCCAGGGGCTTCGCTGGACGCCGCAACGCCGGACCCTCATCGAGGTCCTGCGCGAGCGCGAGGGGCACGTCACGGCGTCTGAGCTGATCGCGCGCTGCCGGGATCGCGACAAGACAACTACGCCGTCAACGGTCTATCGGACGCTGGACCTCCTCGAGGACCTCGGCCTGGTCAAGCACGGCCACGGACATGACGGCCACGAGGAGTACCACATCCTGCCTCAGCAGGTGCACGGTCACCTGTATTGCGTCGCCTGCGGCACGACCTGGGAGATCAAGCCCGAGACGGGCGCCGTGATCGTCGAGGCGCTGGCGGCGCAGCTCGGGTTCAGCGTGGATCTCTCACACGTAACCATCTCGGGGCGCTGCGCCGGCTGCCACGATTGATCCGCGATCCGAAACGACGGGTCTGGTGACGACCGGTCTAGTAAGGGACCACCAGGAGCCATTTCCCGTCGCGACCCGGATAGCGGCCCTCGGGCCTCTTCCACGGCAGGTAGTTCTTCGCCATGGCCGTCATGTCGCGGAACGTGTCCGGGCCCAGCGTCTGACCCCAGATGGTGCTGAGGCGCGGATAGTACACGTCGACGATGTTGGCCCCGAGGACCGTGAAACTGCCCGGGTAGTAGCGCGGGTCGTGATCCGACGTGAACCCGGTCATGACCCAGGAATGAGCGCCCTTCCAGGCCAGCAGTCCAACCGGCCGCTTCGTCGCCCGCAACGCGGTCACGGCGTCGGTCATGGCCTGCTTGAGCGAGTTGTCGATGAGGAGCTTGTAGTGGCCGGCGCCCAGCTGCGTCAGGGTGATGGCCCAACCGGCAGGACCGTAGCCACCGTTGAGGCTGTCCGTGCCGGTGGTGTTGGCGATGATCATCTTGCTGATCGCGACTTGCCGGGTCGCCGTCAGATCGATCTTCGGGCCGATGATGTTCATCATGTTCTGGGTGGCGCCCGCCATGCATGACCACTTGCTGACCTGCGAGATGAAGGTCCCGGGCTTGTAGATGTCCATGCTGAACGGGCCCTTGGTCGCAACCGCGGTGGGCGTCGGGCCGAATGTCGGGGCAACTCTCGGCGTGTCAGTCGGGGCAGGCGTCGGGGAGCCGGTCGGGCCCGAGCCATCGGTCGCGGTGGCCGCGAGAGCGAGCGTCGTCGGGCTTGCGGCGGGGCCGCGGGCGGCGACGGTGCCGACTGCCACCCAGGCCGCCGACGCGAGTATCACGCACACCGCCGCGTAGGCGCCGACCCCAAGCAGGGCCCGCCACCGTGGCTTCGACCGGCGCTCCATCAAATCCAGTTCCTCCGCGTCATGCCGTTTGCCGCGTCCGCGGCGCTGCCGAAAGACGCGGCGGGCCAGGACTGCGTGACGGACGGCCGTGCGCTACAGCCGCCTCCCTCAGGATACCCCGACCCGTGCGCGACAGGCGCGACAGGGCGCCGGCCGCGGTTTGGAGCGACTATCCGGCCGGACGCCGCTCTCCGCCTAGAACCCCCGCGGACCGGCGAGGCACTCCAGCCGGAACCCGGTCAGGAGAACAGAACCGTGCCGAAGACGTGACGCCGGCCCAGGGCGGTGATCGGATCGTCGAAGCGGAGGTCACCCGACGGCTCGCGCTCGTAGGTGCAGAGCACGACCGTCGGATCGCCATCGCGATGCTCGAGGCCGATCGCGATCGCCTCCGTCAGTCCCCCACCCTCTTCCTTGGGGACCAGGGCGTCCCAGCAGACGGCGCAGGCCTTGATCGTGCCGGCCCGGGCCTGTAGCCGGAAGGTGGCGTAGAGCGAATCGATGATCAACGGATTCGATGGGTCCTTGATCGTGGCCGCCACATCTATGACGGCCATCTGACCGCTTGCCGCCAGCCTGGCGCCGAACGGCCGGAACTCGCCCGTCTCTTCGAGCATGCGTTCGGCGAGACCGAGCATCGGTGCCAGCAGCTCATTGAAGTCAGTTCGAATGCTCGGTTCCATGGCCATCTCCTGCGCCACAAGGGCCGTCGAGGCTCACCCCGACCCAAGCCAGTTGCAAAGGAGAAGTCGGCAGAACAGCACGACGCTCAAGGCGAGGCCGCTAGAACGAGCCCGTCTCGACCGGATCCCGACGCAAGACCAGAACGGCGCCGCATGCCGCCGCGGCCATGCCGGCGACGAACAGCGGCCAGGGGAACCAGCCGGGCAGACCGCCGGCCATGATGCGCGGCGCGTCGGCGGTGAAGCTCAGCACGACCAGCAGCCCGCCCACCAGCCCCAGACCGATCTCGCGCCGGCCGGCCCGAAGCGCCACTCCGCCCTCCGCGCGCCGGGCCGCCGCCAGCCCAAAGCCGACCAATGCGGCGCTCACGGCCACGGGCGCCCAGACCGGCCCGATCCACGGCACCGGAATGAGAAACAGCACGTCCCAGGTACCCGGCGAGTGCGGCCACGCGACGAAGATCCACAGCCACACGTAGTAGAAGACGTCCCAGACGCCGAACGCGACGGCGGCCCACGCCAGGCGCTCCAGCCAGCTGCGTCCTGTGAGCCAGCCGATGCCGGCGAGCATGACCAGGGTCGCGAACTCGCGCCCAACCTCGATGGCGGCGAGGTCGCCGACCATCTCGGGGCCGCGCAACGGGAACAACTGGTCCGGCGTGATGGCCAGCGCGCGTTGGAGGTAGACGACGACCGCAGATTCGAGGTACGCCATGGCGACCGCGAACACGATGACCGTCAGGGCGCGACTACGAAACACCATCCATCGCTCCCGCTGCCCCTCCACCTCCGACGGGATTTGGCGCCCCCGGCCGGACTCGAACCGACGACGCCCGCCTTAGGACGGCGGCGCTCTGTCCACTGAGCTACGGGGGCTCGCCGCGATGTTACCGCGTCCGGAGCCAAGGGCGGACGGGCCGCGGGCGCGCCGCGCGCTTCGGGCCTCTCAGGCGGTCGCTTCGAAGCGGTAGCGATCGCGGTCGCGGAGGAGCCGGCCGACCGGATGGAGCGGTTCGTGAGAGAGCACGATCGTCCACTCTTCGGCGGCGGCCCGGGCGAAAAGGGACGCCTTGATCAGCACCGAGTCCAGCGGGTAGTCGTCGAAGGCGGTTATCCAGCGCGGGTTCGCGCTCCAGGGCCGCATGAACAGGTCGCCCAGGAAGGCGACCGTCTCGTCCCGGCCGCGGATCAGCACGCCCTGGTGACCGGCGGAGTGGCCGCCCGTGGGGATTACGCTCACGCCCGGCAGGATTTCGGCTTCGCCCTCTACGACGCCGCCCAATCCGAGGTCGCGGATGAGCGCCAGTTCCGGCTGGTCGTAGGCGGCCACCAGGCGCGGGTTGTCGCCCATGGCGATCTCCCACTCCGCCAGCTGCGCGACGAACCTGGCCCGCGGGAATGCCAGTCCCCCATCAGCCCGCAGAAGGCCGCCTGCATGATCGAAGTGGAGATGGCTCACGGCCACCGCGTCCACCGACCCGGGATCGAAGCCCGCCTTCTGCAGCGCCGGGACGATCCAGGGTCCCTGGTATTCGCGCATCGACCGGACCTTGTCGCTGACGCGGTCGCCGATGCCCGTTTCGACGAGCACTCTCCCGGCCGGCGTTTCGATGAGCAGGCAGTTCAGCGCCTGCAGGATGCGGTGCTTTTCGTCGATCTCCTGCGCCACCAGGTCGTTCCACATGATGCGCGGCACGACGCCCAGGAGAGCGCCGGCATCCGAACGGAATGTGCCGGCCTGGATGAGAGCGACTCGCGTGCCCCCGCCCAGGTCCGCCGACCAGTCGACTGCGTCGTTGAGCGTCATCGGTCCTTCCCGGGCGCATCGGTACGGCGCCCCGGCTCGAAGTCCTCGAAGAATGCCGAGGCGGTCGGCTCCGCCTGGCCCTGGTACTTCGATCCCAGGCCGGCCGAGCCGTAGGGTCGATCGACCGGGCTGGACATCGTCAGGAAGCTGATCTGCCCGATCTTCATGCCGAAATGGAGCGCGATAGGCAGCTTGGCGACGTTGGACAGCTCCAGTGTCAGCTTGCCCTTCCAGCCGGGATCCACGTAGCCCGCAGTCGAATGGATGAGCAGCCCCAGGCGCCCCAGGGACGACTTTCCCTCCAGGCGGGCCACCACGTCGTCCGGCAGCTCGACCCACTCGATCGTCTGTCCGAGCACGAACTCGCCGGGGTGCAGCACGAAGGCTTCGTCGTCGGCGACGGCCAGCAGCTCGGTGAGGTCCGGCTGCGCGGCGCGCACGTCGATGTATGGATAGCGATTGTTGCGGAACACCCGAAAGCTGCGATCCAGGTGGAGATCGACCGAAGACGGCTGCAGGTCCGCAGGGTCGTACGGCTCGATCTTGATCCGACCGACCCCGAGCGCGGCGGCGATGTCACGGTCGGACAGCACGCTCATTTGACCGTCGCTCCGCTTTCACGCTGGGCGTACAGGTTGTCGACCTCTCGCTTCAAGGCTTCCAGGTCCTCGAAGCTCTGATAGACGCTGGCGAACCGGATGTAGGCGATCTGGTCGATGGCGCGCAGCTTCTCCATTGCCAGCCGGCCGACCTCCGACGACTCGATCTCCGACGAGCCCGACGCCCGCAGCTCGGCCTCGATCTGATCCGTGGCGCGATCCGCGGCGTCTTCCGGCACGGGCCGGCGCACCAGCGCCTTGCGAAGTCCGGACGCCAGCTTCTCCCGGTCGAATTCCTGGCGCAGGCCGTCGCGCTTGACGATGACCAGACGAGGGGCTTCGATGCGCTCGTTGGTGGTGAACCGCGCCGCACAGGCGGAGCACTCGCGCCTGCGCCGGATGCTCACCTCATCCAGGTCACGCGAGTCGATGACTCGGGTTTCGCGTTCACCGCATCGCGGACAGCGCATCGGCTCGGTCTCCTCCGCCACGATGCCCGTGGCCTGGCACGGAGGATATCACCGCAGCCCGTCAGCACCGCCCGGACCGCGGTCCGTCAGCGGCCGCGCCCCACAGGACCGGCCTGGGCGGCCATCACTATCGTCTCGCGCCTCGACCGGATCGCCTCGCGGGCGTGCACCAGGTTGAGGTAGCCGCGCTTCACGGAGGTCTCGCCTTCGCCCCAACCCGCACTCGATACGTCGGCCAGCAGCTCCCCGCCGTGGGCGACCAGCTCGATCGCCCGCTGGGCCCTCTCCAGATCGGCCACGAGCGCCGCGGAGGTGTTGCCCCACGGTCCGTCCCGGCTCAGCAACGTGGCGTCGACGATGTTGCGGCCCAGGGCGTTGTGGGCTTCGGCCATCTTCGGTCGGGCCACCTCCGGCGCGACCTGGCGGCGGCGCATCTCGTCCACCACGACGAGCAGGTCGCCGAGGAGGGTCTCGGATCGGCGCGCTATCTCGGCCGCGGCGACCGCAGAGGCGTTCTGGTGGCGCGCTCGGCCGCCGGCCACCACGACGCGCCACAGAAGCCACAGGATGGCGGCGCCCATGACGAAGAAGATCACGAGTGGTGCGACGACTCTCGCTTCCGGCACGGCGTCAGCCTCATCTGTAAAGCGCGCCGCTAAATGTAGCGGCCGACCGCCGGCGCGAACCGCCCCAAGATGAACCCGAGACCGGCGCCAAACGTACTACCGCGCGGCAACGCGGAGCAGCCGTCGGGACGCTCCTGCCCGGCGCTCCTGCCGATTGGGGTCTAGTACTTGCGCGGCGGAAAGCGGCCGCCCGGCCCGCGCGACGGACCCGTCATTCGACCCGCGACCCGGGCTCCTCTGGGGGCAACCGCGCCGCGACCGGGCCCGCCTTCCGGCGCCCGCCGCCACGACTCAGCTTCCCCGGACGAAGAGGAGATCAGCTTGACGCCGAGAATCGCCGCCGAGGGGTCCACGTCGCGGACCATGTCGTACACGGTCAAGGCCGCGACCGCCGCCGCCGTGAGAGCTTCCATCTCGACGCCGGCGGCACCGATCGCGGCCGACTCGACGCTGATCCGCACGACTCCGGCAGCCCTGTCGGGCACGCCGCGCACCAGCAGATCCGTCAGGGCGACAGGGTGGCACAGCGGAATGAGGTCGCTGGCGCGCTTGCCCGCCATAACGCCGGCCAGCTCGGCCACGCTCAGGACATCACCCTTGGGGTTCGTGCCGTCGACGATGGCACTGAGGGTCTCGTGCGACACGGCGACTTCCGCCTCCGCGACGGCTCGGCGGGCCATCGTCGGCCGATCGGTCACGTCGGTCATGCGGGGCCGCCCGGCGCGGTCGACGTGCGCGCCGCGGCGCCGTTCGGCCCTCGAACCGTCCTCGAAGATGCCGTCACCCGGCTTGCCTTCGGACATTGGGCCGTCTCCTCTCATGGTCATCGTTCACCGGCATCGTCGTCCGGGGTATCCGTGCTGTCGGCTGGCCCGGCGGACGGTGTCGGCGGTGTTGTGGGCTCGGTGGCCGGCGGTGCAGGAGGTTCGGGCTCGGAAGGAACGACCGGTGCCCACGGCGGTCGGGTCGGCGGCCGGCCCGGAAGTCGCCGCACCCGCATCAGCGGCCCCGACGCGACGGCCCTTTGCTCGATTCGCTCCCGGATCAACAGCGATGCGGAGCGCCGCGTCAGCAGCGACACCGGCGGTTCTCCGGTCCCGATCAGCAGCCCGTCCAGGCCGGAGCGCTCCATGATTTCGAGACCGGTCCACAGATCGGAATCGCCCAGCACATGCGGTACGTTCGCAATCGGAACCATGGCCTGTTCGGTGCGCATCAGCGGCCAGTTGCGCCGCGGGATGCGCTTGATCTGGGCGGTTCCGAGAAGCCCCACCAGGTCGTCGCCCCGTTCGACCAGTGCCGCGGAGCCCATCCTCTCGCCCAGGTACTCGCCGGCGAACACGTCCAGGGTCAGCTGGGGCGGGATCCGCGCCGGCTGCGTGTCCGCTGCGTCCGAGACCAGCGCGCCCGAAATGAGAGCCTGCATGAAGAGCCGGCGATCGAGGATCCGGCTCGAACCGATGACCAGCCAGCCGGTCACGATCAACGCCAGCCCCGGCCACAGGTCCACGAGCGCGACGACCACGACCCCGATGCCCATGATAGCGGCCCCGACGACCCTCCCGACCCGGCTTGCGACTCTGGTCGCGACGTCGTCGCGCCCGGAGCGCGCCCAAGCGATGGCGTGGACGATCCGCGCGCCGTCCATCGGATAGCCTGGGATCAGGTTGGTCACGACCATGAAGAAGTTGAACAGGGCCAGCACTTCGGACACGAAGCTGACGGCCGCCACGCTGTCCGGCACGTCGTTTGACCCGCCCCAGAGCAGGATCGTCACCACGGCGACCAGGACGAAGACAGCCAGCAGCACCAGGCTGACGATCGGCCCCGCCAGCGTGGTCTTGAGCTCCTGACCCCAGGTGCGAGGCCGCGACTCCATCAGATACGAGCCCCCGAGGAGCTGGATGACCACCACGTTCCCGCCGATGCCGCTACGCCGAGCGACCAGGACGTGGGCCAGCTCGTGGGCCGCCACGGACGCGAACACCAGAATGGCCGTGACGACTGCCGCGCCCCAACCCCACAGCGCCGCAGCGCTGGTGGTCGACTCGGCGGCGAGACCTTCGCCCAGGACCACCGTTATCAACGCCAGCAGGAATACCCACGTCCAGTGGGCCCGGATCTCGGTGCCGAACAGTCGGCCCAGCGGGAATCCGGAGTTCATCGCGGCCCCCCCGACGAGGCCGGCTCCGGCGGCGCGGACGGATCGGCCCGTGCCGCGGGCTCCGGAGGGCCGGCGATCTTGCCGGCCGCGAACACGACGATCAGCCCCAGCACGAGTACCGCCGCAGCGATGGCCACGCTGGTCTCGGACCAGAACTGGTCCGGGAACAGCTGCACCAGCTTCTCGGTCCGGATGTCGAACATGTAGGTGCCGGGCGCGAAGAAGATCTGGTGAAACAAGAGGAAGGCCTGATCGAAGAAGAGCGCGAAGCCGAGCCCGACAATCACGACGCCGCCGACGAGCAGCTTTCCGCCTGCCTGGACGGCTGCCCAGAACCATCGCCCGCCGCGGCTGGCGAACCCGATCGCGAGCAGAGCCAGGGCGGCGATCAGCGCAACCAGCCCCAGGTTCAGCAGGACATTGCGGACGTCGGCCATGTGACCCCGTTCCCCGGCATCGAGAACCGGAGTCGTTTGCCCGTCCACGGCGACGTCGAACCGGGGCGGCCCAAAGACGAGATCGGAGAGGATGCTGCCCGTGATCTGGCTCACCTGCCCGGGCGTGTAGCCGGTCAGCTGCGTCACGTCGCTCCTGCCCTGATCGAAGCCGACCCAGACCGGGTTCAGGAAGAGCATGACGGCCACGGCAACCACCACACACGGTGTGGCGAGCACGACGAGCCCCGTCGCGAATGTCCGGGCGAATGCATTTCTCACGAGTTAATCGTACCGCCCCGGGGCGGCAGGGCCTCGACCCGGCTCAACTCGCCGCGACGATCATGGCGGCAGCCTCGCGGCGGATGATCCCCCAGACTCTCTCGAGGTCCTCATCCTGCGTTCGAAGGTTGGCCAGCGCCACTCGGATCACGAAGCGGCCGCGCAGCCGGGTGTGCGACAGGAACACCTCGCCGGTGCGATTGATCGCATCCATGAGCGCGATGTTCACCCGGTCGAGCTCTTCCGCGATCCGAGGCTCGTCTACCCGACCGATCAGCGACGCCGGCCGGTACCGGAAACATATCGTCGAGAACGGCATAGGCGCCAGGCGTTCGAAGTCGGGCGCCTCGTCGATCCAGCCGCGCAGGCGCTCGCCCAGCTCGAGGTGGTAGGCGATCCGCCGGCGCAGACCCTCGATGCCGAAGTAGCGCAACAGCATCCACAGCTTCAAGGCCCGGAAGCGCCGGCCGAGGGTCGGCGTGTATTCGTTGTAGTCGCGGATAGGGCCTTCCCGATCGAGGGTCCGCAGGTACTCCGGGACGAGGCTGAACGCGTCGCGCAGCACGGGCATACGGGTGGTCAGCAAGACCGACGCGTCGACCGGCGAGAAGAACCACTTGTGCGGATTCGTGACGACCGAATCGGCCCGCTCCCAGCCCTCGAACTGGCCGCGGCGTTCGTGGATCAACGCCACGGCGCCGGCGTGGGCCGCATCCACGTGGAGCCAGATGCCTTCGCGGGCGGCGATGTCGGCCATGCCGGGGATGGGGTCGATGGACGTCGTGGAGGTGGTGCCGATGGTTCCGACGAGCGCGATCGGCTTGACTCCGGCCCGGCGGTCGGCGGCGATGGCGGCCTCGAGGGCGTCCAGTCTGAGCTCGAAACGGTCGTTCGTCGGGATCTTCGTCAGCCCGGACTGCCCGAGCCCGAGCGTCATGGCGGCCTTCTCGATCGAGGTGTGGGCCTCCTCGGTCGCATAGACCCTCAGCTGGGGCACGTCCGCCCGGCCGGGCAACCCTTTCGCGGCGGCATCGCCGCCGGCGAACTGGCGCGCCGCGGCCAGCGCTAGCAATGACGACGTCGAGGCCGTGTCCGTGAGGAGGCCGTCGAAAGAGGCCGGCAGCCCGAGGGCCTGGCGGAACCAGTCGACCACGACTTCCTCGAGCTCGGTGCCGGCGGGGCTCGTGCGCCACAGCATGACGTTCGAGTTGAGGACCGCGGTCAGCATCTCGCCGATGATCCCGGGCCCGGACGCCGCGCTGCTGAAGTACGCGAGGAAGCGCGGATGCTGCCAGTGCGTGATGTTCGGCTCGATCAGGCGCTGGTAGTCCGCCAGGATCGTCTCGATCGACTCGGGCGCCTCGGGCGGTGCGGCCGGGAATTGAGGCCGCAGCCAGCCGGGCTCGATGGCCGGCAGGACGTCCCTGTCCCCTACTCCCTCGAGGTAGTCGGCCATGATTTCGACGGCGGCGTGCGCTGCTGCCCGAAAGTCCTCCGGCGCCATGTCGCCGACGCCGTGAAGCTGCTGTTCGTCCACCGTGCCCGCTTCGAGGCCGCGTCTCGTCCCGCGCCCGCCAGGTCCATCCACGATCGTCACTCGTCCAGGTTCTACGCAGCCGGTTGGGCCGACCTTCCGCGGTCGAGTTTACCCTGGGACGCTCCGACGGCCCCGAAGGGCCGGTCGGGGACTCATATCGACGGCGGCCCGGCAGAGCGCAGGCGCCCGGACAGCAAGAAACCGGGCCGCGACATTCGCGACCCGGTTTCGAGTTCCCTCAGAGCGAGGATTACAGCTTGTTGCCGATCGTGCTAAGGATCGTGTTGATCTGGCCGCTCAGGAAGAGCAGCGCGGTGATCGCCAGAATGGCGATGAGGGCGAGGATCAGGGCGTATTCTGCGAGGCCCTGGCCGGCGGTCTTGCGAAGGAACATGTTGAACACCTCAATGAGTCCAGTGCCAAAATCGGCCTACCCGAACAGTGCGGCATGGCGCTGCTTCTGCCAATAGCACTTCGGGCTGATTCTGGCATCCGACCGCCGGAATCCGCCGGAGATCCCGCCTTGTGGTGCATCGCCGCCACAGAAATCGAGAATTAGTCGCGCCTGCGCGACGGCCATCCGCCGGCGTCGGCGGCCTCCAGCGGGCCTCGGCGCGGGCATCCAAGTTGCGCTATCCGGGCGCGAGCGGCCAAGATCAACCCATGGAACTGCGTCCGATCTCCGCCGCCGACCTTCCTTTCGTGATCGAAATGACCCTTCTCGCCGCCTTCCCGCCGGGCGGCGTTCCCGTGGGCGCCGCCGACCTGCCGCGCGTCAAGCGATGGTTCGAAGGATGGGGTCGCGCGACCGACACCGGCGTGGTCGCCTGGCATGACGGCCAGCGAGTCGGAGCGGCCTGGTGTCGCGTCCAGGCGATCGTGTTGGCCCGAGACGCGGACGGTCGCCGGCTGCCTGAACTGGCGATCGCCGTCGCGCCGGACCACCGGGCACGGGGCGTCGGACGTCTCATGCTGGACGGCCTTGCGGATGCCGCGTCGGCGGCAGGCCACCGCGCGCTCAGCCTCACGGTGAATGCGCAGAACCCGGCTCTGCTTCTCTACGAACGCGCCGGTTTCGAGGTCGTGACCCGCGAGGGCGATCGGCTGACGATGGTCAAGTCGCTCGGCTCCGTCCGACATCCGCCGCCGAACCGGTAGTCATCGCCAGGGCGAGAACGAAAAGGCCCCGGAGTCGCCTCCGAGGCCCGTTTCACGCTTGGGAGATGGTCGGGGCGGAGCGATTCGAACGCTCGGCCTCCTGAACCCCATTCAGGTGCGCTACCAGGCTGCGCCACGCCCCGATCGGCCGAAAGCATACCAGACTGGGGAAGCCCGACCGCCGGGCGATGGGTTCGGCCGGGCGCCGGCGCGGGGTGTCGCGACGCGCCGAAACCGGCTAAGTGGTCCGGCCGCGCTGGCCGGGCGAGCGGCGCACGCTGGCCTTGACGCCGTGGCCCGGCTTGGCGCTCGACGCCGAGCGCGTCCCCGCCGGCGGCTTGCCGGTGCGCGGCCCGCCCGGACGTCGCTTTGCGGTGCCGCGTTCTCGCCCCGCCCGATCGCTCGCCCGCTCGCGGAAGATCAGCCGCACGGGCGTGCCGTCGAAACCGAACTCGGCGCGGAGCTGGTTCTCGAGGAACCGCTTGTAGCTGAAATGGACCTGGTCGGCGTGGCGGGCGAAGAACACGAAGGTCGGCGGCGCGACCGCGACCTGGGTGGCGTAGAAGATCTTGGGTGGGCCGAGCTTGCCGGCCGGCGGCGCCTGGCGCAGGGAGGCGGCCCGCAGGACGCGGTTCAGCTCGGGCGTGGAGACGCGCTTGCGGCGCTCGCCCCAGACGTCGACCGCCAGCTCCAGGACCTTGGCCACGCGCTGGCCGGTCTTGGCGCTGATCGACACGATCGGCGCGAAGTCGAGGAACGGCACTTCCTTGCGCAGCGCCGCGGCGAACTCGTCGAACGAGCGGTCCGTCTTCTCGGCCAGCAGGTCCCACTTGTTGAGGGCCAGGACCAGGCCGCGCCCTTCCTCGACGACGAAACCGGCGATGTGGGCGTCCTGAGCGGTCAGGCCTTCGAAGGCGTCCACGATCAGGATGGCGACGTCCGCCCGGTCGACGGCCTTGAGCGCCCGCAGGGTCGAGTAGCGCTCCGCGTCGGGGCCGCTCGCCACCTTGCCGTGGCGGCGCATGCCGGCCGTGTCGATCAGGACGATGTCGCTGCGGCCCCACGTCAGGTGGGTGTCGATGGCGTCGCGCGTCGTGCCCGGTATGTCGCTCACGATGGCGCGGTCCTCGCCGAGCAGCGAGTTGAACAGGCTCGACTTGCCCACGTTCGGACGCCCGACCAGGGCGATCGAGACCTTCTGGTCCTCGTCGCCGAAGCTCGGCTGGCCGTCTTCGCCGGCCTCGTCGCCGTCGATCTCGATGGCTTCCTCGTCGCCGTCCTTGATGCGCGCCAGCCGGCCCTCGGCCATCTCGCGGGCCCAGTCGTCGGCCTCGGCTTCGCGGCGCTTGCGCTCGATCTCCTGCGGGCTCTCCGGCGGGAGCGCCCAGACGATGGCGTCGAGCAGATCCGCCACGCCGCGTCCGTGCGCGGCGCTGATCGGATAGGTCTCCTCCCAACCCAGGGCGTAGAACTCGGCCGCCTCGAGCTCCCGCTTTTCGTTGTCGGACTTGTTGGCAGCGACCAGCACCGGCGCCTTGGCCGTCCGCAGCAGATCAGCCGCCTCGATGTCCGCGGGAGTCAGGCCCGTGATCGAGTCGACCACCAGGACGATTGCGTCCGCCTCCGAGATCGCGATGCGCGCCTGCTCCTGGACCTTCTCCTCGATCGGGTCGCCGGGCTTGATCTCGAGCCCGCCGGTGTCGACCGCGATGAAGCGCCGCCCGTTCCACTCCGCCTCGCCGTAGATACGGTCGCGGGTGGTTCGCGCGCGGTCTTCCACGATGGCGGCGCGGTGGCCGACCATGCGGTTGAACAGGGTGCTCTTGCCGACGTTCGGGCGCCCGACGACGGCGACGACAGGAAGTGGGGTCACGTGCGGATTATGGGGCCGCGCCGCCCGAAGCGCGACTGGGCCTCTCCCGGCGACCCCGCGTCAGTGTGCGATGGCCGGCAGCGGGTCGGGCAGCGAGGTCGTCCGGCCGGCGGGCGTGGCGGCCGCGGCCAGGGCCGAATTGGCCAGCTCCTCGGCATGCGCGGCGGCTTCGCTCGTGCCGGCAAGCCGCAGAACTCGCTCCGCGACGCAACGCAGGTCCTCGATCGGAGTGGAGGTGCCGCCGGTCACCCCGACGATCCCCGCATCGCCGAAGACCGAGGCATCCTGGAGGTCGACCTCCGATTCGATCTGGATGGCCCGCGTCCCGACTATCCCGCACAGACGCGTCAGCTCCTTGGTGTTGGCGCTCGATCGACCGCCGACCACCAGCATCACGTCGACCTCTCGGGCCGCCTCGATCGTGTCCTGCTGGCGATGGATCGTGACCGGGCAGACGGTGTTCACGATCTTGAGCTCGTGGCAGCGGCCGACCATGAAGGCGGCCAGCTTCTCGAACTTCCAGGGCGGCTGCGTGCTCTGGCTGAGCAGCGCCATCTTCTTGCGACGCGGGATCTGCTCCCAGTCCTCTTCCTCGTCCACGACGATCGCGTCCGGGGCGAACCCGAGCAGCCCGACGACCTCGGGATGGCGCGGCGTGCCCAGGAGGACGATGACGTAGCCCTCTTCGACGAGCTTCGTGATCTCGCGTTGCTCCTGGATCACCCATGTGCATGTGCCGTCGATGACGTCCAACCCGCGCGACTCGGCGTTGCGAAGCACGTCGGGCCGGACTCCGTGGGCTCGGATCACGACGGCTGCGCCCTCGGTGACCTGATCGAGCGAGTCGACGGTCTCGATGCCCTGGGCCTGGAGCGCGGCGATGACACCCTCGTTGTGGACGACCTGGCCGAGGGTATGCGTCACCTTGCCGGCGGCCGCCGCTTCCTTGGCCTTGTCGATTGCCTCGCGCACGCCGTAGCAGAACCCCGTGCGCCTGGCGATTCTGACTTCTCGAACGTTACCCATCGTGCTTAAGTATCACACCGAGCGTGGCAAAGAGCCTATCGATCGGCCGGCGTTCCATGCCCGCCTCCACCGTTTCCTTCGGCCACCGCGCCGGCGTACACGCCGCGCTGTTCCTCGGGAAGGAGCTCGGCCAGGTGGCGCATCATCTCGACGGTGGCGGCCCTGAGCGACTCGTGGCGGTCGGCGCCCTTCGGCATCGCCAGCGTGAACGGCTTCCCCACCCTGACCGACATGCGCCGGCGTGGGCGTGGCAGGAGCTTTCCTTTGGGCCAGAAGCGCCCCGAACCGACGATCGCGATCGGCACGATCGGCGCGCCGCTGCGTGCCGCCAGCACCGTGGCGCCCTCCTTGGCTTCCTGAAGCGATCCCGTCGGCGAGCGCGTGCCCTCCGGGAAGATCGCCAGAACGCGGCCCTCGTCGAGGACGCGTTTGGCGAGCTTGAACGCCTCCAGGTCGCCGGCGCCACGGCGGACGCCGAAGACGCCGTTCTGGCGCATCGCCCAGCCGAAGACCGGCCAGCGCAGCGCCTCCTCCTTGCCCAGCCAGCCCATCTTCCGTTTCATCGCGGGGACGACGTAGGCCATCAGCAGCATCCCGTCGGCGTTCGAGGCGTGATTGCAGATGACCAGGGCCGGTCCCGACTCGGGCAGGTTCTCAAAACCCTCCCTGCCAACCCGCGTCAGGCAGGCGGCTGCAAACCGAAGGAACGCCCCGGACGCCCGCGGGAAGAACGGTAGCCGGCTACCGGCCACGATCGGCTCCGGCAGCGGCCCCGGCGTCGCGGATCGTCTTGACGACGGCCGCCACCGTCTCCTCGAACGTGTTTCCCTCCGTCTCGACCAGGATCGCGTCGGCGGCGACGCGCAACGGGGCCGTCTCGCGCCCGGAATCTATGGCGTCGCGGCGGCGCATGTCCTCGAGAATGCCGCTCGCGGCCGTGCCGTCCGCCTCCACCCTGCGCTGCGCTGCACGCCGCCGAGCCCGCTCCTCCGGCGAGGCGTGGAGGTAGATCTTGACGTCGGCGTCGGGCAGGATGACGGTCCCGATGTCGCGCCCGGCGACGATTATTCCCCCGCTCGCGGCGATCGCCCGCTGCCTGGGCACCAGCGCGGCTCGCAGCTCGGCGACCTTCGAGTAATCCGAAACGGCCCGATCGACTTCGGGGCCCCGAACCTCGGCGGTGACGTCGCGCCCGGCGGCCTCGACATGGCGCAGCCGGCCGCGCGAGTCGGCGATCAGCTCCACCTCTCCGGCGAGCGGGACCAGCGCCGCGATCTGATCCGGTGCGATGCCGCGGTCGACGGCCAGCCACGCCACGGCGCGATACAGCAACCCCGTGTCGCAGAAGCGGTATCCGAGCCGGCGGGCCGCCTCGGCACCGACGGTGCTCTTGCCGCTCGAGCTCGGCCCGTCGACGGCCACGACGAGACGTGGTCCCCGCACGGTCGGCTCGGTCGACTGATGGATCTTCACGGCCCGGAGGATACCGTCCCCGAGCCCCGACTATTCGGGCGTACCGCGACTCGCGGTCGCGTTCGTCTGTGGGGCCGGCTGCCCGGACGGCCGCTCGGGCGACGGCCCGGGCCTGGCGGGGCGGGTGGTCGTCGGCCGCCGCGCGCACGAGGCGAGCTGCGTGACTTCGTGATGGACGAGCGGCCGCGACTCGCCGGCGCGAATGTCGGTCAGCTTGAGCGTGCCGACTCGGACCCGAACGAGCCGCCGCACCGGCTGGCCCACGCCATCGAACATGCGGCGTATCTGCCGCTTCCACCCCTGCGCCAGCACCACGCGATACCAGCGCAACTCGGCGTGGGGCGGCTCCACCAGGTCCAGCAGCTTGCGGACCTGGGCCGGAGTGGCGTCCTCCAGCATGTCGACCCGGGCCAGGCCCTCCTCCATCTCGATGCCGTCGCGAAGCGCCAGCTTCTGCTGGCGGGTCACCGAGCGGTCCAGCCCGACCATGTATTCGCGCTCGACGCCGTAGCGGGGATGCAGCAGCAGGTCCGCCCAGGCGCCGTCGTTGGTGAAGAGCAGCAAGCCCTCCGACTCTTCGTCCAAACGGCCGACGGGGTAGAGGCGCGCCTCGCGCCGGGCGTGGGCCGGCAGAAGATCCATCACCGTTCGCACGGCGTGGCGGTCGCGCACGGTGGAGACGACTCCGGCGGGCTTGTTGAGGATCCAGTACGAGCGCTGTCGCTCGATCGCAGGGAGCGGATTGCCGTCGACAAGCACGAGCTGCAAGTCCGGATCGACCTGCTCGCCCAGGATCGCCGGCCGGCCGTCTACGGTGACCCTGCCGGCGCGGATGAGGTCCTCGCCCGAGCGCCGCGACGCGATGCCCGCCGAAGCGAGCACTTTCTGCAGCCGCTCGCGGGTCATCTCAAGCGGCCCCGTTCCCCGGGCCGGCCGCGGCATCGGCGGCCTTGGCCGCGGCCGAGGAAACGCCCGCCGGCGCGGCCTCCGGCGCAGCCTCGCTCGCGGCCGCCTCCTCTTCGGCGCTGAGGGCGAACAGGCGCTCGGCGACCGGGGCCTCCAGCGGCGGGAGGTCGTCCAGGCTGGTCATGCCGAACCGCTCCAGGAAGTCGAAGCCGGTGCCGTAGAGGATCGGGCGTCCCGGCCCCTCGGACCGTCCGAGCTCGGTGACGAGACGGCGATGGAGCAGCGTCCGGATCGTGTACTCCGAGTCGACGCCTCTGATTCGTTCGATCGTGGCCCGTGTGCAGGGCTGGCGATAGGCGACGATGGCGAGGGTCTCCAGCGACGGAGACGACAGCCGGGGCGCGTCGGCGCCGACGTAGCGCGCGATGAGTGCGCCCGCCTCCGGCGCCGTCGCCAGCTCCACTCGTTCGCCCGACTCGACGAGCCGGATGCCACGCCCGGCCAGGCTGACCGCCAGGTCGCCGACGCGGGCGTCCACCGTCTCCCGGTCCACGCCCGCCAGCTGGGCGATCTCGGAGCGGGCCAGCGGCTTCTCGGCGACGAAGAGCAGCGCCTCGAGCTGGGCCTCGGTGAGCTCGCCCGGCTGAGCCGCGACGGCGTCCACCCCGCCCGGCTCCTCCGCGTCGACGGCGTCCACCTCGTCGTCGTCCGAGACGATCCCGAGAGTTCCGACCTCGATCTCCAAACCGGTCACTTCCTCCGAACTCATGCGAACGAACCCAGACTCTCGTCGATCTCGGCGTCGACCTCGACGGCCGCGCCCTCGACCACCCGGCGGGCCACGATCGGGCCCCACGGCTCCGCCTGCTCGAGGGTTATCTCGCGCCTCTTGGACAGTTCCAGCATCGCCAGGAACGTGACCGCCACGACGACCCGGTCATTCACGCCGCCCAGCAATTCCTGCAGGACCACATGATCCGCCATGGAGAGCGCGGCGCGGATGACCGCCGTGCGCTCCGCCAGGGTGATCGTCCTGGCCACCATCTCCGCGGCCGGCTGTGCCGGCGGAACGATCTTCGCCAGACGGTCCAGTGCCCGGGGCAGAACCGAGGGCGGCAGCGGCGGCCTCTCCGGCGGGCGGGCGCCGGCCTTGCCGGCCAGGGCGGCCACCTCCGCGTCGCGGCGGAAGAGGCGACGGGCGCCCGGCCGCTCGCCAAGCGCGGCGCCCGCGTTGCGATAGCGGCGGTATTCGATGAGCCGGGCTCGCAACTCCGCCTCGGGATCCGGCTCTTCGTCGAGCGGCACGGCGGCGACCTTCGGCGGCCGCGGCAGGATGGCCCGGCTCTTGATCAGGATCAGCTGCGCAGCCACGGCCACGAACCCCGACACGCTCCCCAGCCGATCGCCTTCCAGAGTTGCGAGCGCGTCCAGGTACGCTTCCGCCAGGCCGCCCAGCGGGACCGTCAGCACGTCGAGCTGGCGGGCCTCGATCAGAGCCAGCAACAGTGCCAGCGGTCCGTCGAAGTCGCCCATTCGGACGTGAGTCGCGCGCTCGAGCCGGCCCTCATCGAACATGACCTCCGGCGCGGAGCCCAGCCGGGCGAGAGCCGCGGCCCGCGGCGCGGCGGCGCGAGACACGCGCTCGGGAGACGCCGTCTCGGGTGACGTCATCAGTTCGCCTCGTCCGCCGCGAGCAGGAGCCTGCCCGCCTCATCGACCGGATTCTCCGCCCTGCGGATCAACGCCACAGTGCGCGGGCTGCAACCCGCCGCCGCAGCCAGCTCGGCCGAACATTCGGCATGTGTGCGCAGCCGCTCCAGCCCGTTCCCGAATGTCGGCATGTGGCTCGCCAGCTTCCAGATCCACGACCCATAACGCTGCCCCAGCGACCAGGCCACGCGATGCACGAGACGGACGCGAGGACCCTTGGCGCAGTCGTGCAACAGCCCCGCGATCAGAAGGTCGGCGTCGCCAGTTCCACCGCGTCGCAGCGTCGCGACGACGTCCAGGCCGTGGCGGCGATCCGGAACCGGCATGCCGTCGAACAGCGCCGCCTGCGCGGGACTCAGCCACGCCGCCAGCTGGTCGCGCTCAGACGGCGTCACTCGCGCCCGAGCGTACGACCACGTCCGTCTGATCTTCGCGGCCCACCAGCTGCGCACGCCGTCAGCCGATCGGTGCGCCGACGAGGAGCCCCATTATGGGCAACCCGATATGCCCGAAGACGACGCCGACGATGCTGGTCTGGTTGGGCAGGATGGGCAGGATCAGCACGATGAACAGCAGGATGCCGTACTGGTCGAACATCGGCCGGATCTGCGCCGCGGTCCGTGGATCCAGGATGTCGAACAGGACGTGCGATCCGTCAAGGGGCGGCACCGGCAGCAGGTTGAACAGCATCAGCATCACGTTCAGCTCCACGCCGATCCACAGGATGACGCAGATCCCCCCGATCCAGGTTGGGTCGTAGAGGAAGGTCTGGCCCTGTACCGCCCAGGATCCCGAGAGCACGCGCAGGGCGATGGCGAAGAGCATCGCCAGGCCCAGGTTCGACAGCGGCCCCGCCACCGACACCATCGTGCTGGCATAGCGACCGCGAAGGTTGTACGGGTTCACCGGCGTCGGCTTGGCCCAGCCCACTCCGAACCCGGCGATGGAGCTGATCAGGATCATGAGCGCGCCCAGCGGATCGAAGTGGGCCACCGGATTCAGCGTAACTCGGCCGTACATCTTCGCCGTCCCGTCGCCCAGGCGCCATGCCGTCCAGGCGTGGGCGCACTCGTGCACCGGTCCGCACACGAGCAGGAAAAGTCCCATGAATATCGCGATCTGGGCGATGTCTGGCAAAGCTTGATCCTCGGTGACTGGGGCCGGTGGGCGGCGGTATCGTATCGCGCCGCCCGCCTGGGCCTACTGCGAGCTCGTGGGGTCTATAGCCGGCCGAGCAGTTCGGCCTTCTTGGCCTCGTAATCGGCCGGACTGATGGCGCCCTTGTCACGCAGGTCGGCCAGCTTCGCGAGAGTGGCCGTCACGTCATCCGAGCTCGACGACTTCGACGCAGAGGGCGCGGCGGCGGCCATCGGCGAACTGGCCGAGCCTCGGTAGCCGTCTTCCAGATCGTTCTTGGCGTTCAGCATCGCCTTCTTGAAATCGACCACGTGGGAGAGCATGTGGTATCGGTCGATTGCGTCGTCGTTGGCGGTCAGGATCTCGAGGTCCCCGTAGCGCAGAATCCTCGCCAGCAGACCCTGCTTGAGGACGGCGTCGTTGATCTTGTCCAGGGAACTGTCGCCGCTCTTCTTGTCGAGCAGCCCTTCCACTTTGATAACCCGGCGGCCCGTGATGATGTACTCCTCGGAGCGCCACGTCAGCACCACGATCGCGATCCAGATAAGGCCGACGATGATGAACAGGGCGCTCAGGCCGGCCATGATCTCCCAACCGGTTCCGCTGGCCTTCCAAAGTTCGGCCAGAAAGAAGATCACCAGGCCCACGAGAACGAGCACGATGGGCCGCAATGAGTCGGATACGGGCGCCAGCCAGTGCTGTCTGCCCCGGTAGATGATGTGTTCGTCTTTTGCCATCAGCGATTCCGCGTAGCTCATCCTCGACTCCTTCTATGCCCGTCCACCGTCGGGCGTCAGGCTCTCTAGGCCCGTGGGTGGGAGCGGGCGTAGACGTCCTTTATCCGTTCGCCGGTCAGATGCGTGTACAGCTGCGTCGTGTTGATGTTCGCATGCCCGAGTAACTCCTGAACGATACGCAGATCGGCGCCTCCCTCCAATAGGTGTGTCGCGAATGAATGGCGGAGCGTATGCGGGCTCACGCCATTCGGGAGCCCGGCCTTGCGGGCGGTCGAAACGAGCATCTCCCAGGCCCGGCGCCGGTCGAAACGGTCGCCGCGCACGGACAGGAAGAGCGGGCCGCCGCGCGGCAGAGGGAGCGCCGTCGAACCCAGCCACGCCGGGCGCACTTCCTCGATGTAGCGGCGCAGCCAGCCCAGCGCGACTTCTCCCACCGGCACCTGGCGCTCGCGATCTCCCTTGCCGATGACGCGCACCAACCCCTCTTCGAGCGACAGGTCGTCACGATCGAGTCCGACGGCCTCGGATATGCGCAGGCCGCAGGCGTACAGCAGTTCGAGCAGGGCGCGGTCTCGTATACCCGTCGCCGAATCGTCGGTCGCGGTCGTCAGCAGGGCGTCGACCTCGTCCACGGTCAGAACTTCGGGCAGCAGACGCGGCTGGCGCGGCAGGTCGAATCGGGCGGCCAGATCCGTGGCGATCAGCCCTTCCGCGTAGCAGAAGCGGTAGAACCCCCGCAGCGAAGCGGCCTTGCGGCGGAGGCTGGTCGGCCGCAGCGGCGCGCGGCGGCCGCGGCCCGGCGAAGCCAACATGCCGAGGTATCGCACCGCCACGTCGGCCGAGGCATTCCACTCGGCGGCGGCGCCGCGACTGGCGGCGAAGTCCAGGAGGTCCGCGCGGTACGCTCGAATCGTCGCCTGCGACAGCCCCCGTTCGACCCGCACCTGCACCAGGAACTCCGCTATCGCCGCCTGCAGCCGATCCGTGCGGCCCACGGTCGAGTCCGCCGCAGCGCCGGCCATGTCAGCCGCCCCGGGCCGATCGCCGCCACGACTCGGCGCGCTCGAGGAGCTCCTCGGCGCCCGCGCGAGCGCCGGCTCCGCCTTCCGCGCCGGCGAGCATCTGGGCCAGCTCCCCGACGCGCTCGCCGTCGCCGAGGCGGTGAACCTCGGTCACCGTGCGACCGTCGCGCTGGTGTTTCTCGATCCGGAACTGGGCGTCGGCGTAGGCGGCGATCTGGCCGAGATGGGTCACGCACAGGACCTGGTGCGAGCGGGCCAGCTCCCACAGGCTGCGCCCGACAGGCTCGGCGCTCCGGCCGCCGATGCCCGAGTCGATCTCGTCGAAGACGAGGGTCGGGGTGTGGTCCGCTTCGGCGAGGATCTGCTTGATGGCGAGAGCCACGCGCGAGAGTTCGCCGCCGCTGGCGATGCGGGCCAGCGGCCGGGCGGGCTCGCCCGGGTTCGGGGCGATCAGGAAGACGACCGCGTCCACGCCGGACGCATCGAAGGCCACTCGTTCGCCCTCGACCTCGACGGCCGGCTCGGCCGGACCCGGCTGGCGGCGGGTGACGGCCACCTGGAAGCTGGTCTCGCGAAAGCCCAGCCCGCCGAGGGCGTCCTCCACGGCCTTCGCCAGCAGCTGTGCCGCAGTCTGGCGGCCCCGCGAAAGTGCCGTTGCGGCCGTCGCCACGACGGCGAGCAGCCGCGCCGCCTCCGCCTGGCGCGCGTCGCGCGATACCTCGAGGGTTCTCAGCCGGTCCGCCTCGGCCGCCGCCCGCTGGCCGTAGGCGATCACCGCGGCCTCGTCCTCGCCGTACTTGCGCTCCAGCGAGTAGATGACCGAGAGCCGCTCCTCCAGCCGGGCCAGCGCGGCCGGGTCGTGTTCGACGGTCTCGGCGAGAGTGGCGGCTTCGGCCGCCGCGTCCTCGAGCTCCGCCGCGAGACCCGAGAGGCGCTCGGCGATGGGCTCGTAGCGCTCGTCGAGCTTCGCCAGGTCGCGGGCGCGCCGCGCGGCTTCGGCGGCGGTCTCGCGGGCGCCGGTCCCCTCCCCTGCCAGGAGATCGTGGATTTCCCCGCTGCCGCGGGCAATCGACTCCGCATGCTGGGCCGACGACAGACGGGCCCTGATCTCGGCCGCCTCACCGACCCGCATTTTCGCGCCGTCGATCTCCGCCAGCTGATGCTCCTGCAACTCGAGACGGCGGGCCAGCTCACGCGGATCCAGGGCCAGCTCGGCCAGGGCAGTCTGGTTCGCACGCCAGGTCTCGACCGACGCGGTGGTGGCCGCGCGCTCCGCCTCCAGGCCGCCGAAGGCGTCCAGAAGCTCGCGCTGCCAGCGCTCGTCCAGGAGGCGCTGCTGATCGTGCTGGCCGTGGATCTCGACCAGACGACCGGCCACGCCGGCCAGTCGCGCGGCCGTGACCGACTCGTCGTCGATGCGGGCGGTGGACCGCCCCGCCGCCGACACCTCCCGAACGCAGATCAGCGGCTCGGGCGAGCGGTCGAAAAGAGCCTCTACGCGAGCCGACTCCGACCCGTGGCGCACCAGCGACGTGTCCGCCCGGGCCCCGACGGCGAGCCCCAGGGCGTCGATGAGCAGACTCTTGCCGGCTCCGGTCTCCCCGGTGAGGACGTTGAGCCCGGGTTCGAAGCGGATGCGGAGCTTCTCGATGAGGGCGAGGTCGTGGACGGCCAGCTCGGCCAGACGCCCTGCGGCCATGGGCCGGTTCGCGCTGGCATCGGGGCCCGGAACCGCGACGCCGTCCGCGCCTGGATCCGCGCCCGGGCCGGCGCCGGCCGCCGGCTCGTCTG
The DNA here is from genome assembly GCA_964529245.1 of uncultured Anaerolineaceae bacterium. Taxonomy (GTDB): domain Bacteria; phylum Chloroflexota; class Limnocylindria; order Limnocylindrales; family CSP1-4; genus Fen-1039. The sequence continues at coordinate 29,724 of CAZGUS010000010.1, forward strand.
CGCCGGGGCGCCCGAGCTCGTCGATCCCGGCTCCGGCGGCGTCGCTCATGAGGGCAGCAGCTCCGACTTCTGGCGAAGCAGGTCCCAGAACGGAATGGCTCCGCGCGGCTCGATGAAGCGGATCGGCCGCGGCAGCTCCGACACGCAGACCACGTCGCCGACCGACAGCCGTCGATCCTCGCGGCCGTCGACGCTCATCAGCACATCGTAGGCGTCCAGGATGCGGACCCGGACGGTGTGCCTCGGACTCACCACGACGGAGCGGATCGCGGAGAGATAGCCCGCGATCGGCGTGACTATCAAGTTGCGACTGGTCGGATCCACGATCGGGCCGCCGGCCGAGAACGAGTAGCCGGTCGAGCCCGTCGGGCTGGCCACCACCAGGCCGTCGGCCGTGAACGTGGCCAGGTGCGACGGCCCGATCTCGACCTCGAGGCGGCAGACACGCGCCAGCGAGCCCCTGGCTATCGCGACGTCATTGAGGGCGAAGAACTTCTCGCTGGCCTCCGGTCGGCCGGCCGGATGGATCTCGGCGTACAGGGCCATGCGCGCTTCCATGGCGAAATCGCCCGCAACCAGCTGTCCCAGGACCGCTTCCATCTCATCGGTCTCGACTTTCGAGAGGAAGCCTACCTTGCCCAGGTTCACGCCCAGCAACGGCACGTCCACCTCCGAGACGGCTCGAGCCGCCCGCAGGAAAGTGCCGTCGCCGCCCAATACGACCAGGGCGCCGGTGTCGGCCAGCTCGCGAACGACCGCGTCGGTGTCGCCTGCCGGAGCCGCCCAGTGGGCGATGCCGCGCACCTCGCACCAGCCCTCGGCGCGCTCCCGCAGATCCAGGGCGGCCTCTTTGGTCGGGTTGTATGCAAAGCCGATGCGATTGAGCGTCATGCTCCCGCCAGCTCTCCGAACTTTCGAGACCACGCTTCCGGCAGCTCGGCCGAACCGCCCACGACGGGCACGTAGCCCGGCGGCACTTCCAGCTCGACGAAGAACTCTCGATTCCCGGCCGGTCCGGTGATCGGCGAGGCCACCGCGTCGCGAAGTCGCAGGCCGATCTGAAGAGCGTGCCGGCCCACCGCCTCGAGCGTCTGGCGGTGGACCTGCGGATCTCGGATCACGCCGTCTCGAACCTGCTGGCGGCCGGCCTCGAACTGCGGCTTCACGAGCGCCACTATGATGCCGCCCAGCGGCCCGAAGCAGGTCGCCACCGGACCGAGGATCCGGTCGAGCGAGATGAACGATACGTCTACGACGGCCAGATCCACGGCCGTCGGGAGGCTGCCCGGCCCGAGGGCGCGGGCATTGGTCCGCTCCATGGAGACGACCCGGGCGTCGTGGCGAAGAGCCTCCGCCAGCTGGCCGCGTCCGACGTCCACGGCGTAGACGCGGCTGGCGTCCCGCTGCAGCAGCAGGTCCGTGAACCCGCCCGTGGACGACCCCACGTCCAGGCACACGAGTCCGACCGGCTCCACTCCGAACGCGTCGAAGGCGGCCCGAAGCTTGATGCCTCCCCGCGACACGAACGGCGGCGGAGCCTCAACCTCCAGCGCGATCGTGGTCTCGACCAGATCTCCGGACTTGCGGTCCGTGCGCGCGGCTTCTCCCTCGCCTACGCGAACGTGGCCGCTCAGGATCAGCGCCTGGGCCCGGGTCCTGGTCTCGGCCAGTCCGCGCTCGACCAGGAGCTGGTCCAGGCGCTGTCTGGTGGGGCGGGCGGCGGGGCTCATGCCCGCAATCCTGTCACACCCGGATCATCTCGTGCTGCGCTGAGGCGCGGGATGCCCACCTCGGGCCCCGAACCCCACCCTCCCGGCACTGCGTCAGGCCGATGGCGACTTGGAGCGCCCTGCTGCCGCCGCCTGAGCAGGTCCGCCGGCCGGCGTGGCTCGCATTCGCGCCAGCGTCTCACCGATCTGGGCGGCGATGCCGGCCGAGTCCAGGCGCAGCAGGCTGCGCAGATCGTCCACCGAACCGTGGTCCACGAACCGGTCCGCCGGTATGCCGATGATCCGCACCAGCACGTCGCGATAGGCCGGGTCGGTCAGCCTCGCCTCCTCGACCAGCTCGAGGACGCCCGCTCCGAACCCGCCGGTGACCACGCTCTCCTCGAGCGTCACCAGCAGCTTCTTGCCGCGGGCCTGATCGAGGATCAGCTGGCGATCGAGCGGCTTGGCGAATCTGGCGTTTATCAGCCCGACCGACCAGCCGGCCTTCTCGAGCATGGCGGCCGCCTCACGGCCTCGCTCGACGATCGGCCCGAAACCGACTATCAGGATCTGCGTGCCCTCGCGCAGGACCTCGCCCACGCCGATCGGAAGGATCCGAGGAGTCGTCTCCGGGACGCCGAACCCGGGGTCGCGCGGGTAATGCAGGGAGAACGGATGGTCCTGGGCGAAGGCCGTCCGGACGAGCGAACGCAATTCCTGCTCGTCCTTCGGGCTGGCGATGACCATGTTCGGCAGCTGGCGCTGCGTGGGCAGCGTGAACATGCCCTGATGGCTCGTACCGTCCTCGCCGACCAGGCCGGCCCGATCGACGGCGATCAGCACCGGCAGATCGTTCTGGCAGACGTCGTGCACTTCCTGGTCGAAGGCTCGCTGGAGGAAGGTGGAATACAGGGCCACCACCGGCCGTTCGCCGGCCAGGGCCATGCCCGCCGACAGCGCCACCGCGTGCTGCTCGGCGATGCCGACGTCCATGAACCGATCCGGGAACTCGGCCTGGAACGCATGAAGGCCGGTGCCGGTCGGCATTCCGGCGGTGACGGCCACGATCCGGCGGTCCGTTCGCGCCAGGTCGATGAGCTCCGTCGAGAAGTAGTACGTGTAGTTGGGCGGCTTCGCCGCCGCCGCGACCCTCGCCGCCGCCGAGGGCGTTCCCATGTCTGCGCCGCCGGGAACGGAGCTGCCGTCGCCGGAGGGCTCGACCGGCGCGTCGTCGGGCTTGCCGGGGGCCGGCATGCCGCTGTCCTTCCTGGACAGCGCCGGCCCCGTCATCGGTTGATGGCCGGCGCCGCTGTGTAGGTCGGGTGCGTGGCTCTCGGCCAGCTCGGGCATCGGCGGCAGGGCGGCACCGTGAAAAGCGATCTGGTCGCGCTCCGCCGGACGGTAGCCGCGGCCCTTGCGCGTCCTGACGTGGACGATGACCGGACCCGGAACCTCGAGGGCGGCCCGGAAGATGTGCTCCAGGCCGCGGATGTTGTGACCCGGGATCACTCCTAGGTACGTGATCCCGAGATCCTCGAAGAGCTGGCCGGGCTGGGCGAAGTTGACGACCATGCGCCGGATGCGGCGCGACAGGCTCAGCGCCGGGCGGCCGACGACCGGCAGCGACTCGACGATTCGGTCGTAGGCGGTCTTGCTCTGCTGCCACGCGCTCGAGAGCTTGAGCGTGGAGAAGTACTGGCTGAAGGCACCGACGGTCGGGCTGATCGACATGGCGTTGTCGTTGAGGACGATCAGCATCTGCGTCTGGCGGTGGCCGATGTCGTTGAGCGCCTCGAGTGAGAGGCCGCTGATCAGCGCCGCGTCGCCCACCACGACCGCGATCCGTTCCATGGAGTGCCGGATGTCCCGTGCGGTCGCGAGGCCCTGGGCGATGGAGAGCCCGGTGCCGGCGTGCCCGCCGTCGAAGACGTCGTGCTCGGACTCGGCGCGGCGCGGGAACCCGCCGATGCCACCGAGCTGTCTGAGCGTCCCGAACCGTTCGTACCGCCCCGTCAGCAGTTTGTGAGCGTAGGCCTGGTGCCCGGTGTCCCAGACGATCTTGTCTCGTGGCGACTCGAGGACCCGATGCAGCGCAATGGCCACCTCGACCACGCCGAGAGAAGAGCCCAGGTGCCCGCCGGTCTTGGAGACGGTTGCGACGATGTATTCGCGGATCTCGGCGGCGAGGCCGTTCAGCTCTGCGTAGCTGAGCCCGCGCAGGTCGCTGGGGCCCTCCAGGGTGGGCAGGATTGCCAAGTCATCACTCCCGGGCGAACCCCCCAACGTGTCGCCCTAGCTGCGGAGGCGTCTCGATCGGTCGCCGCCTTGATGGTCTGTCGGGCAGTCTACAGCTAGTCGGCCTGTTCTTCGGACCTCCCCTCGACGACGGCGAGTTGACCCGCAGCGCGCTCCAGCAGACGCTGAACCCGCAGTTCCGCCTGGCTGAGCAGCCCGGCGCAGCGCTCATGCAGGGCGACGCCTCGCTCGTACAGTTCGATCGAACGCTCCAGAGCGAGCCCGCCCTGCTCGAGCTCCGCCACCGTCCGCTGCAACTCCACCAGCGCCTCGTCGAACGTCAGCGAACCGATGTCGGCGGTCTGCGCCGCAGCCTGGTCACTCATCGCCGCCTGCCTCCTCGGTCTGCCCGGGTTCCTCGGCCGCGGCCCGCGCCTCGAGGGCGCGATCCAGTCGAAGCCCGAGCAGGATACCAACCCGGATCGAAATCGCGAAACAGACCACCGCGCCGCAGACTAGCAGCCCGGCGAACAACAGTTCCTCCATCAGCCGGCACCGCCGCCGTCGACGGTAGCGCCGACCTCGCCCCTGGCGACCCGCACCGCCAGACGCTCGCCTTGCGGCGCCTCCGCCGGGTCGCGAACGATGGCCCCGTCCGATCGGCGCCGCACGATCGCATAGCCGCGGTCCAGGGTCGCCTGCGGGCCCAGCGCCGCGAGCGCCGCCGCGCTCCGTTCGAGGGCGGCGCCACGGGCTGCCAGCTGCGTCGCCAGCACCGGCCCGAGACGCGACCCGAGGCGCTGCTCGACGTCCGCACGCCTGCCGATCTCACCGCGCAGAGCCCGGGTCGCTCGATCCAGCAGATAGCCGGCTCGCTCGCGGGCCTGGGCGAGCTGGGCCGACGGGCGCAGCCGCTCGAGTGCCCGGCCTTCCGCCCCGACCTCCGCCCGTGCGCCGGCCAGAACGCGGGCCGTGTAGCCGCCGCCACGCCGCGAAAGCTCACGCAGCACGGCTGCGATCTCTGCCCTGTCCGGCACGACCAGTTCCGCGGCCGCGGACGGCGTCGGAGCCCGGACGTCGGCGGCGAAGTCGGCCAGGGTCACGTCAACCTCGTGGCCTACGCCGCAGACGACGGGCACGGGATGAGCGATGACCGCCCGCACGACGCGCTCGTCGTTGAAGGGCCACAGATCCTCGAGCGACCCGCCGCCGCGGGCCAGGATGACCACGGCCGGCGCGTCCTCGGGGCGGCCCTCCGCGCGACATTGCTCGCCCCAGCGAGCCAGCCTGTCCAGCGCGCTCGCGACGCTGGCGGCCGCGCCGTCGCCCTGGACCTGGCACGGCGCAAGAACGAGCCGGGCGAGCGGCCAGCGCCGCGCGACGACATGGCAGATGTCGTGCCAGACCGCCCCGGTGGCGCTGGTGGCGACGCCGATGACGGCCGGTCGATCCGGCAGAGGCCTCTTGCGCGCCGTGTCGAACAGGCCTTCGGCGGCGAGCCTGGCCTTTAGCGCCTCGAAACGCAGCGCCAGGTCGCCGAACCCGGACGGCTGGACCGCAGCCACGTACAGCTGGTAGACGCCCTGGGACTCGAACACGTCCACGCGGCCGTGAACCACGACCCGCAGACCGGTCCGGGGCTCGAACGGCGAGCTGACTCGGTCGTCGCGGAAGAAGACGCAGGCCAGCTGGCTGCGTTCGTCCTTGAGCGTGAAATACGCATGGCCGGCCGAAGAGACCGTCACGCGCCCGACTTCGCCCTCGACCCACACGTCCCGCAATCCATCGACGGCGCGAACGGAGTCGCGCACGGCACGGGTGATCTCGCTTACCTGGAGGATGCGCAGCCCGATGGCTGCAGGTCCGGCCCGCCGCGCGGGCTCGGTCTCCGATTCGGATCTCCCGGTTATCTCGGTCCTGGGCCGTGCCGGCGGAGCGGAGTGCCCGGGTTCGATCTCGTCGGCGGGTATCGAATCCCACGCCGGCAGCGCCC
>CAZGUS010000011.1:0-35569 GCA_964529245.1 uncultured Anaerolineaceae bacterium
CCCTTGCGGGCACCGGCTCCTGAAGCCGGCGCGTCTGCCATTCCGCCACCTCGGCGCACACAGCAGCGGGGTTACCCGTCGCTGGCGAGGCGCCAGTCTAGCACATCCCAGTAACGATCCGAGGGATCCGCAATCTCATTTGTGGAGACTCCCTGGACGCGATCCGACAGCACGAATTCGTAGTCGGCGAAACACAGCGGCAGCATCAGGACGTTGGTCGAGACGTACTTCTCGACGGCCGAGATCGCGGTCTGGCGGGTGGCCGGATCGGAGGTCGTGCGGGCTGCCGTGAGAAGCTGATCCAGCGACGTGTCGGCGACGGCCGACAGGTTCGAGCCGGCCGGCGCTGCTTGCGACGACAGAAGCAGCGGGCTGACGTCCGGATCGAGCCCGAGCTGGTAGTCCACCACGGCGGCGTCGAACGTTCCGGCGGTCAGGTTCTGGGTGTAGTCGGCGGCATCGAACGTTTGAACCGAGACGTCGATCCCGAGGGACTTCCACGCCGCCACAACCTGGACGGCGATGTCGTAGGCGACCGGGTTCGTCGTTTCGTTGGGGCTCATGAGTTTGAGCGCATATGGGCTACTGGCGCCGGGCAGCGTCCAGCCCGATCCGGCGCGGGCCCAGCCGGCCGCGACGAGATCTGCCTGGGCCCCGGCGAGGTTGTAACCGGCGACCGAAACCGACGCCTGCTGGTAGTACGGCGACCAGCTGGGGAGCGGCACGTCGGCCACAGTTCCGAGGCCGCCCAGGGCCGACTTGAGGATCGAGACTCGATCTATCGCGGCCAGCAGCCCCTGCCGGACGCTCAACTTCCCGAATTCCGGATGGGCCGCGGGTCGCTGGTTCAGCACCACGGAGTACATGCTCGCCGACTGATAGCGGGCCACTCTGGAGCCGGTCCGAGTCGCCGCGGCTTCGGTCAAGGTCGGCGTGAGGTCCCCTATCGCGTCGATGTCGCCCGCCTTGAAGCTCGCCACCGCGGCGGCCTCGCTGTCGAAGAAGACCAGCTCGATGCTGTCGACGTTGCCTTCGGGGGCAGGCGTGGCAGCGGCGGTCGTCCCTTCGGCCGTGGCCGTGGCCGTGGCCAGAGCGGCGGCGGAGGCGGTGGCGGAGGCGGCGGTGGCCGGGGCCGGAGGGCCGTTCGATGCGCCCCCGGTCGCCCCGCTGGGTGCACCATCGCTCGCCGCGGGCACGTCGGCGACCCGCGTCAGGAGGACATGCGTGTCGTCCATCTCCGCGATCCGGTACGGCCCGTCGCCGATCGGCTGGCCGCTGAAGTCCGAGGTGGCGAGATCGGTTACGTCCGTCTGGGCCAGCAGATGCTGCGGCAGGATCGGCAGCGACGTCTGGCGCAGGAACCCGCCGAGCGGCGTGGGAAGCGTGAAGCGGACGACGTCGGTGCTCACGGCCGTGGCGGTGATCCCGTCCCACGAGCCTCCCAGCGGTCCGTCGTAGTCCGGGTCCTGGGCCAGGTTCACGGTGAAGACGACGTCGGCCGCGGTTACGGGCTGGCCATCCTCCCAGCGCGCGTTGCTGCGCATCGTGAAGGTGTAGGTCAGGCCGTCGGACGAGACCGCCCACGAACGCGCCAGATCGGGCAGGAGAGTGCCGTTCGGGCCGGCGCGAACCAGGCCTCGAAATAGCAGCGCAACCAGGTCCCGATCGACCTGCGTGCTCGCCGTCAATGGGTTGATCGAGACCGGATGACCGACCACGCCCTCGCGGTAGGTGACGGCCGGAGCGGCAGTCGGCGCCGCGGGCGTGGGCGATGGGAAGGGTGCGGAGGTCGGCACGAACATCGCCGCGCCGACGATGGCCAGCATCAAGGCCAGCGCGGATACGGCAAGCCGGTCACGACGTTTCATCTTGTCGAGACTGTCCTTCGCCTGGTCCGCGGGCGCCTGCGCCGGATCAGTGCGGCAGGATGAAGCTCGCCTCGGAGAAGACGCAGAACATGACCGCCAGCAGGATCGTGAACTGCCAGAGGCGCCGCTCGACCCCGCGGCGGCTGCGATACACGGAAGAGTCGCCGCCAAAGGTGGCGGACAGCCCGGAGCCGCGCGCCTGGAACAGGATGGCAAGCATCAGGAAGATGCCGACCAGGTCTTGGCCTAGAGCCAGAGGTGGGTTCACGTTTCGCTGCAACCTCAATTGCGCTTCGCCGGAGGGCGGACCGGGGCATGGTAGCACAGGACCGCGGCCTCCCGGCTGGAGGAGCCGGGAGGCCCTGCCTCGCGTTCGAGCCTCGGGTCAGTCCTTGGGGGCGAGCAGGGAATGGCCGGTGACCTCGGGCCAGGGCTTCAGGCCGCCGATCTCCAGGAGCGTCGGCGTCACGTCGGCGAGCCGCCCGTCTCGAAGGCATTTGCTCTCCATGTACCGCCCGATACCGAGGAACGGCACCGGGTTGAGGGAGTGCTTCGTGACCGGATTGCCGGCCTCGTCCTTCATCTCGTCGGCGTTGCCGTGGTCCGCGGTGATGAACATCACGGCACCCGGGGCTGCCGGATCCGCGGCGTCGACGGCCAGGACGGCGTCGGCGACACGACCCAGGCAAGTGTCGACGGTCTCGCAGGCCTTGATCGTGGCCTCCCAGACGCCGGTGTGGCCGACCATGTCCGGGTTGGCGAAGTTGGCCACGATCAGGTCGTACCTGGCCCCGGAAATGGCTGCCACCAAGGCGTCGCAGACGCCTTCGGCGGCCATGGTGGGCTGCAGATCGTAGGTCGCGACCTTCAGGCTCGGGATCAACTTGCGATCCTCGCCCGGCCATGCCTCTTCGCGGCCGCCGTTGAAGAAGTACGTCACGTGGGCGTACTTCTCCGTCTCGGCGACGTGGAACTGCGTCCAGCCGGCCCTGGAGACGGCCTCCGCGAGTGAGGGCACGACCTCCGGGCCGAACACGACCTTGACCGGGAGATCGGCCTCATAGGCGGTCATGGTGGCGTAGAGGATGCCCTTGGGCACCGGCCCGTCGGCGTTTCGGTCGAAGCCGGAGAAGTCAGCGTCGGCCAGGGCGTGCGAGAGCTGACGCGCCCGGTCGGCGCGGAAGTTGCAATGGAGAACGGCGTCGCCGTCGGCGATGGTGCCGTGGTCCACGCCGTCGATGACGGTCGGGACGATGAACTCGTCGTTCTCCCCGCGCGCATAGCCGGCCTCGACGGCGGCCACGGCGGAAGGTGCGTGGAAATCGGCGACGCCGTGGACGATGGCGTTGTAGCCCCGGGCGGTCCGCTCCCAGCGCTTGTCGCGATCCATGGCGTAGTAGCGGCCGCCGATCGTGGCGATCTTCGCGTTCGGATGGACCGCGGCCAGGCGCTTCTCCAGGTCCGGCACGAACTCGATGGCGGATCGCGGCGGTGTGTCGCGGCCGTCCAGCAGCCCGTGGACCCGGACCCGCTTCACGCCTTCGCGAGCGGCCAGCTCGGCCACGGCGACCAGATGCCGGTCGTTGGCGTGGACGCCGCCGGGACCCACGAGGCTGATCAGGTGAAGGGTGTGATCGGCCTCCTTCGCCCGCGCGCACAGCTCGAGCAGGACCGGTCGGCTGAAGAAGTTGCCCGTCGAGATCGACTTGTCGATGCGCGGCAGGTCCTGGAGAACCGGCTGGCCGGTGCCCAGGTTCAGATGACCGACCTCCGAGTTGCCCATCTGACCCTCGGGCAGCCCGACGAACTCCTCCGAGGCCTCCAGCGAGCTGTGCGGCCAGCGCTCCAGGAATTCGATCCAGTTGGGCATGTGGGCCTGGGCGATGGCATCGATCGAAGGCTTGTGCCCGATGCCGAAACCGTCCAGGACCACCAGCACGATCGGGCGAGGGCGCCCGGTGCCGGCGCTCGCGGCCGTCATGCCGGCTTGCCTTCGGCCGCCGCGCGTGCCCTGGCTGTTATCGCGGCGCGCGCAACCATGCCGGCCATCTCGTCCGGCTTGAGCGACGCGCCGCCGACCAGGCCGCCGTCGATCGAGTGCTCGGCGAGGAACTCGCCGATGTTGGCACTGGTTACGCTGCCGCCATAGAGGACCGGAACATCTTCCGCCGCCTGGCCCCAGCCGAGGTCCGCGGCGAGGGTGGAGCGGATAGCCTCCGCCATTGCGGCGGCGTCGGCGCTGGACGCGGTGCGACCGGTGCCGATGGCCCAGACCGGCTCATAGGCGATGACGAAGCCCGCGGAAGTGAGCGCTTCGACGTCCTTGCCCGCCAGGGCGCCGCGCAGTTGCGTGGCCACGACCTCGACGGCGCGACCTGCCTCACGCTCGGCGAGAACCTCGCCGACGCACAGAATCGGGCGCAAGCCCGCGACAATGGCCCGGCCAAGCTTCTTGCCGATCAGCTCGTCGCTCTCGAACTCGTCGCGGCGTCGCTCGGAGTGGCCGAGGATCACCCATGTGGCCAGCCCGGCCAGCATCGCGGCCGAGATCTCCCCCGTATAGGCGCCGCCCTGCTCGTGATGGACGTTCTGGGCGCCGATGGCGACGTTCTTGCCGGCCAGCGCGTCCCGAACGGCGGCCAGGCATATGTACGGTGGGCAGATGACTCGGACGACGCCCGGCTCCTCGGTGCGGGCGGCGATTGTCGCGGCCAGTTCTCCTGCGTCCGCGGGGGTGGTGTTCATCTTCCAGTTGGCGGCAATAATCACAGGTCTCATGCCCGCAATGATGACAGAGCGAGGGCCATGGCCGGAGGGACAGTCGGCCCATCGGCCCGCGACCTAACGGCCTTGCCGTTGTGTCAGTCGGCCCCGCTCGCGACGGCGCGCGGCTACCGCCTCGAGGAATCCCGCCGGCCCACTCCTTCGTCGGCGTGGAGCGCCAGCCACTCGATCCGATCCAGCGCGCGCTGGACGGCCGAGCGGTGGAGCCCGACGTGCTCGGCGAGCTGCGTGAAGGTCGCCTCGGGGACCTCGCGGCGGGCCGCGGCGACCAGCCGGACCTGATTCGACTGTCGGGCCAGCCGCCCGTCGGCCTCCACGGCGTCGATCGCCTCAAGCTGCCGCGCCGCCGCGGCGACTCCCCGCTGCAGGTTGGCCGATTCGGCGTTGATCACGCGGTTCAGGTCTCCTCGCACCGAACGCGACACCTGGCGCGCCTCCAGCTCGAGCAGCGCCGCTCCCCCACCCACGATTCGCAGGAACGTGCCCACGGTCTCCGAGCTCTTCCACGTGACGACGCCGCGCCCTCGCCGCACCCGCCACGACGCCGGCAGCTCGAGGTCGCCAAGGCGGCGGGTCAGGAGCTCGACCTCATCGACCCCGACGACGAACTCCAGGTGGGTTCGGCCGCCGGCCAGGCTCAACGACCCATGGGCCAGGAAGCGGCCGCGCAGATACGCCGCCCGGCAGTGCTCCGCCGACCGGTCCCAATCGAACGGCGCACCTACCGCGGGTGGCCCTTGGCCGTCGCCATGGTCGATCGCCGCCTCGGCCTCGCCGCGGCTGCGGCGCAGACGCACTTCGAGACGGGCGATGGACCGGCGTCGAGGCTCGAATGCGCCGACGAGGCCGAGGCTCTCGGCGCGGCGGCAGCAGCGTCGGGGCGGATCGATGGCGGCCAGCTCGGCCCGCAGCGCCTGAGCCAGATCGCGCTCCGCGGTGGTCAAACTCGCGCTCCCGTGAACCCCAGGCCCGGCTCTCCGTTCACGCCGTCCGCGCGGGCCGTACCGATCGTGCTCGCCGGCGCCCGTACGCCTCGCTGTCGTAGATCTTGATGATCGCGGCCGCCAGCCTGGCCGAGTCGTGGTGGTGCGCGTTTTCCGGGTTGACCACGTCGTCGAGGACCAGGCGAGGAGTGTTCGACTGCGGCCACACCGACGCCGGAGGCCAGCGCAGCCGGACCGGCTCGGCGAGGTAGGCGCCGGGCCGCCGGGCCCCGAACTCGTTGTTGGCCAGGACGACGTCGAGGAGCCCGGGGCTGGTGTGCCGCTCGACCGCGGCCAGGTGGTCGGCCAGGTCGTAGCCCTGGGTTTCCCCGGTCTGGGTGGCGACGTTGCACACGAAGATGCGGAGGGCCGTCGAAGAGCGGACCGCGGCGATGATCTCCGGCACGAGAAGGCTTGGCAGGATGCTCGTATATAGGCTGCCGGGTCCGATGACGATCAAATCGGCCTCGGCGATCGCACGGGGCGCGTCCTCGCAGGCGACGACGTCCTCCGGAGTGAGCCAGACCCGGTCTATCCCGGTCGACCTGGCGATCTCCGATTGGCCGACGACCTCCGTTCCGTCGACCAGGCTGGCGTGCAGAACGACGGCGACGGCAGTGGCCGGAACGACCTGGCCGCGGACCGCCAGCACCCGGTTCATCTTGCGCACGCCTTCTTCGAAGTCGCCGCCCTGCACCGCGGCCATCGCGGCCAGCAGCAGATTACCGATGGTGTGGCCGCCGAGGGCCTCGGCATCGTCGCCCGGGAAGCGGTACTGGAGCAGCTCGCCCATGAGCGGCTCCGCATCGGCCAATGCGACGATGCAGTTCCGGATGTCGCCCACCGCCGGTATCCCCAGCGATTCGCGGAGCCGGCCCGACGAACCGCCGTCGTCCGCGACCGTGACCACCGCCGTGATGTTGCTGGTGTGCTCCTTGAGGCCGCGCAGCAGCGTCGAGAGGCCGGTGCCGCCGCCCAGGACCACGATCTTGGGTCCGCGGGCCAGGAAGCGCTTCTGATAGATCACGTCGACCAGGGGCTGGTCGGCTTCGGCCGGCACGAACGGCGTCACCAGGACGCGGACCATCCTCCAGGCCCCGAACGCGAAGAGGGCCACGCCCGCGGTCCCCACAATCACGGCCCGAATCCCGTAGGGCAGGAACTGCAAAGTGATGGTGGACACGAACGCCTGCGACGGCCCGGTGACTTCGAAGTCGCGGTAGACCTGGCGCAGCCACAGGGCCCCGGCCAGGGCCAGGCCCAGCTCTCCGACGAAGACGAGCACCAGCCAGCGTTTGACCCCGACGCCGAGCCTCATCCACCCCCTGAGGCCGGCGACCATATTGCGGAGGCGAGGCAACCTCATTCGCGCTCCAGCTCCCGGTGGAAGACGGCGACGGTGCCGTAGCCGCGCTTCTCGAGCCAGGCCCGCAGCTGCTCGGCGATGACGATCGAACGGTGGTAGCCGCCGGTGCAGCCTATCGCCACGGTCAGGCTGGTCTTGCCTTCGCTCTTGAAGCCGGGCACGGTGAGATCGAGGAATCCGGCCAGGAAGTCGAAGAACTGCTGTGCGATCGGCTGACCCATGACGTAGTCGCGCACGGCCGGCGTCAGGCCGGAGAGGTGGCGCAACTCCTCGACGTAGTACGGGTTCTCCATGAACCGAACGTCGAAGACCAGATCCGCCTCCAACGGCACGCCGTACTTGAAGCCGAAGCTGATCAGCTGGAAGACGATGCCGGCGTCGGACGCGTCATCGGCGAGGTGGGCGAAGATGCGCTCCTTGAGCTGGCGGAGCGACAGATCCGAAGTGTCGACGACTATGTCCGACTCGGCCCTGACGGGATCCAGCAGCCTGCGCTCATCGGCGATGGAGCCGGCGATGCCGCGCCGGCCCGCGAGCGGATGGCGGTGGCGCGTCTCGGAGAAGCGCCGGATCAGCACCTCGTCGCGCGCCTCCAGGAAGACCACTCGAGGCTTTATGCCGCGACCCTCCAACGCCCCGCGCATGGCGGCCAGGGCGAGTGGCGCGTCTCCGGCCCGCACATCCAGGACGATGGCGACCTTCTCGAAGCGCTGCCGATCGTCCGAGACCAGCTCCGCCAGCGCGGGCAGCAGCTCGCCGGGCAGGTTGTCCATGCATGTGTAGCCCAGATCCTCGAAGAGCTTGGTCGCCGAGGTCTTGCCCGCGCCCGAAAGGCCGCTCAGGATCACGACCCGCTGATCGAGCGCCCGGGAGCGCCTGGGCCGGCCGTCCGCGCCTTCACGCGGCGGCGAGTCGGCGCCGGCGCCGCGCTTTGCCTGCTCCTGTCGAAGTGCCCTGCCGGCGTCGACGGCAGCGCGGCTCGCACTTGCGGCCAATCCCCCACCTCCGTCCGCCGGCCCGTCCGGCCGGCTCTGGAACCGCGGCTGATTTGGAGCCGAGCCTGCGCGCACCGGCACAGAGACCGACCGCGACTCCGGCGACTCGCCGGACTTCTCGCCCAAATCCGCCTTGCTGCGCATCGACTAAGTCTATAGCGATCGGTCGGTCCGGAAATCGGAGGCGCCGGCGACACCGGATGACGGCACGGTTGCTTGTTCCAGGCGCGGAATCGCCGGCGCAGGCACGACCGGCTGCGTCAGCCTACGCCGGGACGCTCAGGCGGGCGGCCCATTCGGCCGCCGCGGCCGCGAGCCGCTCGGCGACGGCGCTCGATCCCTCGGCGCCGGCAGCCGCGGCGGCAATGCCCCGTGATACGTTCACCAGCAATCCCCCGCCCTGCCGCCCTCCGGCGGGCGGCGCGACGGCCGGGCCGTAGCGCATCACCGGTTCCACCTCGCCTCCCTGAGCCCCGACACCGGGGACCAGAAGCGCCAGCCCGGGCGCGATGGCGCGGATCCGCTCCAGCTCCAGCGGCGCCGTGGCCCCGACGACAAGACCGACGGTCCCGCCCGGGCCCCAACCGCTCGCCAGCCGCGCAACCCTGGCATAGAGCGGCTCGGGCGGCGCCCCGGTGGCCGGATCGGCCGCTACTTCGAGTGACTGCAACTCGCCCGCACCCGGATTCGAGGTGCGGCACAGCAGGTACGCGAAACGGTCGCTGCGGGCGATCAGCGGCTCGATTGCCTCCGACCCGAGATACGGGTTCACCGTGACCGCGTCGGCGCCGAGGACGTCGAAGAGGGCCGTCGCCTGGCGCGCGGCGGTGGTGCCGATGTCTCCCCTCTTGGCGTCGACCACGAAGACGACCTCGGCAGGCACTCTGGCTCGCAGCCTCTCCAGGGCGGCGATGCCGGCCGACCCGAAGGCCTCGAAGAACGCGATGTTCGGCTTCAATGCCGTGGCGTACGGCAGCGCCGCGTCCAGGAGGACCTCGCAGAAGCGTTCGACGCCCGCCAGGTCGTGGCTGAAACCGGCGGGCAGCGCCTCGGGAACAGGATCCATGCCCAGGCACAGCACCGATCCCGTAAACCGCGTCCGGGCCCCCATGCGATCCAGGTAGGAACTCATCGCCGCGCTGACGAGCTGAGGGCGACCATCCCTCAGGAAGGGCTCGGGGAGATGACCGGGGCCGTGACCGTTGGAGAAGGACTTGCCGCCGCTGCGGAGCCGCTCGCGCCCGCGGTGTCCGTCGGGCTCGGGGCCGGAGTCGGTCCAAAGCCGGGGACGTACCACGCCGCCGTCGACTGCCCGTCCAGGCCGGAGTAGTCCGTCAGGTTGGGCTCGATCTTGAACGTGAAGTTCGGTCCCGTGCCGGAGATATAGACCATGTTCAGTTCAACGTTCGGGCCGCTGAGGTGCATGTACACGAGCTTGTCCCCGTCCGGCGACCAGACCGGGGCCCACGACGCCCCGTCCGTGGTCACTTGATCGACCAGCTTGCCGGTCCTGGCGTCCAGCACGGCGATGTTGAGGGTGTTGCCGGCGACCCTGGTGGCGGCCATGTACTTGCCGTCGGGCGACCACGAAGCCGCCCGGTAGCCGGCCGCCAGCTCGTGCGCCACGCCGCCGGTGTAGGTCCACAGACTGGGCGTGGGAACGTACGAGCCGGTGCGACCCTCCATGGTGTAAGCGAGGATGCTGCCGTCGGGTGAGAACGCGGGGTCGGACAGACCAAGAAACGGGGTGTAGTTCAGCGGCAGCGCGGGCCCAAGCTTGCCGGTCGTCAGGTTGACGTAGTGGATCACCACGTCCTGACCCTGCGGGCGACTGGGGCCGTTGGACATCACCGCCGCCGTCGCCCCATTGGGGGAAATCGAGGGCTCCAGGATCCAGTAGAAACTCAGGCCGGGCGAGTACGCCTTCGGCACCGAGACTTTGACCAGAGAGCTGAGGACGTCCTTCTGACCCGTTCCGTCGGGGTGAATCCGGCACAGGACCGGGTAGTTGAGCGTGTAGTGCGCGATCTCGTTGTGGTAGGTCCAGTCGTACTCCCACCCCAACCTGGTTCTCGTGTCGATGTAGTAGATCCACTGGCCGTCCGGCGAGAACGCCGGCTGGGTCTGCAGCGACCCGTTCACCGACTGAGTTATCTGGCGCGCCGTAGTCCCGCTCTGGACCCAGAGGTTGCCGCCTTTGGAGTAGACGAGCGTGCCTGGCACGGAGATCTGGAGGTTCGTCACGGCCGTCGCGGTTGGGGCGGGCGTCGGCGTTTCGCCGCTGACGAGCGGCACGGGGGTCGTCGTCGGGGAGGGCGTGGCCGCCGTCGAGAGCGTCGGCGTCCAGTGCATGTACACCTGCGCGGTCAGCAGGCCGGCGACCAGCAGACCCACGACGGAAAGGGCCGGGGCGACGCTGGTGCGTCCTCCGGCGAAGCGCCTGCGCAGCGGCGGTTCGTTGGCCGGAACGATGGGATCGGTCATGCCTGAGACGGCCCTCTCAATGACGCGGCAGTGCCGGCAACGGTCGACGCGGACGCCAACGATGCGAGCTGTCCCTCGGGCGCAACGTCGAGCACTTCCAGCTGGATGGACTCGAATCCTCCGAAGCGGCGGCTTGCCGCTCGCGCGACGATGTCTATTCGGTCACCCTCCCGGAGAGACGTGGCCAGGTCCGGCCTTCGGAATGCGACTGCGTCGAGTACGTCTCGCCCGCGCCCCAATACTAGTTGAGTATGCCCTCCGCTTGCCGAACGCGCTCTCACCACCTTCAGTCCGGTGAGGCCCAGCGTAGCCGCCGGATTGCCCGGGCCGGTGGGTTCGAGCATCGCCAGCTCCCCCACGAGACGGTAATCAACGTCGGTCGCGGGCAAGACCAGATCCAGCGTCAGTTCGGCGCGCCCGGACCGCCGCGGCGCGGCCCCGGCGAGGCTCATGAAGCGGCGCTCGAATTCCGGCCAGCGGCCGGCCTCGATGTCGAAGCCGGCGGCGGCGGCATGGCCGCCGTGCCGGACCAGCAGGTCCTCGCAGGCGACCAGTGCCTCTGCCAGGTTCCAGGTAAGCGGGCCCCGGCACGACGCCCGCAGCACGCGCGATTCCGCGTCGATCGGCGACGCGACGACCGTCGGCCGGCCGGTCTCGTCGGCCAATCGGCCGGCTATCAGCCCGATCAGGCCGATGGGCCAGTCGCCCCTGACGAGCAGCGCCGGGCGTAGCGATCCGTTCGACTCGCCGGCGGCCGTGGCCGCCGGTTCGACGCCTCGGCCGAGCTTCGCCTCCTTGCCGGCGTCGATGGTTTCGCCGGGAGCGGCCGCCAGGCCGAGCGCCGCCCGAGCCTCGGCCAGGTAGCTCCTGGTCAGGCCCCGCCGCTCGGTGTTGGCGGCCTCGATCTCGTCCGCCAGGGCGCCCGCCTCCGCTGCGTCCTCGGCCAGCAGCAGCCGTGCCGCTCGCGCCGCCTCACCCATTCTCCCGGCCGCATTGAGCCGCGGCGCGATGGCGAAGCCGATGTCGTCGAGGACCGCTTTCTCCGTCGCGATCCCGGCGCGCTCGAAGAGAGCGAGCAGACCGGGCCGACCGGTGTGGCGCAGCTGCTCCAGGCCGAGACGCGCGATCGAGCGGTTCTCGCCCAGGATCGGCGCCACGTCCGCGACGGTCCCGATGATCGCCAGATCCGCCAGATCGCGGACGGCCGCCGAAGGGCCGGCGCCGCCATCGGGGTCGAGCAGGAGCTGCGCGAGCTTCCAGGCGACCCCCGCCCCGGTCAGGCCGTGGTCCGGGTAGACGCCGTCGGCCCGCTGCGGGTTGACCACGGCTACGGCGGCGGACGGCCACGTCGCCGCGTGATGATGATCCGTGACCAGGACGTCGATGCCGCGCCGCGCCGCCTCGTCTATCTCAGGGCCGCTGCTCGTGCCGCAGTCCGCCGTGACTATGAGGGTCCGCCCTTCCGCAACGGCCCGCTCGATGGCGCCCAGAGACAGGCCGTGGCCGTCCCCGAGCCGCTCGGGTGCGTATGGGGCCGCGTCGAGGCCGTAGCGGCGGAGGGCTATGACCAGGATCGACAGCCCGGTCAGCCCGTCGGCGTCGAAGTCGCCGTACACCAGGACGCGTTCTCCCCGCGCCCGCGCCTTCGCCGTCCGCAAGAGTGCGGCCTCGGCATCGGGGAGCAGCCGCGGATCGTGGAGACCCGCCTCGGGATCGGCCAGGAAGAGGCGCAGCGCTTCGGCTCCTGCGACGCCTCGCGCGGCCAGCAGCCGCACCATGCGCTCCGAGATGCCACGCGCCGCGCCGACGGCCAGGCAATCCGCGGACACGACTACGTCTCGAGGCGGCACCCACTGGTAGAGCGATTCGACCATGCCTTCAGGATGCCATGACGGGCTCATCGCCCACGTATCCGGCGCTTATCGGGTCTCGCGAAGCGGCCCCGAACGCCGCAGAGCGTGGATCAGGCGTTGCTGCGACGCGATCCGCGCGCCAGGGCGATCTGTTCGGCTCGACGGCGGTCGTCCCAGAGCTGCCAGACCACGAGCAGCGGACTGGCGTTGAAGATCGACGAGTACGTTCCGGAGATGATGCCGATCAGCAGGGCCAGCACGAAGTAGTGGACGGAGGCGCCGGCGAAGAAGAGCAGGGCCGTCAGCGTCAGGACCACGGTGAAGCTCGTGTTGATCGACCGCCCGAAGGTCTGCAGGATCGAGTGGTTGACGATCTGGTCGAACGGCTCGCCCGCGTGGCGGGCCTTGTTCTCGCGGATCCGGTCGTACACGACGATCGTGTCGTGAACGCTGAACCCGATGACCGTCAGCATGGCCGTGACAAAGAGCGAGTCTATCTGGACCCCGAAGAGCGTCCCCATGATCGCGAAGCTGCCGACGACGACGATGACGTCGTGCAGCAGGGCCGCCAGGGCCGTGGCGCCGAACTTGATGCTGTGGAACCGGATGCCGACCCAGATCAGGATGCCGAGCGAGCCGATGAGGATCAGCAGGAGGGTGCTGACGATCAGGTCGCTGCTGACGATCGGACCGACGGTGGTCTCAGCGCCGGTGCAGGAGATTGGTCCGAGGTTGGGATCGGCCTGGAGAGCGGCTGCGATCGTGGCGAGCTTGCCCACGGTCGGAAGCTGCCGGGCGCAGGCCTTGCCGTTCTGGCCGGTGCCGGTCAGGACCGGTGCCGGAGTCGGACTGGGAGTCGCGGACGCGGAGGCGCTGGCGCTCGGAGAGGCCGTGGGCGAAGCCGTAGGGCTCGCGGTGGGGCTGGCCGAGGGTGATGCGCTGGGCGAGACGCCGGCGCCCGCCGACGCGCTGGAACTGGCCGTCGCGCCAGGGGTCGCAGTCGGCGTCGGGCTCGGCGATGGTGACGCACTGGGGGTGACGGAGGCGCTGGCCGAGGCCGAGGCGGCCGGCGTTGCCGTCGGCGGAGCTTCGGTCGGCTGCGGGAAAAGATTGACAAGCTTGGTCCGGACGGTGAAGTAGTTGGCCGTGTCCTCGTTCACCTGGGCGTCCGAGACGCCGTTCTGAACGAAGACGGCCTTGACCTCGTCCGCGGAGGCATTGACGTTCTTGAACTGGACCTGCCACTCGGTGCCGCCGGTGTAGTCGACCGAGAACTGGAGGCCGACTTTGCCGTTGGTGAGCGGCGTGAGCATGATGAAGATCAGCCCGGGCACGACGATCAGGCCCGAGAAGAGGAAGAACCAGTTCCGCTTCCCGATGATGTCAAACACGACCGCGGGCCTCCCTGCGATAGCGAGCGGGCAGGGCCCGAGCCTGGAACTCCTCGTCCGTCACGCCGAACAACCAGGCCTTCGCGGCGAAGTTCTGCTTGACGATCACCCGGAGCAGTGTTCGAGAGACGGTGATGGCAGTGAAGAGCGAGGTGGCCACACCGATGATCAGGACCAGCGCGAAGCCTTTGATCGCCGGCGCCGAACCCGGCCCGAGATACAGGATGCTGGCCGTGATCAGTGACGACATGTTGGAGTCGAAGATCGAGTTCCAGGCCCGGTTGAACCCCGCTTCGATGGCGGAACTCAACGTCTTGCCGGCACGGAGCTCCTCTTTGGTTCTCTCGAATATCAGGATGTTGGCGTCGACCGCCATGCCTACCGAGAGCACGAAAGCTGCAATTCCCGCCAGGCTCAGCGTGACCGGGATTATCCGGAACATGGCGTATACCGCCAGAGCGTAGTAGGCCAGCGCCATGCAGGCGATCGCGCCCGGCAGCCGGTAGTAGACGAGCATGAACAGCAGCACCAGCCCGATGCCGATGGCGCCGGCCAGCAGGGTCTCATTGAGGAAGCTCTGCCCCAGCGTGGCCGGGACGTCCGAGTCGGTCAGGAACGTCAGCGGGAACGGGAGGGCACCGTACTTGAGGACCGTGGCCAGCTGGTTGGCGGTAGTGGACGTGAAGTTGCCGCTGATCTGGGCCGTGCCATCCGTGATCGCCTGGGCTATGTACGGCGTCTCCACGACCTTGCCGTCCATCACGATCATGAAGTAGCTGCCCACGTTGGCGCTGCTCCACGTCGAGAAGATGGTCGTTGCGGTGCTCTTCAACCCGAGAGTGACGGTCCAGGCGGCCGGCGTCTTGGATGTGTCGAGGAAGGCCCGGACCTGGCTACCGTCCACCTGGTTGCCTGAGAACAGGGGCGTGCCCATCGCGGGCGTGACCTCGGTGCCGGCGGCGGGTGGTGACGTTGTGCCGGCAACGGCCGTCGCGGGGTTGGCCGTCGTGTCCTCATAGCCGTACGTGGTGCGGTCCAGCGGGATGAAGCTCAGTGACCCGGACGCGCCGACGAGGCTTCTGATCGACTCCGGGTTGGCGGCACCTGGGACCGAGACGACGATCCGATCCGTGCCCTGTGTCTCCACCACGGCCTCGAGTGTGCCGGTGGTGTTGATGCGGCTCTCGATGATGCCCTGGATGGTCGACATGGCGCCCGAGTCCGGATAGCTCACGATGCCGGTCGTCGGGTCCTTCACGGGCTGCGCCTGGTACGTGACCGAATAGCCGCCCTTGACGTCCAGGCTCAGCTTCGTGTGCAGCGGTTGGGTGATGCCGCCGTTGATGTTGCTCAACACCACGAACTGGGAGCCGGGGATGTCGACGTAGATGGCGATCGCGCCAAGGATGAGGATCAGGAGGGGGACAAGTCTTCGCACGAGGCGGGATGATAGCAGGGAGCCCAGAGCCGCGCGCGGCGGCTGCGGCACAGGCTTGCTCGGCCCGCGGTCCCCTACCCCTCCAGGCCGGCCTTTATGCGGGCCGCGAGCGCCGCGCCGATGCCCGGCACCGCGGCGATCTGCTCGACCGGCGCCTCCCGCACACGCTTGGCCGAGCCGAACACTCGCAGCAGGGCGGCCCGCCGTTTGGGACCCACGCCGGGCAGGTCGTCGAAGGCGGAATGGGTCGCCGCCTTGGCCCGCAACGCCCGGTGGTACGTGATCGCGAAGCGGTGGGCCTCGTCCCGCAGGCGCTGCATCATGTAGAGGGCGGGCGAGGTCGTCGGCAGCAGGACCGGATCCTCGCGGCCCGGCAGGAAGATCTCCTCGCGCTCCTTGGCCAGCCCGACCACCGCCAGATCGTGGTAGCCGAGCTCGTCGAGGACCTCCTTGGCCGCCGCCAGCTGGCCCTTTCCGCCGTCGATCACGACCAGGTCCGGGAGGCGCCAGCGCAACTCCTCCTCGCTGCCCTCGTCGCCCGCCTTGGCCCGGACGAAGCGCCGCCGCAGCACCTCCTGGTGGCTGGCGTAGTCGTTCGCGCCGGTGACGGTCTTGATGCGGAAACGGCGGTATTCGCCGGTGCGAGGCCGGCCGTCCTCGAAGACGACCATGCTGCCGACCGACTGCGCGCCCTGGAAGTTGCTGATGTCGTAGCACTCGATGCGAAGCGGCGCGGCCGGCAGGTCCAGGGCGTCGCCTAGCTCCTCCAGCGCGGCCAGGGTCTTGCCGTGGTCGGCCAGCCAGCGGGCATGCTCGCGGGCCAGCGTCTCCGTCGCGTTGCGCTCGGCCAGCGCCAGGAGATCTCTCTTGGCACCGCGCCGCGGGACGTGGAGGTGGACGGCCGATCCCCGCCTGTCGGAGAGCATCGACTCCAGATCCGCGGCGTCGTCGGGGAGAGCGGGCACGAGGACCACCGGCGGGACGCTGGTGGCACGGCTGTAGTACTGCTGCACGAATCCCGCCAGGACCGTGGCGTCGTCGGATTCGCGCGGGGCGTCGAGCAGGAAGACGTCGCGCCCGACCATCTTCCCGCCGCGAACCGCGAAGAGTTGCACGGCCGCCTGCGTGTCCTCGCGGGCCAGACCGAGCGCATCCTCCTCGGTGGTGGCGTGGGCGGCCATCTTCTGCGACTCCATGGTCCGTTCGATGGCCCGGACCTTGTCGCGCAAAGCTGCCGCCCGCTCGTATTCGGTCGCCTCCGAAGCCGCCTGCATCTGCCGTCCCAGCTCCCGCGCCACCACCTCCTGGCGGCCTTCGAGGAACAGCTGGATCTGCTCGATCTGGGCCCGGTAGTCGGCCTTCGAGATGTAGCCGACGCAGGGCGCCTGGCAGCGTTTGATGTGGTACAGCAGGCAGGGCCGCTCGATCGCCCTCCGACCCTCGTGGATGTCCAGGGCGCACGTTCGGAACGGGAAGAGGCGCCGGATCAGGTTCATCGCCTCGTCCACGCTGCTCGCCGAGGCGTACGGCCCGAAGTACCGGCTGCCGTCGGCCGGCAGCTTGCGCGTCCGCTCGACGCGGGGAAAGTCCTCGCCCAGGGTGATCTTGATGAACGGGTAGCTCTTGTCGTCCTTGAGCCGGACGTTGTAACGCGGCCGGTAGCGCTTGACCAGGTTGATCTCGAGCAGCAGCGCCTCGCTGACCGAGTCGGTCATCGTGTACTCGAGGTCGGCGATCTTGTCGATGACGCTGCGGATCAGCTGGCTCTCACCGCCGCCGGTCTGCTTCTGCCAGTAACTGCGCACGCGGTTGCGCAGGCTCTGGGCCTTGCCGACGTAGATCACCGTGCCGCGGGCGTCCTTCATCAGGTACACGCCCGGCCGGTCGGGCAGTCGCTTGAGCGTCGCTTCGAGGTCTGGCGTCACGGTGAGAGTCTATGCCGCCTGCGGCCGCTCTCTTCCCGCCTACGGGTAGTTCGGCGCGGAGCGAGCCAGCTCGATGTCGTGGGGGTGGCTCTCGATCTGACCGGAATGGGTCACCTGGACGAAGCGGGCCCGGGCCCGCAGCTCCGCGATCGATTCGGCGCCGCAGTAGGTCATGCCGGCGCGCGTGCCGCCGATGAGCTGATAGAGGATCCCGGCCAGCGGCCCCTCGACGGAGATGCGCGCCTCCACGCCCTCCGGGACGAGCTTGTGGCGATCCACCTGCGGGTAGCGATCGCTGCCGGCGGACATGGCCCCGAGCGAGCCCATGCCGCGGTATTCCTTGACAACTCGCCCGCCGACGCGCTCCGACTCGCCGGGGCTCTCCTCCGCCACGGCCAGCAGCCGGCCGAGCATGACCGAATCCGCACCCGCGGCCAGCGCCTTGACGATGTCACCGGAGTAGCGAATCCCGCCGTCGCCGATGATCGGGACGTCGGCGGCGCGAGCCGCGGCGGCGCACAGCATGATGGCGGTGAGTTGCGGAACGCCGACGCCGGCCACGATCCGAGTGGTGCAGATGCTGCCGGGGCCGATGCCGACCTTGACGCCGTCAGCCCCGGCTTCTATGAGCGCGGCCGTCCCTTCGGCCGTGGCCACGTTCCCGGCCACGAGATCGATCGAATCTCCGAAAGAGGCGCGGTAGCGGCGCAGGGCGTCGATGACGTTGCGGGTGTGTCCGTGGGCCGTGTCCACGACCAGGGCATCGACGCCGGCCCGAACGAGCGCCTCCGCCCGAGCCACCGAATCGGCCCCGACTCCGACGGCCGCGGTCACCCTCAGCCGCCCGCGCGAATCCAGGTTGGCGAGCGTGGCGCCTTCGGGAACCGGCGCCGCTTTCACGGCCGCGACCTCCTCGGCCTGGCGCTCCGGCGCCTGATTGCGGTGGACGACGCCGATGCCGCCCTCCAGGGCGATCGCGATCGCCATCCGGTCCTCTGTGACCGTGTCCATAGCCGCGCTCACGACCGGCGTGTTGAGGGTGATGTGGCGCGAGAATCGGCTTCTCACGCTGGCGTCGCCGGGGAGGATCTCGGAATACTGTGGGATGAGCAGGACGTCGTCGAAAGTCAGTCCCAGGAGCGGCTGACCCAGGGCCGATCTGGCTGCCTCGTCGTCGCCGGCCCGTCCGATCTGCGTTGTCGCCATCTCGCCTCCGCCTCTACTTCGCTCGCTCGCGCGACCCGGGCTGGTTGGCGGACATTCTACGGATCGCAGCGACCCACCGTCCGAACGGACCGCCCGGTGGCGTGGACGACGGCCGGATTCGGCGCATCTGCGTCCGGCTCGGTCACGCGCTAGGCTGGAGATCGGGAGCCGGACTCGGTCCCGACGATTCCCCCAGGAGGTGGCCCGTGGAGTACAGGCGGCTCGGCGATTCGGGCCTGCTCGTTTCCGCCGTTGGACTCGGCACCAACAACTTTGCCGGCCGGCTCGATGACCGGGCGGCCCGAGCCGTCCTCGACGAAGCGCTCGAACTCGGCGTCACGTTCATCGACACGGCCGACATCTACGGCCGCGGCTCCGACGAAGGTACGGGCGCATCCGAGCGCCAGCTCGGTCGGGTCCTGGCGGGACGCCGCCAGGGCGTGGTTCTGGCGACGAAGTTCGGGCACCCCATGAGCGAGTCGGTCTACGACCGCGGAGCTTCGCGCGGGTGGATCGTTCGCGCTGCCGAAGCCAGCCTGCGCCGCCTCGGAACCGACTGCATCGACCTGTACCAGATCCACGTTCCCGACGCGCAGACGCCGATCGACGAGACGCTTCGCGCCCTGGACGACCTGGTCGGCGACGGCAAGGTGCGCTGGGTCGGGCATAGCAACTTCGCCGCCTGGCAGATGGCGGACGCCGACTGGACCGCTCGCACGGACCACCTGGCGCGCCCCATTTCGGCCCAGATGCACTACAACCTGCTGAATCGCGAGATCCAGGCCGAAGTCATTCCGGCGTGCCGGCGATTCGGGCTCGGCATCATCCCCTACTTCCCGCTCGAGTCGGGCTTCCTGACGGGCAAGTACAAGCGCTCCGGCGATGGCGCCGGCCGGCTGACCGAAAGCCCGCGCGCGCGCCAGATCCTGACTGAGGCCAACTTCACGCGAATCGACGCGCTCGACGGTTTCGCCGTCGAACGAGGACACAAGCTCCTCGACCTGGCGTTCGGATGGCTGCTGAGCCAGGCGGTCGTCGGCTCGGTCATCGCCAGCGCGTCGACGCCGGATCAGGTGAGGGCCAACGTCGCCGCGGCCGAATGGCGCCTTGGCCCGCCCGACATGGATGCGGTCGCCGGACTGTAGCCGCGTCTGATTGCCGGCCGGTCGCCGGAGGCCGACGGCGGCGGAACCGGCTCAGACTTCCGAGACGTGCCGCCTGGCGGCCACCCGAGCCCGCAACGACAGGCTTTCGTGGGCCATCGGCCGGAGCGGCTCGTCGTCGCGCGTCCAGCGCTCGAATACGGCCCGACAGGCCGGGCACTCGTAGACCAGGCAGCTTCCTGTGTCCCGATAAGGACGGGCGTCCCGGGACACGTACTTGACTTCGGCGAGGATCAGCCAGGCGCCGCATTGCGGGCAGATGTCCCGAGTCATCGACGCGATGCTAGGGGCCGGGCGGCGGCGCCGCGTCGGGGTGGACCCTCGATCGCGGGCCGACATTCGCCGTCGAGCGACCCGGGCCGGTTCGCTGTGCGAGAATCCCCGCCGTGACGGAGCCCAACGACACCCACGATGCGCCCGCGCCCGACCGGCTGCTCGAAGCGCGCCGCGTGCTGGAGCGCCTCATCGGCCGCAGCCCGCAGGTGCAGTCCGTCAGCATCGCCCTTCTCTTCGGCGCGGCCGTCCTCGCCATCGGCCTGGGCGAAGTCAGCGGCTCGGCCGAGTGGAGCTTCGACTGGGGCGGCGCATTCAACGGCGTTCTGTCCGAGATCCCCTACACGCTGCCCGCCGCCGTCCTCGTCCTCCTGGCCACCGCGGCCAACGTCCTGGCCGGCGCGATCGTGCTGCGGTTCCTGGGCACGCCGGCCTTCCGCTCGCCGTCGGACCTGATCCTTGGTGGGTTCGCGGCGGCCGTCGTGCTGGACGTCGCGACGCTCTTCCTTCTGGGCAGCTTCGGCCTGTTCGGCTGGCCGGAGCTGCTGGCGCTTCATCTCACAGCCCTGGCCGCGTATGCGGTCACCCGCGAGTCGCGGCCCCTGATCGCTTTCGTGCCTCACCTGCGGGCCCGCCGCCCCGCCGCCTGGTGGCTCCTGGTCGCCCTGGTCTGGGCGGGGCCGCTCATCATCCAGCTGGCGTCGCCCGCGGCTCCGTTCGTCGACGTGCTGCCGAACCACGTAGCGCCGGTGGAGCATGCCCGCGTCTTCGGCAGCTTCGCCACGCTGACCACGTCGCCCTCCCCGATCTACGGGCCGTCGCGCTTGATGCTCGGGTACGTCGGCCTACTCTCGGACCTGACCACGATCGCCAACCTCGAAGCGATCCTCGCGGTTGCCGCGTTCGCCCTGCCCCTGACGATCCTGATGGCCCTCTCGATGCGCCAGCTCGCCTCACACCTGTTCGGGGCGGCGGCCGGCTTCTGGGTGCTGCTGACGTTCCCGCTCACGTTCACCTTCATGAGACTGGCTGACACTCGCGGCACCGTGGCCGCCTTTCCGCTCGCGGCCTACGCGCTGGCGGTGGTGGCACTCGAGCTTCGCGCGGCGCGGTCGAAGGCGGAACCAGCGCCCGACGCGCATGACACTGTCGGCTACCGGCGGCCGAACCTGCCGCTTGCCGCGGCGTTCGCGGCCACGATCCTGGTCCATCCGCTGATCGGGATCGTCACCGCCGCGGCCGCGCTCGGAATGCTGGTCCTCGAGCCGCGCCGCCTGACCCCGCTGCTGATCCCCGCGCTCGGCGCCGCGGCCTTCATGGCGGTTCCGCAGGCGGTGACGATGATGGGCATCGACGCGCCGTCATGGACCGGCGTGCTTTGGATCGTCGCCGGCGTGACCGTCGCGTACACGCTGGCCTGGCTTGTCTCGACCGTTGGTTCGGCCCTGCCGGCGATAGCGCGCCTCTCCCGGACGGTCGCGACGCCCCGAACGATGAAGCTGGCGCTGCTTGGGTTCGTGATATGGGCATGCCTGATCGTCGCCCGCCAGCACATTTTGCCCGGCTCCGAGCTGTCGACGGCCGATCCGTGGTCCGAGATCTGGAATGTGTTCCCGCGGCTGCTGCTGGTAACGGCCGTCGGGATGGCGATCGGGCTGTCGCACGCCAGCCGCGGCTGGATGGTGGTCGGTTGCGGTGTGGCCGCCGGAGTCGCGGCATGGACGGCCTCGTCGCTGGTCGCATACGACACGCTCACGCAGCAGGCCGTGCATTACGAGGTGCCCAAGACGATCGGGTACTGGCTGCCGGTCATGCTCGCCTTGGGCGCCGCGGGAGGCATCGCCGCGGTCATGCGGCTGCGCAAGCTCGGCGCCCTCACGGCAATCGTGCTGGCCGCGCTCCTGTTCGACACGATGTACACGTATCCCGGGCCCCTGGTCAAAGACGACCTGATCGGCGAGCATCGCGGCGCGGAATCGCTGGGGCTGGCCCTCCGCGAGGCCGAATACGGATACTGGGAGGGCTACCCGGATCCGCGCCTGATCGTCGATCCCGACGAACAGGCCGTCATCGATGAGCTGCGCTCCGAGATCGACGCCGGCCGGCTCGGGCCCTCGACGCGAGTGCTGCACATCGCCTCGAGCTTCCAGCAGTGGTCGTCCGTTCCGATCGGAGTCTTCACCGGCGCGCTCGAGACGTCGATCTCCCTCCAGCCCGAGCTGAGCATCCACACCGAAGGCGGCCGGCTCCTGGGCTTCGACCAGCTCCCGACCGAGCTGGCGTCGGATTACGGATACGTGGTCCTCGAACCTTCCGGCCTGGACACCACGCTGCCGGATCAGATCACCGCGGCCGGCTATCGCAAGATCTGGTCGAACGACCAGGCCACGATCTACGTCCGGAGCTGACCCGCGCGGCGCCGCCGCTGGAACCGGTCATTCCGCAGAGATCAGGAAGACCGCCCGGTCGAAGGCGCCGCGCTGAGCGGCCTTTGCCGCCCGCAGCTCCTCGATCCGCGCTTCGCTGAAGCCGCGCCGGCGGGCCAGCGCCATGACGACCTCGAGCAGATCGGCGAGCTCCGTCGCCGCGTGCTCGTCGTCGACGGCCGCGTCGTATTCCGCGGCCTCCTCGTCGATCTTCGCCCGCAGCGCGTCCATCAGCTCCTTGCCGACGAGCGTCCGCGTCACCAGCCTGTGGCCTTTCGCTCGCAGGATGCCCGGCACCAGATCCCGGACCAGCTTGTTGTACTGCTTCACGCGTCCCTCCAGATCGCCCCGGGCGCCAAACCGCTTGCCCGAACTCTACCCGTCCAGCGACGTGACAAGCGGCCGGTGAGCGGTAGTTACGACGCCGCGTCGCATGCTTCGCTCGTCCGTCGACGGGCACCTGGATGGACTCGCGCCCGACCGTCAGGGAGCGTCGGTCAGCGACGCCGTCTCGGTAAAGGTGCCGGTATTCGGGTCATAGATCTCGCTCGAAGAGAGCGAGCTCAGAAGGCCGCCGCTGATGTCTTCGCCTCCCACCATAAGCACGCGACCGTTCGCCAGCAGCGTCGCCGTCTGGTTCGCGCGCCCAATGGTCATCTGCCCAGTGGGCGCGAAGGTGCCTGTCGCAGGGTCGTAGAGTTCAGCCGTCGACGTAATGACGTAGGGGTCTTGGAGAGATCCCGAGTAGCCGCCCGCGAGCAGGACTCGGCCGTCGGGCAGTCTCGTCGCGGTGAACCCGCGCCGTGGCATGTTCATCGTGAGAAGAGTGAACGAGTCCGTCGCGGGGTCGTAGAGCTCAGCCGATCCGATTGGGCAGCTGGTGGACGGGAACTGGCCAATGTCCGGGGAGCAGCCTCCGGCAATGAGCACCTTGCCGCTGAGTAACAACGTCGCGGTCGCTGAGCTTCGAGCGACGGACATCGATCCCGCGAGGCTGAACTTGCCGGTCAGTGGGTCGTAGATTTCGGCCGACGGCTGATACTCCCCGTTGGAGGCCGGGACGGGGAAGCTTCCCGTGACCAGGACGGATCCGTTCGCTAGCAATGTGGCCGTATCGACCCGTGTCGTGACCGTCATGGTGCCGGTACGCGTGAACAGGCCGGTCCTTGGGTCATAGAGCTCCGCGGAGCGCACTCGCTCTCTTTCTTCACCGCCGACCAACAGCACGAGCCCGCTCGGCAACAGAGTCGCCGTATGGCCGGACCGTGCGAGCGTCATTTGCCCTGTCACGCTGAACTTGCCGGTCTCAGGGTCATACAGCTCCGCGGATTTGAGGAAACCGGTGCCGTTGAGGCCACCGGCGACCAGGACCTTGCCATCCGGCAGCAACGTCGCGCTTTCTCCCCACCGCCATGTAGTCATCGACCCGGTGGCGGCGAGCTTGCCGGTCCCTGGGTCATACAGAACCGCGGACGCCAGGATCCTCAAGTCTTCGGAGACGAGAGGGATCGGTTCTGTTCCGCTCTGGCCACCCGTTATGAGGACACGACCATCCTCGAGGAGCGTCGCCGTATGGCGGGTCCGGCCTGCGGCCGTCTGCGGTTGCGGGCTGCTCGAAGGCGCTGGAGAATCGGTCACGGCGCTGCTCGCTTCGGGCGTCTCGGTCGATGCGCTCAAGGGACCTGATGGGAGTGAGGTCGACTTGGGCGCAGTCCCGTGTCGCGCGGAGGAAGGGCCCAATAGGACCGCGACAAGGACGACGGCGGCTCCCACTCCTACGATCGAACCGACCCCGGCGTTCCGGAGCCGCGCCGATCGCTTGACCATGACACTCGGTCCCGGATTTCGGGTCTGCCACGGGCCTCGCCGTGCGACCACCCTCTCGCCAATCGCAAACCGACGCCTGAGGCCGCTCCAGATCTCGTCGTCGGAAACCTCGTGCGTCATTGCCACACCTCCGGATGAGCGCGCAGCTTCGCTATTGCTCGTGAAACGAGCGTGCGGAAGCCAGACGGTGAAATACCGAGAACAAGCGCGGCCCCCGAGTCGCCGAGGTCATCGACGTAGCGAAGAGTGAGCGCCTCTCGTTCGCGGCCCGAGACGACGCCTTCGAGCTGGCGAAGCCAGACCTGAAACTCCACCGCTTCCATGTCGCCGGCCATATCCACTGGCTCACGATCGTGCTCGGGCAGCGGAAGCCAGGCGATGAGACGTGATCGGCGGCGTCGCGCCAGGACGATATTGCGACAGATCACCAGCAACCACGGCAGGGCCAGGTCTCGGGGGCCTTTCCCTGAAGTCCAGGCCCGATAGGCCCTGTCGAACGTCTCGGACGCTGCCTCCTCGGCCTCTGCCAGGTCGCGGAGCATCGCCAACGCATACCAGCAAACCCGCTGATAGTGCGCCTCGAAGACCGCCTCGAATGCGCCGTCGCCGATCTCCTTGTCCGATGGCGCTGCATCGAGGTCGCGCCGACGGTAAGTGGCCGCCGAGGTCAGTGGCTGGAACGTGATCTCGGGTGGGTCGCCTTGCAATGTCGCCTATGCCCCTTCCCATTCTGGACGCCTCTAATGCTATAGATGCGTGGCGAAGCGAAAACGTCCCATGGGGAGGCTCGACTCGCCGCTCGTCCGATAAGCCCCGGTGAAGCCTCGTCTGAGACCCTCCGCTCGTGCTCCCCTCCTCCGTCGCCGAACGACTCGACAGGCTCGCGCCAGATCAGCGAGCGGCGGCCACCGCGCCGCCCGGTCCGGTGCTTTGCGTGGCCCCGGCCGGGTCTGGCAAGACGACGACCCTCGTCGCGCGGATTGCGTGGCTGGTGGCTACGGGAGCGGATCCGGCGTCCATCACCGCGGTCACGTTCAACAAGCGCGCCGCCGACGAGATGGCGTCGCGAGTGGACGCGGCGCTGGAGCCGCTTGGACTCGCGGCGGGCGCAGTCCGGGTCAAGACGTTCCACGCGCTCGGGCGCGAGATACTCGCGGATGCGGGCGTGTGCGTGGAACCGCTGCTGGACCGCGAGGCCGTCCTGCGCGACCTCTGGCCGGACATCACGCGAGGCGCAATCCGGCAACTCGACGACGCGTTCAGCCGGCTCAAGCTCGACATCGGCGTCACGGCGGACGAGGTTGGAACCGATCCCGAGCCGGGGCCGGTCGCCCGAGCATTTCTCGCCTACGAGCGGGCGCTCGAAGACACCGGCGGGCTCGACTTCGACGATCTGGTCGGGCGGGCGCTGCGCGTGCTGGAGGCGCGGCCCAGGATCCTCGCGCGCTGGCGCGAGCGTTGCGAGGACCTGCTCGTGGACGAGACCCAGGACGTGGACCGCAGCCAGCTCCGCCTGGCCCTGCTCCTGGCCGCACCCGCCAATCGGATCTTCCTGGTCGGCGACGACGACCAGACGATCTACGGCTGGCGGCTTGCAGATGTGCGGAGGGTACTGGGCCTGGCCCAGTCGCTGCCCGGCATGCGGCGGATCGACCTGACCGTCAACTACCGCTGCCCGCCCGCCGTCGTGGATAGGGCCGTCCGGCTGGTCGAGCGCAACGAGGAGCGCTTCGTCAAGACGATCCGTCCGGGACCGGTCGCGGCGGGCCGCCTGATCCTGGCGCCGGACGCCTCGGACGAGACCGCCAGGATCCGGCGGGTCATCGAGAGCTGGCCCGACGACGGCGGGACGCGGGCGATCCTGGCTCGAACGAACGTCGAGCTGCTGCCCGCCGCGGCCGTGGCCGTGGAGATGGGGCTACCGTTTCACGCGCCGAAGCTGAGGCTGCTGACCGAGGACCGGAGGGTCGACGCGATCCTGCGCCTTGCGGCCGAAAGCCCCGGCGCCGGCGCCGACGCCGATGGCGCGAGGCCCACTGCAGGCGGCCCGCCGCTGCCGCGGCTCGTGACGCTCGCCAGGAGCGGCGTCGAGCTTCCCCAACCAGCGCCGACGACGAGCGACGACCGAGACACCAGGGATCAGGACGAGCCACTCCCCGTCGAGACGGGCGATCTGCTGGCGGCCGTCGTCGGCTGGGCCGCGCCGTACCACTCCGTCCAGGAATTGGCCGCGGCAGTCGAGCGCCACCGTGCCCGCATCGCCGAACTGCGCCGCGACGACGCCCAGCTCACCCTGGCCACGGCCCACTCGACCAAGGGTCTCGAATTCGACCACGTGGCGGTGATCGGCATGGATGCGGGGCGGTTCCCGTCGGCCCGGTCCCTGCGCGAGTCGACCGAGCCCGCACGGGCGCTGGAGGAAGAGCGGCGTCTGGCATACGTCGCCTGGACCCGGGCGCGCCGATCGCTGACCCTCGTCTTCGATCCGGCCGCGCCGTCGCCCTTCCTGTTCGAGGCCTTCAGCGAGCGCGAGCTGGGAGTAGACCGCGACGCGGATTAGGGTCCAGACCCCACGTCGCAGGGTTGTGCCGCCTCAGGCTTTCCGTTCGACGACCAGGCTGTGCGCCAGGCGGTCGTGGTAGCCGCGCCCGTCCGGATCCTTGCGAGCGCTGTAGGTCAGCAGCCACATCCAGCCGATGGCCAGGATGCCCACGGCCGGCCGCAGCAAGTACGGGACGGCGAGATACAGCGCCAGCGGTCCCTGCAGCAGGGCCCAACGAACCAGCGAGTCGATCGGGCCGAGCTTGTGTCCGGTCGACTCCTCGCCAACCTGCATGCCGACCGCCTTCAGGCCGATCGTCCCGCGCCAGATGGACCAGGAGGCGACGAAGTAAAGCGCCTGAACGACTCCCGCCGCCAACCCGGCGAGCATGGCCATGCGCTCGGGCGGCGGCGTCGAATTCGGGTCCGAATTGCCCTCCAGGGCCATGGCAATGGCCCCGAAGACCACCAGGACCAGGACGTTGTCGACGACGTAGGCCAGGACGCGGCGGTTGTAGCCGGCGATGCGCAAGCCCGCCGGCAGCTTCGCCCCGAACACCTGCCGGTTCTCGACGAAAGGCGTCCTGGCTTCGGGCTCGACGTCGCGGATCACCGGTTGCGGCTCAACAGCGGACGACACGGAGGCCGGCTGCTGCGCACCCGTCTCGACGAATCCCGGCCACGGAGCCGGCGAATCCGCGGACGACTCGCTCCCAGCCGGTGGAGCGGCGCCTGCCGCCGGATCCGCGCCGGGCGGCTGCGGCCACAGGTACCCGGGGGGCAGGATCGGCGGCTGACCGGCGGGACCGGGCGGCTGACCGTACTGGTGGCCGTAGGAAGCTCCGTAGATGCCGGCGGGATGGCCGTGCGCGTTTCCCCACGTGACCAGCGCCGGCGCCCGTCCCACCACCATCGAACCGGCCAGGCGATCGTGGATTCCTCGCCTGTCGCGGCTCGCGCCCACGCTGATCAGCAGCAGTAGTGGCCACGCCCAGCTCGCGAGACCGCAGCCGGAGATGACGACGCCCCAGACGTTGGTATAGGTGGCGTCGAGATAGCTCGTCTCGCTGGCCGCCCCGATGTCGGCGGCGACGATCGTGGCCAGCATCCGGCACGCGACGACGACCATCACTGCGGTCGCGGCTGCGGGAATCCCGTTCACCAGCAACGCCCGCCACACGGCTCGGGCCGGTGAGAGATTCCTGCCGGTAGCGGCGTCGGCGACTTGAAGCTTCAGAAGCCGCTGGCCCGGCAGGCCACGGAAGAGAGCCCAACAGGCGGCGGCGTAGGCAATCGCCAGGACGACCCAGACCGCGCTCCACGCGGCCAGCGTCGCATCGTTCACGGCAAGCAGCGGGACCGTGGGCTGGACATATGGGTTCAGATCCATCTGGCGGGCGGCCGCTGCGCTGATCCCGACCGCGCCGGTGGCGAAAGCGAGCAACACCGGTATCAAGCTCAGCAGCCCGAAGAAGAACAGGTCGAGCAGCCACGCGCCCAGCCGGGGCCGAATCCCGGCAACACCCAGCCCGGCCGGCAGAGGCATGGGGGTCCGACTCTGCCCGGTCACCTGCCAAGTGCTCAAACCCCGACCTCCGTCTGTCGACCGAATAGGCCGGGCGCGTCTGCGGCCAGGCCCGGAGAGCATACGCGCCGTTCAGCGCTCCATGGCATCGCGAGCCAGGGCTTTGAGAAGCCGATCCAGGGCGGCCAGGAATGGCTCCGTGAGCTCGGCCGGGAGGGCCTCGCGGATCGAGTCCTTTGGACCGTAGGCCGCTCGCGCCCGCATCACGATGCGCCGCAACTCGGAAATCCCGCCGTCCCTGAGTTGCCCCGGCAGCGGGCCGAGGTACTCCTCCCAGCGAGTCGCGTTGCGCGCATGCGCAGCCTCGAGCAGGCGATCCGCGATCCGAGCTGCGGCCAGCGCCGCCTCATCGATTGCCGGCCGCTCGTGGCGAGCGGGCCCGCGATCCACAGCCGTCACGCCAGATACCGCTGCTCCGGAGCGGGTTCTCTCGACTGCACCACCGTCAGCGACAGGCGCTTGCGCTCGGTTCCGCCGATCATGATCCTGACCGAATACTCGCCCTGGGTCGTCATGGTCAGGTTCCACAGGTCGATGGTCAGAGTCAGGATGATGTCGCTGGGATCCTGCGGGCCATGAGCCACGACTCGCCCCGACGAGCTCGCGACCTTGGTGCCGTCGGGCGCGGCCAGGATGAATTCGAGGTCGTGCTCGAGGTTCCGTTCGCTGGGAGCAAGGCGCAAGCCCACTACCAGGGCCAGATGAGGGTGCTGGAACGGCAGGGTCGGTCCGCTCAGGCGCGTGATCCCGCCGCCCAGAACGTGGAACTTCTGGCCCGGCTGAACCTCGGCCGCGTCGGCGAGAAAGGCGTACTCGATCTGAGGCATGCGTCCATCGTAGCGGGTGCCGTCCGCCGCGGCCGGGGGCAGCGGGCGGGATCAGGGGTTGGCGGTCAGGGACGCCTGTTCGAACGCCTTCTGGATCGATGACTGGAGACTCGTCATCTCGTTTGGCAGGTTGAGATTGCCGGAGCTCTGCATCTTCCCGAAGAACGTCGCCGTCAGGCTGATGACCTTCTGGAAGTTCGGCAGATCCGCCTCGGGGCTCGGGTTGGCCGGGTAGTTCTCCATGTTCTGGAGAACAGACCAGGTCACGGTGTTGCCCGGGAAGATCTTGGCCAGGTACTGGTCGAACTGGTTGAACCAGGCCTGCTGGTCCGCCGTCGCGGCCGGCATTCCGCCGTAGACAGTCTGCAGCGTCTTGTCGGCCATGATCGCCGTCATGGCCGTGAAGGCAGCGTCGGGGTGGGCCGAGGTCCTGGTGATCTCGAAGGTTGTGGCGTCCATCGGCGAGGTCGTCACGCCGCCGTTGGACGGCATGACCGCGATGTCCCAGTGTCCGAACTTGGGGGAGTAACTGCCGTCGGTGTTCGGCGCGCCGGCGTACGTGCTGATGGCCCACGGCCACGAGACGGCCATGGCGAGGTTGCCGGAGGCAGCCGTCGAGCCGTTGCCCATCAGCGCCGAGGCGATCACTTTGCCCGTGGGGGCAATGTGGGTCTTCCACATGGCGTCGTAATACCAGGTCCAGGCCGCCTGCCAGGAATCCGGAATCGAGGCCAGGCCGTCGGCGCCGAGGAAGGTGCCGGGCCCGAAGCAGGAGGCCACCGTGCGAGCGTCGGCCCACTGGAAGTCGATGCCGTAGCGGGCGATGTTGGTCGTGTCGAAGGCGGCGTTGGTCGACTTCCTGCCCTTGTTGTCGACTGTGAGCTGAGCGGCGATGCCCTCGAGGGTGTCCCACGTCCAGTCCTGTCCGTTCCATTGCTGGCCCACCTTGGTGGGGAGATTCGGCAGGTTGGCCGCGGCGAAGATGTCCTTGTTGTAGAAGATGAAGCCCGGGTCGATCAGATACGGGATGCCCAGCTGGCCTTTCGTGCCGTCCTTGAAGAAGTCGACCAAACCCGATGGGAATCGGGCCATGTTGAAGTTGCTCTTGGAGATCTCACTCGACAGGTCGAGGAAGTCGCCGGAGAACCCGTTTCTACTGCGGACGCCTACGGGACCGACGATATCCGGCGCGTTGCCGTTGGCGATCTCGGCCTTGAGGGTCTCGTACGCCACGTCGGCGGGCACGATCTCGAGGCTTATGTAGATCTTGCTCTGAGACGCGTCGTACGCCTTGACGAACGCTTCTTCGGCGCTGACCTGGCTGGCATCGTTGCCGATCCCCAGCCCTACGAACCAGCGGACTACCGTCTCGCCCACCGGGGTGCCCACCGGGCCGGTCGGCGTTGCGACCGCCTGGACCGGTGTCGGCTTGACGTTCGAAGGGCCGCAGGCGCTCGCCAGCAGCGCGGCGACGGCGACCAGCGCCGTCAGGCGTAACCCACTCGCTCGCGTTGGAATCATCTTCCTGCGTCCCATCCCATGCTTCCCCATCCCCGCCCACCGAAGGCGGCACGCGGCGCGGGCGACCTGCGCGGCCCGGACAAGAGCGCCGGCTGGCTGTGCCGGCCGCCACGACTGTAGCAGGCCGGCGGTGGAACAGTTGCGTGGAGCCCACGCCTCTTCGCCGCCGGCCGCCGCGCGCGTGCCGTCCGCGCCCAGAGCGTCAGCCCTCGCCGGCGTCCCGCAGCCCAACCGCCGCGGCCCGCTTCCCCGGCGCCGGGGCGACGCGAACCCGCCGTCCGACTGCTGCCGGCGGAACGTGCCCGGCCGACTCGGCGAACGTCACGGCGGAGAGTGGCACCAACGGCTCGCCCCGGAGAACCCGGGCGAGATACTCCCCCGTGGCCGAGCCGGGCACGCGGGCGACTTCCTCGGGCGTCCCCTCGGCGATGACGTATCCA
The DNA here is from genome assembly GCA_964529245.1 of uncultured Anaerolineaceae bacterium. Lineage (GTDB taxonomy): Bacteria > Chloroflexota > Limnocylindria > Limnocylindrales > CSP1-4 > Fen-1039. The sequence goes on from CAZGUS010000011.1 coordinate 30,897, forward strand.
CCTCGTTCGCCGCCCTCCGGCCCCAGATCGACGATCCAGTCGGCGGTCTTGACCACGTCCAGATTGTGTTCGATCACGACCACGGTGTTGCCGGCGTCGACGAGGCGGTGGAGGACCTGCAGCAGCTTCTCCACGTCCGCCATGTGGAGCCCCGTGGTGGGTTCGTCCAGTACGTAGACCGTCCGTCCGGTGGCTCGCCGTGAGAGCTCCGTGGCCAGCTTGACGCGCTGAGCTTCGCCACCGGAGAGAGTCGTGGCCGGCTGGCCGAGGTGGACGTAGCCCAGGCCGACGTCGTTGAGAGTCTTGAGCTTGGCGCGCACCGCCGGCACCGGCGAAAAGAAGTCCAGCGCCTCCTCGATCGTCATCTCGAGCACATCGGCGATCGATCGGCCCTTGTAGTGGATCTCCAGGGCTTCGCGGTTGTAGCGCTTGCCCTTGCAGATCTCGCACGGGACGTACACGTCCGGCAGGAACTGCATCTCGATCTTGAGGATGCCGTCGCCCTTGCAGTGCTCGCAGCGGCCACCCTTTACGTTGAAGCTGAAGCGCCCGGGCTTGTAGCCCCGGACCCGCGCGTCCTGCGTCCCGGCGAAGAGCTCCCGGATCGTCCCGAAGAGGCCGGTGTACGTGGCCGGGTTGGAGCGCGGAGTCCGCCCGATGGGGCTCTGATCGATGTCGATGACCTTGTCGATCGCCTCCAGGCCCTCGATCGAATCGTGGGCGCCGGCCCGATCGCGGGCGCCGTTCAGCTCGCGGGCCAGGGCCCGGTAGAGGATGTCCGACACCAGGGTGCTCTTGCCCGATCCGGACACTCCGGTCACGGCCACGAAGCGTGCCAGCGGGAACGCCACGTCCAGGTTCTTGAGGTTGTGCTCGCGAGCCCCGCGGATCACGATCGATTGGCCGCTGCCGCGGCGGCGAGTTTCCGGAATCTCGACCCGCAGCTCGCCGCGCAAGTAAGCCCCGGTGATGGATCTAGGCTCGGCGAGGATCGCCTCGAGGGGGCCGTTGGCGACGACCTCGCCGCCGTGCTCCCCCGCCCCTGGGCCGATATCGATCACCCAATCGGCCGTGCGGATCGTCTCCTCGTCGTGCTCCACGACCAGGACGGTGTTGCCCAGGTCGCGCAGGCGCGTGAGAGTGGCGATCAGCTTGGCGTTATCGCGCTGATGGAGGCCGATCGAGGGTTCGTCGAGGATGTACAGGACGCCCATCAGGCTCGAGCCGATCTGGGTCGCCAGCCGGATGCGCTGGGCCTCGCCTCCGGAGAGCGTCTGGCTCGTCCGGTCGAGCGTGAGGTAGTCCAGGCCGACGTCCAGCAGGAAGCCCAACCGTGACGAGATCTCCTTGAGGACCTGGCGGGCAATGGCCATCTCCCGCTCCGTCAGCTTCTCGGGCAGGGCGGTGATGAAGTCGCAGGTCGCGGTGATGGACAGCGTGGAGACCTGCCAGATGTTGCGGCCGTCGACCGTGACGGCCAGGATCTCCGGTTTGAGCCGCTTGCCTACACAGGTGGGACACGGCCGGGCGACCATATAGCGCTCCAGCTCGGACTTGATGAAGTCCGACTCCGTCTCGCGATAGCGCCGCTCCAGGTTCGGGATGATGCCCTCGAACGTTGCCCCGTAAGTGTTCTCGCCGCGTTCGTGGCGGTAGCCGATGACGACCTTCTCGCCGCGCCCGGACCAGAGGATGTAGTCCAGCGCCTCCGGCGGCAGCGTCTTGACCGGGGCGTCATAGCTCCAGCCATGTTCGCGGCAGACGGCCTCGATGATCTTGCCGTGCCACGAGTTCTCCATCGGCAGGCGGGACCATGGCACGAGCGCGCCGCCCGCAAGAGAGAGGTTCTTGTTGGGGATGACCCGATCCGGGTCTATCTCCAGGCGGCTGCCGATGCCGGTGCAGCTCGGGCATGCGCCGTGGGGCGAGTTGAAGCTGAAGCTGCGCGGCTCCAGCTCGTCGACGGTAGTGCCGTCGTACGGACAGCTGTATCGCTCGCTGTAGCGGCGCTCCTCGAAGTCCGGCGCCTCGCCGTCGCGCGGCGACGGCGCGATCAGGACAACGCCCTCGCCGAGACGCAGTGCCGTCTCGACCGAGTCCGCCAGCCTGGTGGCGTCCGGCGGTTTCGACGTCTCTCCGGCCGGGCTTTCGGGTGGGGCCGTGAGCTCCGCGGCCGACGCGGCGTTGGCCGCCTCTTCCGCGTGGCGCACGACGAACCGGTCGACCACGACCTCGATGGTGTGGCGCTTGTACTTGTCGAGCTGGCGGGTCTCGGCAAGATCCATCTGCTCGCCGTCGACCCGAACGCGGGCGAAGCCCTGGCGGCGGATCTGATCGAAGACCCGGTCGCCCTCCGTCTTGCGGTCCTTGATCACGGGCCCGAGCACGAGCAGCCGAGTCCCCTCCGGCAGCTCGTAGATCTGATCCACGATCTGCTGCACGCTCTGACGCGCGATCTCGCGGCCGCAGGTTGGGCAGTGCGGGTGGCCGATGCGGGCGAAAAGCAGGCGCAGGTGGTCGTAGATCTCGGTCACCGTGCCGACAGTCGACCGCGGGTTCCGGCTGGCGCCCTTCTGATCGATCGAGATCGCCGGACTCAGTCCGTCGATCTGGTCGACGTCCGGCTTCTGCATCTCACCCAGGAACTGGCGAGCGTAGGCGGACAGGCTCTCGACGTAGCGGCGCTGCCCTTCGGCGTAGATCGTGTCGAACGCCAGGCTGCTCTTGCCCGAGCCGGACAGGCCGGTGATCACGACCAGCCGGTCGCGCGGCATCGCCACCGTTACGTTCTTGAGGTTGTGCTCGCGGGCTCCGCGAACGACGAGCTGTTCCTGCGGCATAGGCTGCCATTGTAGGGCAACATCGCGAAATAGAACAGCCGTTCATCGCGCCCGGTCCGCCTGGAAACACCGCCCGGCTCAGAAGCCCGCCGGATCGCGCGCCGGGCCGGCCCAGCTCCCGGCGCCTATTCGAGGAACTCGACCGTGCCAGTCTCCACGTGGTAGATCGCGCCGGCGACTCGCAGCCGGCCGTCTTCCATGCGGCGGCGAACCGGTGGCGACGCGGCGGCCAGGTTTTCCATGGTCCGGCGCACGTTGCCCCGCACTGCGTCGAGCCACAGGTCGTCCGAGGAGCCGTCCGTGGTTCCGCGCAGGTTGGCCTGGATCGCGGCGATCAGCGACGGGAGGCTGGTCGATTCCCCCATGTCGGGCGAAGCCGCGGCGCCGGGCGGGAGTCGATCCATCGCCGCAGCTATCGCGCTGCATTGGGAGTGGCCGAGGACGACGACCAGCGGGCAGCCCCAGCGCGCGAGTGCGAACTCGATCGTGCCGATCTCGGCGCCGGCCGCCAGGTTGGCGGCAACCCGGATCACGAACAACCGTCCGACAGATTCGTCGAAGACGATCTCGGGCGGAACGCGGCTGTCGGAACAACCGAGGACGACGGCGTACGGGTTCGCGACCGACAGCATGGCCTCGACATCAGCGACGTCGTGTCCGGCCGCGACGGCGCCGAGGAACCGCGCGTTGCCCGCACGGAGCAGCGCGAGGGGCCCGGGCCTCGAATCGCCCCGGACGAGGCTACCGTCCGACTCCAACCTCAGGCCTCCCGCGATACAGGGGGCCATCGGCCCTTCGCCCGATCCTAGCATCCGCGGGCGGCGGCAAGGGACCTGGCCCTCGCCCCGGAACGGCGCGCGTCCGGTACGATCCCACGACCCGGCTGTGAGCCGGAAGGAGCGAGGAGATCCGGCGATGAGCGGGGCCGACGTGATCGAGGTCGGGAGTGGGACTCCCACTGCCGTGGCCGAGTCGCGCCGGCGGCTGGCCGGCGACGCGCTGGCCATTGCGGCCTACGCCCTGCCGGTGGGCCTGGTGTTCGGGCTGACCGCGCTCCAGGCCCACTACTCGCTCGCCGACGTTCTGGCCAATTCGACCATCGCCCTTGCCGGGGGCGCTCAATTCGCGGCCGCCGGGCTGGTCAAGAGCGGCGCGCCGTGGATCGCGATCGCCGGCGTGACGCTCCTCGTGAACGCCCGCCATCTCCTCTACTCGGCCGCGATCGCCCCTTACACGGGAACCCGGCCGCGGCCCGAACGAGCGCTCATGGCTCACTTCCTGACCGACGAGACATTCGCCCTGGCCCTCGCCCATTTCCGACGGATAAGGCGGTTCGACGGCCGCGGCTACTGGATCGCCGCCATGGCGATCTTCGTGCCGTGGACGATCGGCTCGGTGCTGGGGTTCCTGGTCGCGGGTGCCGTGGACACCGGCAAGCTTGGCCTGGACGTCGCCTTCCCGGCGGCGATGGCCGGGCTCTCGCTCGGGATGGTCTCGGGCCGGCGCGACATAGCCGCCGCACTCGGGGCGGTGGTCGTGGCGGTGCCCGTCGGCCTCGCGGCCGGAGCCTCGGTCGGCCTGGTGGCGGGCGCGATTCTCGGCCCGGCCTTCGGGCTGGCGGTGCCGGCCTCCCCGTCCGACGAGTCGAGCGCGCCCGAAACACCCGAGCCGTCGGCCGAGGCCGGCCTGCCATGAGCCTCACGCTGGTGCCGCTGGCATTCCTGATGTGGGCCGTGACGTACCCCTCGCGCGCGCTGCCGATGCTCGCTCCCGGCATAGAGAAGCTGCCGCCATGGGCGGTCACCTACCTTCGCCTTGCCGGTCCGGCCGCCC
>CAZGUS010000012.1:0-35048 GCA_964529245.1 uncultured Anaerolineaceae bacterium
GATTGCGGTCGGCCAGGAGGACTGCAACGGCCAGTGGAGCCTCAACGTCAGGGGGAGCAAGCTCAAGGCGTAGATCCGGCAGTGAGGCTGGTTCGGCAAAGCTCATGGGAAACGCGTCCTGTCAGATTGGGTCGAGCCGAGGAACATCTCAGCCCAGAGTGTGTCAGTCACGACTGATATATCTGAGGGGCTTACGGCACAACTCAAGGGGCCGAACGTCACGCCGCCGCGAGAGCGCGAACAAGCCTCGGCGAGGTCGGGCCCCGATCGTCTCAGCGCCGGTGGGCGCCGATGGCCGTGCGGACGCAGGCGTGTCGCCTGTCATGTGGTTCAACTACCGCTGGAACGCTCGCCTATGCGCAAGCCGGCGTGAACAGACCTCGATCCACCCCTCACAAGTTGATACAGTTTCTTCTGGACGTGGTCGAGTCGGCGGCTTCGACAGCGCTGCTGTCGTCGCACATCGTCACCGGCATCCAGGACGCTGCGATCGGCTCGCCATTCGGGGCACCGGCGATTGGCTCCTGATCGTCGGACTCGCCCAAGCCGGAATTTCGTCCGTCGGCCGGGATCGGCCGAGAACTAGCATGAACCTGACCGTGCACCGAGCCACCGCGGGGAAGGCAACAGCCTTGTCGAAACCAACACCAGGAAGCTCCGGCATCGGGCCCTTGATGGCGGAGCCGGAGACCCGAGCCGCAGCCATGGCCGCCCGCGCAGAGTCGGCCGTGGCGCGCGGCAATCTGAGGCATGGCCGGCACCGAGGTTCGGTCGAGTTCGCGCCCGACGAGCCGCTTCCGCTGCGTGGCAAGGGGCGCGCTCGGGCAATACCTGGCTGTAGATCGGTGGGCGTCATCATCGGCGAACCCGCCGCGAATCTATTCGACGACACCTTCTTCAGGCCGCTGGTGAGCGGCATCTCAGCGGCCCTCGCCCAAAGATCGATGCTCATGGTCGTGCTGGCGCTGCACTCGGCCCAGGAGATGGAGCTCGCCAAGGCCTACCTCGCAGGCCGGCACATGGACGGCGCGATCCTGGTGAGCCTCCATGGCGACAACCCGCTGCCGGCCCAGCTGCGTGAGGCGGGGCTGCCGGTGGTGATCTGCGGCCGGCCCCCTAAAGACATGGCCATCAGCTATGTCGACTGCGACAACCGTCGTGGCGCTGCGTTGGCGGTAAATCACCTGATCCACCTGGGCCGTCGACACATCGCCACAATCGCGGGCAACCTCGATATGCCGGGTGCGATCGACCGCCTCACAGGCTACCGAGATGCCTTGATCGGCGCCGGGGTCGCGCTGGACCCAACGCTCGAGGAAGTCGGCGGCTATCGGGCCGACCGCGCCGCCATTGCCATGAAGAAGCTCCTCCTCAATCACCCGGATGTCGACGCCGTCTTTGCCGCGTCCGACCTCATGGCCGTTGCCGCGATCAGGGTCCTGGCTCAAGCCAACAGGCGTGTCCCCGAAGATGTGGCCGTCGTCGGCTTCGATGACGCGGCCGTCGCCAGGCTGTCGAGCCCGGCCCTCTCGAGCGTCCGCCAGCCGATCGAGTCAATGGGCCGCGAGGCCGTCGACATCCTGGTCCACCATATGGGCAAACCGAGCGCCGAGCCTCAGCAGATCGTCTTCGGTCCGGAACTCGTCATTCGAGCGTCGACCGTGGGTCGCCGTGAGTGACCACGTCGAGGTCGGGCTCTCAGCTGGCGTCGCACGAACGACCGGGCGGACCGCTCACGAAGCGCTGACCTAGGGCAGCAGGCCCGCGGGCGGAGTCACGACCGGCGCGCCGGCGCAGTACTGGGCGGCCTTGCCGATGACCGCATAGGGGCATGCGGCCATGTCGATCAGGTACAGGAGCGCGCCGCGGTTGCGAGCCGTCTGGGTCGGGACCACCGAATAGGGCGGATAGTCGTCGGCGGTCAGGTTGCCTTTCTCGGTCGGATACAGCTCGAAGGTGAAGGAGAAGATCCGATACTGGTGGTAGAGCCAGTCGATCTCGTCGCCGTCGGTGATGTAGAGGTGACTCGACTGCTCGGCCGTGTATCCGTTCATATGGGCCATGGTCTGGGCCAGCTTGACGAAGGTCGAGTAGTCGTCCTTGTTCATGTCGCTGGGCAACGCGCTCTTCGAGTAGCCGTACGGATAGAGGATCAGCTCGCCGTTGGTGTGGAGGGTGACGTGAGCCTTGATCATCTGGACGCCGTTCACCACGCGACTGGTCACGAAGTCTCGCAGCGCGCGGGCCTCGGGCGTGCTCCAGGCGCTCGTCCCATGGAAGTTGTAGGCCGACGGATTCGACGACGATCCGCCGCAGCAGGCCCAGTGGTACCCGTAGTTGCGGTTGATGTCGGTGCCGTAGTAGCCGCCCGTCAGCTGGCGGTTCTTCCGCCAGCCGTGGTACTTGCCTCCCGACAGGTCGTAGGCCCAGCCGTCGGGGTTCAAGGCGAACACGATCCAGACGACACGTTCGTTGACCAGCCGGTGGACATACGGGTCCGTGGCGTAGCTGGAAGTCAGGGTGGCCAGCAGGTAGAGCGCCTGTTCGACGCTGAGATGCTCGTCGGCGTGGTGGAGAGCGTCCACCAGCACCTCAGGCTTGCCCGAATCGACCGAGACGTCGCTCGATATCTTGGCCGCCCAGATGTCGCGGCCTTCGTAGCTCTTGCCGATCGAGAAGACGTGAACGAGCGTGGGATACGCGATTTCGGTCGCCTTGATCAGCGTCAGCATCTCGCCGTAGTCGTGGTATCCGGAGTCGTACGTCGGGTAGGCCGGGGTGGGCGCCGGGACCGTCAGCCGTCCGTCCGAATAGCCGACAAGCTGGGCGCGCACGACCTCCGAAACCGTGCCGGCGATAACGATCCGGGTCGGCCGGGCGGCGATCAGCGCGTCGCGCGTGGCCGTGGCGATCAGGTCGCTCGGAGCGGCGAAGAGGATCGGGGCCTGGCGCGCGGCCGCGAGCGGGACCGCCGGCAGACCGTCGACGTAGCCGTCGGCGCCGGGGACGATCTCGACCGCCACGTCGGTCGCGGCGCCGGGAAGGAACTGCGCGGCGACGGCGGCGGCCGTGGCGTTCGCGTCCGCGCCCGATACCCGCGCCGTTTGCGGGACGATCAGCTTGATCGCATTCACGACCGCGTCGGAGACGTCGCTCGCAGGGCCGACCACGACCACGCGGTTTGGGCCAAGCCGCAGCAGCTCGGCCGAAGTCGCTGCCGGCAGGCTGGTGGCGTTGACGAGCAGCAGCGGCGAACCGAGGTGCGCCGCGGCGGGCCCGGCCGCGATCGCGTCCGCCGGGCTCTGGGCCGATGCCACGAACACGGTCGAGGCGGCGCCGGCCCGGAAGGATGCCGCGGACAATGCGGCCGCGGTACCGCAGGCGTCGGAGCCGGCCACGCGCTCGACCACCGTCGACGGGGCGAGGATGGCGGTCACCTGGTCCAGCACGTTGTCGTCGACGACCGACGTCGGGCCGAGAATCTCGACTCGCGCCGGTGCGAGGCGGATCAGCTCCTGGCCGACGCCCGCCGTCAGCGTCGTGCCGGACGTGTACAGGATGACGCCGCCGTCGCCGGCAGCGATCGGCCCGGCCGCGAGCGCGTCGGCGTAGCTCTGGCCGTACGCGAGATACACCACCGGCGCCGCGCCGTGGGGCAGGAGGCGCTGGGAAGCGGACAGGGCCACGGCGTACTGATCCGCGCCGCCGACTGTCTCGGTGGTCACCGTGGCCGATCCCAGGGCGCCGGCCGGCGCCGAGATGGCCGCCGCCACGGGCGGTTCGACGCCGCAGACGAGCGCGAGCGCTCCCAGAACGGCCAGCCATCGGCCGCCGACACCGAAACGAGACTGCGGACCCATCATCGTCGCCAAGGTTGGCCCTCCGGCGCCGGAACCGCAACCCTCCAACTGACCGATGTCGGTGCCGAGCCGGGCCGCCGTCGGCATCGAATTCGGACCGGGCTCCAATCGATGTCGCGGCGGCAGTACCCTTATTCAGTTCCTATTCCAGTATTCGGGCCGCGAGCCGGCAGGATCGGTGGGCAGCAGGCGCCAGCACGAGGAGGACCAGCAAATGGGCGACTCGCTCAAGATCGACAAGGCGTCCGGATCGGCGGTCGCGGCCGGAGTCATCGACGCCGCGCCGGCAGCCGCGCCGGGGGGCAGTTCGCTGGCCCTCACCGCGCCCGCGCCCGTGGCCGAAGTGGCCGCGCCGGCGGCCGAGAACGCGGTCAAGCTCGACGCCGAGACGGTCAGGAAGCTCGACGCAATGGTCGCGGGCTACGTCGACGCGATCGCGACGCTGGACGTCCACGACCCCGAGTTCGAGGCGCGCGCCACCGACATTCGCACCCTCGGCGAGGACGACATCAAGGCTTCGTCCCAGGTCTCCTCGAAACTGCTCGACCGGCCGGTAGCCGCGATGAAGAAGGGCGGGATCTCCGGCTCGTCCGAGGTCTCGACGAGCCTGATCCAGCTGCGCCGCCAGGTCGACGAGCTGGACCCGGCCCACCAGGGCGACCTCTTCTCGGCCCGCAAGCTCTTCGGGATCATCCCGTGGGGCAGCAAGCTGCGCGACTACTTCGACCGCTACCGCTCCAGCCAGAGCCACATCAACGCCATCATCAAGGCCCTGGGCAACGGCCAGACCACGCTGGCGAAGGACAACGCCGATCTCGAGCTCGAGAAGGCGAACCTGTGGCAGATCATGGAGCGTTTGCGCCAGTACATCTACCTCGCCCAGAAGCTCGATGCCAGCCTGACTGCGCGCATCGACGAGATCGCCAGGACCGATCCCGAGCGGGCGAAGGTCCTCAAGGAGGACATGCTCTTCTACGTCCGCCAGAAGGTGCAGGACCTGACGACGCAGCTGGCGGTCAGCGTCCAGGGCTACCTAGCCCTCGACGTCATCCGGCGCAACAACCTGGAGCTGATCCGCGGCGTCGATCGCGCCACCACGACCACCGTCTCCGCGCTTCGGACCGCGGTCATCGTGGCCCAGGCCCTGTCCGACCAGAAGCTGGTGCTGGACCAGATAACCGCCCTCAACACGACGACCTCGAACCTGATCGAGAGCACATCGGTTCTGCTGCGCCAGCAGTCGACCGCGGTCAACGAACAGGCGGCCTCGGCCACGGTCGACGTCGCCAAGCTGCAGACCGCTTTCGACAACATCTATGCCACCATGGACGAGATCGACGCCTTCAAGCTCAAGGCGCTCGACAACATGAGCCAGACCGTGGACGCGCTCACCGCCCAGATCGGCAAGGCACAGACCTACCTGGACCGGGCCAGGGCCCGAGACGACGCGGGCTCCGGAGACTCGGGGCTTTCGTCGCTGCCCGAGTAGTCTCGAGGGGCCGGCCGAATTCCGCCGCCCGCGACATCGCCGCCCGGCTGGAACGCTGCCGATCCTCAGGCCGGGCGTCCGATCAGGCGGTCGCGGCCGACTCCTGACGAGCCCTGCGGGCCAGCTCGACGAACGGCCGCAGCCGCGTGGCGATCTCGGTCCGGGTGCGCCTGAAGGCTTCGAGCTTGCGTTCGTCCGATCCTTCGACCTCGGCCGGATCGTCGAGGCCCCAGTGCAGCGTGTTGTGGTTGCCCGGGAACACGGGGCAGCTCTGGCGAGCGCGATCGCAGACCGTGATCACGTAGTCGAACGGCCGGCCGAGGAACTCGGTCACGGACTTCGCGCGCGCTCCGGACCAGTCGATGTCGATCTCGGCCAGGGCGCGGACGGTGTACGGGTTCACGCCCTTGGGCTCCGTGCCGGCCGAGTAGACCTCGAAGTCGGCGCCGCCGAAGTCCCGCAACAGGGCCTCCGCGATCTGGCTGCGGGCGGAGTTGCCGGTGCAGACGAACAGGACTCGGATCGGATCGGCGGTCATTTCTTCCTCCAGGCTGCGTCGGGCTCTGCCGGCGGCGGCGATAGTCAACTCCAGGTCTGTTAACTCCGCGTCAACGCGCTCGAGATCGGATCGCTGACGCTCGATGGCGGCCCGCTGGCTGGCGATCAGCGGCGCCAGGTCCACGTCCACCGCGCCGCGCTCCATGCACAAAGCAGCCAGCCTTCCGGCGTCCACAGGGGCCAGGCCGAGACGGCGCAGCGCCACGACCAGCCGGAGGCGCGCCAGCTCCTGGTCGCCATATTCGCGGTAGCCGTTGTCGCGGCGCGCGGCAGCCGGCAGAACGCCCATCTCTTCGTAGAAGCGGACCGCGGACGGGGCTACGCCGGCTCGGCGAGCCATCTCGGAAACCTTCATGGCCGCACCCTACACCTTCAAGCTACTTGAAGGTCAAGACCACTCAGGGATGGTTCACCGGCTGAGTCGCCGGGGTATGGGCCGGGACGGCAAGCGAAGCGGCCGGCCGGGCGGCGCCGGCATTGAGCGCCCCCGCCAGATCGCGGAAGCGAGCCACGGCCTCCGGCCGGATGGCGTACCAGATCCAGGTTCCACGGCGCTCGCCCGTGACCCAGCCTGCTTCGCGCAGGACCTTGAGGTGGTGCGACACGGTGGGTTGGCCGACGGTGCAGCAGTCCGAGAAGTCGCAGGCGCAGACGGCGCCTTCGGAGCTGAGCTGCCGCAGGATAGACAGGCGCGTCGGATCCGCGGTGGCCTGCAGGAGGAGCACGTCGGGATCTGTCGGGCGTTTCATGGGCTCAGAATATCGACCGCAGTAGATATTGACAAGTATCGATATGCGGGCTATGGTACGCTCCCGAAAGGAGATCGATCCATGTCGATGTACTACAGTCCCGAGATCGTCAAACTCTTGACCGAGGAGCGTCTGCGCGAGGCCCGCGAGGCCCGCCGTGCGCGCGAAGGCGCCCCACCCCGGCCTTCGAGCCGGCTCCGCCGGCTCTTCGGGCCTGCCCAAACCCCTGCACCCTGCGCCTGCTGAGGAGCCGAACCGATGACCGACATCCACGAAACCGTCAGGCTCCACTACGCCGAGGCGGCGCGGGGCGTGCTCCAGGGAGACAGTTGCTGCACCGACCCGGGCAGCTACGGTAGCGGGCTGTATTCGGCGCTCGAGCGCGACGAGCTGCCCGACGCGGCCGTCATGGCCTCGCTCGGCTGCGGCAACCCGATCGCCGTCGCGGACCTTCACGAGGGCGAGCGGGTCCTGGACCTGGGGTCGGGAGGCGGCATCGACGTCCTGCTCTCGGCCAGGCGCGTCGGGCCGACGGGCCGCGCCTTCGGGCTGGACATGACCGACGAGATGCTGGCCCTGGCGCAGCGCAACGCCGCCGAGGTCGGCGCGACGAACGTCGAATTCCTCAAGGGCCACATCGAGGCCATCCCGCTGCCGGCGGCATCGATCGACGTGGTCATCAGCAATTGCGTGGTGAACCTGGCCGCGGACAAGGCGGCCGTCTTCCGCGAGATCGCCCGCGTCCTGCGTCCGGGCGGGCGGATCGGCATCACCGATATCGTCGCCGACGACTCGCTCACGGTAGACCAGCGCGCCGAGCGCGGCTCCTATTGCGGCTGCGTAGCCGGGGCCCTCACGATGTCCGAGTTCCGGGCCGGGCTCGAGTCGGCCGGGCTGGCCGAGGTCTCGCTGACGGTCACTCACCAGGTCGCCGACGGCATGTACAGCGCCATCGTCAAGGCCGCGAAGCCCGCCGCGGGCTCGGTCGCGAGCGCCGTCGCGGGCGCCGTCGCTGGCGCAGAGGACGGCGCCGCCGCGTCTGCGTGCTGCTGTGGAGGCAACTGCGGATGACCGAGATCTCGCCTGCCGGACCCGCCGATCGACCGGCGATCGAAGCTCTCCTGCGGTCCAACGGCCTGCCCACCGAAGGCCTCGAGCTGGCGCTCGGGAGCGCGGTCGTGGGGCGTGACGGCGGACGAATAGTCGGCTGCGCCGGGGTCGAAGTCCACGGATCGACAGGCCTGCTCCGGTCCGTCTGCGTCGAGCCGGACCATCGGGGCACAGGTCTCGGGCGGCGCCTGGTCGAGCGCGCCGAGGCGGCGGCTGCCGCGGCCGGCGTCGCCGAGCTGTTCCTGCTGACCGAGACGGCCTCCGACTGGTTCCCACGGCTCGGCTACGCGGCGGGCTCGCGCGACGTCGCCCCGGAGGCCCTGCGCGAATCGGCGGAGTTCAGGGGCGCCTGCCCGGTGAGCGCCGAGCTTCTCCACAAGCGGTTGAGCGGCGCGGCGCCGCAGCTTCCGGCCGATCCTCCCGTCTGACGGAACGCGCCGGGCGCAAGGTGCTGCAGGATCAAACGAGTGGGTCCCGCAGCCGCCGATCGGGAGTATGGTGCGGTCCCTGTACGGGTCGGTGAAATGAAGAACGCGAGGAACCTCTCGATCGATCGACCGCAGCGGCGGGCTCGAGGGGCGGCGGCGAAGACATTCGTAGTCATGCTCCTGCTGTCGATGGCGGCAGCCGCCCCCGCCGCGGCGCTGGCATTCGGGCCGCCGCCCAGAGAGAACCTGACGCTGCAAGCCCCCACCACGAGCGTGGCCGGCCAGGCCGTCGGCGCGGTCGCCCAACTCGATGCCGGACCCAACCAGCCGCTGGCGTGGACGCCGGTCACCCTGCTGGTCGATACAACTCAGGTGGCCACGAAGTTGACCGATTCGTCGGGGCGCGTCTCCTTCACGATCCCGGGCTCGATGCTGGTTGTGGCCCGCAAGTATTCGCTGACGGCCGTCTCCGGCGGCGGCCGGAGACACGGACACGGAGCCACGGCGACTTCGTCGCTGACAGTCGCCGCAACCCCGGTGCCGTCCTCCGGAACGGGCCCGGGCTCGAGCCCGGCCGAGAAGACCGCCCTGGTGCTCTCGATGCCGTCGGCGAGCCCGCTCGGCACGGACGTCGCGGTGACTGCCAGCCTCGACGATGCGCTCGGTCGCCCCGTCCCCGGCCAGCACCTCTCGCTGAACCTGAACGGCGTTCCCCTTCAGGGCGACAACTCGGGTCCCAGCGGCAGCGTCTCTTTCGCCATCCCCGGGAGGAAGCTCGGGCAGGCGCGTTCTTACGCCGTTCAAGCGAGCTTCGCCGGTTCGCACGGCTACGCAGCGTCCGCCGCCACTGCCACGCTGACAGTCATCGCCGCCGCCATCCAGGTGGTGACGTTGCCGCCCGTGCCCGGCTTGGGCTTCACCATCGGCGACGCCACCGCGATCACCGGCCCGGACGGCGTGGCGGCCCTGCCGGTCCCCGCCTCCGGGACATACAGGCTCACCGCGGACCTGAACCCCGATCGGACCGGCACGACCGCCCTGAAGGCCAGCTTCGTCGGCTGGGCCGACGGCGCAAACACAGCCAGCCGGACGATCGTCGTCAACGGGCCGGCCACCTACGTCATGGGCGTCCGCATCGCCTACGCGGCCAGCGTCAGGTTCGTGAACATGGCGGGTCGCGCGATCGACCCGGCACTGGTGAACTCGGCCACCTTCGCCGGCGCGGACGGCACCTCTGTCGTGTTGAACCCACAGAGCGGCGCGGCGAGAGTCTGGTGGACGGCAAGTGTCGCGGCCGCGACGTCGCCCGGCACGGCCGCGCCCGGCGCCGGCGTAGCGACGGATCATTCGCCGACCGACGCGCCGTACATTCCGTCCCAGCTCGAGCCGGGCCCGGCCGGCTCCGGCGGCGGCATGACCGCCATTTCGATCAGCTACCGGCCCGTGTCGGTCGAGATCCACGGCGTCGATGCGCTGGTCCCGGATCAGCAGGCGTGGGCGCCGGGGGACGGCGGCACGTGGACCATTCGGCTCGCCGTGTACGACCTCAACGTCCGTGCTGAGGACGCCCTGTTCGGGGCGCCGGCAGGCGGCCAGGTACGGCTGGTGTGGCCGAACGGCAGCTACGCCACTGCCTCTACGGGCGCCGACGGAACCGCGGCCTTCGCCGGAGTGCCGGCGGGAAGCTACTCGATCCGCCTCGATGGCTCGTCGCTGACGGCCAGCGTTCCGTCGTCGAATTCGCAGACCGCCACGATCAAGGTCGTGACCCTGGCCGACGTCCTGGTGGCGATCGCCACCGCGCTCGGCCTCCTGGTTCTCGGCCTGTTCGCGCTGGTCACCTACCGCCGCCGCCACGGTCGTCTCGTCTGAGCGGGAGGCGGCGACCGCCGCCGGGATAGAGACCGGCCGGCCGGCGGCGCCGATCGGCCGCGGGCTAGGTGCGCCGCCTATCATGGCCGCCATGCAGAGTCGACAACCGAGCGGCGATCCGGCCGGGGCGGAGCTCATCCGAGTATTGGCCGACGCCGGCAACCGCACCACCGCCTCGAGGCGAGCCGTGGCCGACCTTATTGCGAGCCGCGACGGCGCCTTCGAGACCGCCGACCTGGTCGCGGACGCCCGGCGCCGCAAGCTCGGCGTGGCTCGGGCGACGATCTTCCGGACGCTCGAAGTCCTCGTCGGCCTGGGCGCAGTCGAGCGGCTCGACCTGCCCAACGGCGAGCACTCGTACGTCCGCTGCGATTCGCGCGGGCATCACCACCACCTGGTGTGCGTCCGCTGCCAGCGCGCCGTCGATCTCGAAGGGCTCGGCATGACGCCGATCATCGCCGAGGTCGAACGCCGGACCGGCTACCGCGTCGACCGCCATCGAGTCGAGCTGTTCGGGCTGTGCCCGTCCTGCCGGGCCGCCACGACCGGTCATGGCGCCGAAGTTTCGGACGCACCGGAGGCCGGGGCCGGGGGCGGAACGTCCGACTAGCCGTCGAGCGCGACCGAAGCGTGCCTGAAGCGGGCGGCCAGGACGGTGGCGGCCAGGACGACGAAGAAGAGCGCGGTCTCGACCAGGACCACCGTCGCGCCGCTGGCCGAGTTGAGCCAGAAGCTGCCGTACAGCCCGATGATCGGGCAGACGACGCCGATCGAAGCCGCGATCGCGACCAGCCGCCCGAAGCTCTTCGAAATCAGCTGGGCGGTGGCCGCGGGCGTCACCAGCATCGCCACGACGAGGATGATGCCGACCGACTGCAGGCTGATCACGATGGTCAGGGCGATGAGGGCCAGCAGCAGGTAGTCCAGGCGATCGACCGGCAGCCCGGAAGCGGCGGCGCCGAGCGGATCGAAGGTCGCGTAGAGCAACTCCTTCCAGAGCAGCGCCAGCGTCCCCAGCACGAGAGCGCCCAGGATCGCCAGCGAGATCAGGTCGCCCAGGCCGATGCCGAGCACCTCGCCGAAGAGGAAGCCGAAGAGATCGCCGACGTAGTTGGGGATCATGCTGAACAGGAAGACGCCCAGGGCGAACATGCCGGCAAACAGGACGCCGACTGCCGTGTCGCTGCGAAGCTTGCCCTGGCGCGTGACCCAGCCGATCGCAAGCGCGGTGGCCACGGCCGCGATCGAGGCGCCGAAGTAGAACGGGACTTTGATCATGTACGCCACCACGACGCCCGGGAAGGCCGAGTGGCTGAGGGCGTCGCCCATGAAGGCCAGGCCGCGCAGGACCATGTAGCTTCCGACCGTGGCGCATACGAGGCCGACGATGGCCGAGGCCACGAGCGCCCGCACGAAGAACGAGTACGCAAGCGGATCCATGACGAGGTTCACGACCGTCCCTCCTGGTGATCGTCGTGGAAATGCCGCTCCGCGCCGGCCGGATCGTCGTGATGGTGGGAGTCGTCGAGGATGCCCAGATTGTCGCCCAGCACGAGGAGATGGCCGCCGTAGGTCTGCGACAGAATCTCCGGATCCGTCAGCAGCGAAGCCGGCCCGGAGGCGACGATGCGGCGGTTGACCGCGACGATCGACTTGAAGTGCTTCACCGCGGCGCCCAGATCGTGCGTCGTGGCCACGACCGCCTTGCCCTTCTCCGCCTCTGCGGCCAGCAGCGCCATGATCGCCTCTTGCGTTGGCACGTCGACGCCGGTGACCGGCTCGTCGAGCAGGTAGAGGTCCACCTCGGCGGCCATCGCGCGGGCCAGGAACGCGCGGCGGCGCTGACCGCCCGAAAGCGCTCCGATGGGCGAGCGCGCCCGATCCAGCATGCCCACTCGCTCCAGCGCCGCTTCGACGGCTTCGTGGTCGGCGCGGCCCGGCTGGCGGAGCGGCCCCAGGCGCGGATAGCGGCCCATCATCGCCACGTTCCACACGTTGACCGGGAAGGACCAGTCGACCAGCTCCGCCTGCGGGACGTATGCCACGCGGTGAGCCTCGCGGCCGGCCGGCGCGCCCAGGACCTCGACGCTGCCGGTCCAGGGCTTCAGGACGCCCGCGATCAGCTTGAGAAGAGTGGACTTGCCGCCGCCGTTGGGCCCCACGACGGCCACGAGCGCCCCGACCGGGATCTCGAGATCGACGCATTCCAGCGCGACGCGCTGCCCGTAGCCGGCCGTGATCCCCTCCAGGCGGATGGCCGGAGCGGGAGCCCCGACCGACTCCATCAGCCCGCCGGCCTTCGAGTCGGATGGGTCAGGGACGTGGAACGCGCCGCTCGCCGCGGCGATGGGCGCGACCGCCGGCGCGGCCTTTTGGCTCGATTGCCGACCCACGCCCTGGCCGTCCATCAGCTCAGCGCCTGGACGAGCTGGCTCGTATCCCAACGTATGACCGCGTCGTAGCTGTCGATCGGCGGATCGCCCAGGGCGTCGTCGTACAGGTTGGCCACGACCTTGCAGTTCGCCTCCGACGCCAGCTCGTCGACGAGCTTGGCCGGAAACTGCGCCTCGCTGAAGATGGCTTTCACTCCCGCGCTCTTGATGGCGGTTATCAGCTGGGCAGTGTACCCGGCGCTCGGATCCTGGCCGGGCGCCTCCACCGCCACCCCGACGATCGTAATTCCGTACTCGCGGGCGTAGTAGGGGAAGGCGTCGTGGAAGGTCACGAGTTTTCGATTCGCCTCGGGGATCGTGGCGATCTGGCTCCGAACCCAGCCGTCGAGTGTTTCGAGCTGCTGCTTGTAGGCAGCCGCCTGCGTCAGGTACGTCGCGGCGTGGGACGGATCGGCCGACCCGAGCGCCTGCGCTATCCGATCCACGTACAACTCGGCGTATTTGACGTCCATCCACAGGTGCGGATTCTCAGTCGCGGATGTCTCGCCCGGCAGCAGGGTCACACCCGGCAGATCGACGCCGAGCTGGAGCAGCGGCGTTCCGCTGGCCGCGGCGTTGGTGATCGTCTTGGACAGCCAGTCGTCCAGGCCGAGGCCGTTCATGATCAGCAGCTTCGCGCCGGTGACGGTTCGAACGTCGGCCGGCCGGGGCTCGAAGGTGTGGACGTCGGCGTTCTTTGGCACGAGGCTGGTGACCGATACAAGGTCGCCGCCGACGTTCGAGACCAGGTCCGCGAAGACCGTCGTGGTCGTCACCACGATCAGCTTGCCGTTGGAGCCGCCAGTGGCCGACGGGCCGGCGCATCCGCTCAGGAGCATCGCCGCCGCCAGGCAGATCGTGATCGTGCGACCCAGTCTCATGGTCTCGTGCTCGCCTGCTTGATTTCGACAGTCGAGACTCTAGCACTATTGAGACTCAGTCGCACTTCCAGGCCGCCCGACTCGATCGCCGACGCCCTGACGATCTCAGGCCCCGATTGCCTCGCGCACGAGGATGACCGTGGTTCGACCCGGCGCGGTTTCGGCGTTGATCACCAGCAGTTTGTTGACCGCGCTGCGCAGCCCGAACATCTCCTGCATCTTGGCGTCCTCGATCGGATACGAGTACTCCTCGACCCTTCGGAAGGCCGTCTCCAGGTTCGGCACGATCTTCTGCGCGCCCACCACGAGGATCACGCGGCCCGCGCCGAATGCGATCGGCCCGAACTGGCTGCCGGTGGCCGAGGCGACGACCATCCGGCCGTCCTCGGTCACGGCGGCGACGCTGTTGATCTGGATCTCGGGCGCGGCCGCGAGCTTGCGGATCTCGCGCATCTGCGTCGCCCGATCCATGGCCCGCGTCCGCGGGCGAATGGCATCGTAGCGGCCGCTCTTCTCGATGATCTCGGTCACGCCCAGTCTTTCGAGCGTCACCGATGCGCCCGCTCCGACCTCGGCGCCCGCCGGCACCAGGCTCAGCAGCAGTTCGCGGGCCTGGGACGCGTCATCGACTATTCGGACATCGATGCCATGGCGGCGCAGCGCATCGGCGGCCCGCTCGGTGGCGACCGCGCCGGCCGGCGCGGCGAATTCCTCGTTGATCGGGAGCCTCTCGATCGGCCTGTTCTCCGTCATCGTCATTGAGCGCTATGCCTTTCCTGTCTCGGCATGGGAACGGAGCCTTGTCTCTGGCCGGCGTGGTCTCGACCCCGGCGACATGCTCACCGCTGGCTTGCCAGCTTATTTCCGCAATCTATGATGTACGTGTGCATCGTTACCGATGTAACATTGACGGGGCAACAATACCAAAGGAAGATAGTGAATGTCTACAGCATCTCCTGGAGCGACTGCTCGGGGCGGGGCGGATGCGATTGCGGCGCCGACCGACGCGGGCGGCCGCCCGGCACCGCTCGTTGACCCTTCTTCCGCTGTGGCCGCGCTGTCAGTCGAAACCTCCGCCTTCGTGGACACCTTCGATCGCTGGTCGAGCCGAAAGGCCGCCGAAGCGGGAGCGAGCGTGGCGCGCCTGCGGCTGCTCTACTCCGTTCATCGCCATGGGCCTCAGAAGATGGCCGATCTCGCGGACCAGCTGACCGTGACGCCGCGCAACGTGACCGCGCTGGTCGACGGCCTCGAGGCCGACGGGCTCGTGCGGCGCATGCCCCACTCCACGGACCGCCGCGTCACGCTCGTCGAATTGACCTGCAACTCGGAACGCGTGGCCGCCCAGTTCGGCGCCTATCAGGCGTCGATCGCCGGCCTGTTCGACGCACTGACCGACGACGAGCAGCGGACGCTGCTGCGGCTGCTGGCGGCGCTGCGCGAGCGGATTCAGGCGGAAGGTAGCTGCCCGGCCGGCGCCACGAGACTCGACGATGCCTGATCGAGCCGAGCCGCCTGCCGTGCCGCCCGCCGTGCCGCTCGCCGTGCCTCGCCGCGCGCCGGCGCCCGACCGGATGCCCGCTATCTATCTCGGCCACGGCGCGCCGACGCTGCTCGACGACCCGACGTGGCCGGCCGAGCTGGCGGCCTGGTCAGGAGAGCTGCCGCGCCCGCGGGCGATCCTGACCGTCAGCGCCCACTGGCAATCGGCGCCGCTGACGCTCGGGGCCACGACGCAGGTGCCTCTCGTCTACGACTTCTACGGGTTCCCGGAGCGCTACTACGACGTCCGCTACGATTCTCCCGGAGCCCCCGAGCTGGCCGCCCGAATCAAGGCCCTGATGCGGCCCGGCGAGGAGGTCGTGGAGCGACCGGACCGCGGCCTGGACCACGGCGCGTACGTGCCGCTGATCCCGATGTACCCCGAGGCCGACATCCCGGTCCTCCAGATGTCGATGCCGGACCTGGCTCCGGCCCATCTGTTCGAGATCGGCCGGCGGCTCGCGCCCCTGCGCGACGAGGGCGTGCTGATCATGGGCAGCGGCTTCATGACCCACGGCCTGGCGTTCCTCCACGAATTCTGGGACGGCCGGGCGGGCGCCCCCGAATGGTCGGTCGAGTTCGACCTCTGGGCGGCCGAGACCCTCGGGCGGGGCGACCTCGACGCTCTCTTCGACTTCCGCAACCGCGCCCCCGGGATGCCCTACGCCCACCCGACGGTCGAGCATTTCGCGCCGCTCTTCGTCGCCCTCGGCGCGGCGACCGATCCCGGCGAGGCGCCCACCTTCACGATCGAGGGCTACTGGCTCGGGCTCGCGAAGCGCTCCTTCCAGGTTCGCTGAGGCGGTCGATCGCGAGCAGGCGCGCCATGGGCTCCTCTGCCGGCAATCCGACTTGACGGCCCGGCTCGGCGCCGGGTAGCATCCCATCTAATCCAGAGTAAGTTACTAAGGATTAGGGAAGGGACAGAATGAGCTTCGTCCAGACGGCGATCCTGGCTGCCTTCGCCGGGGGGACGATCTTCCTGGGATTGCCGGTGGCGATGCTCCGCGGCCTCTCTTCCACGGCCCGGGCGGCGCTCACCACTGCCGCCGCGGGCGTGGTTCTGTTCATCATCTACGACGTCCTGTCGCAGGCGCTCCTCCCTGTCGAGGCCGCCCTCCAGGCCGCCCGCGAGGGCGCCGGCGCCGGCCAGTTCGCGGCCTACGCCGCAATCCTGGGCGGAAGCGTGGCTTTCGGGTTGCTCTCGGTCACGTACGTCTCGCAGCGCATGCACAGCCGGGTGGACAGGGCCGCGGTGTCGCCCCGGCAGGTAGCCCTGGGCACGGCCGTCGGCCTCGGGCTGCACAACTTCTCCGAAGGGCTGGCGATCGGCCAATCGGCCGCGACCGGGGCCACGACACTGGCCCTGGTTCTGGTGGTCGGGTTTGCGCTCCACAACGCCACCGAAGGGTTCGCCATCGGCGCGCCGCTGGGCATGGGCGAACGGCCGAGCTGGCGATTCCTGGTCCTGGCCGGGGCGGTCGGCGGAGGCCCGACGTTCGCCGGCAGCCTGGTCGGCTACGTTCTCGTCTCGCCGACCCTTTCGATCCTGTTCCTCGGCCTGGCGGCGGGCGCCCTGATCTTCGTCTTCAACGAGATGGTGGCGGCCGGCCGCCGCTTCTCGCTGCCGATGGTCACCGGCGCCGCGCTGACGCTGGGGTTGCTGATTGCGTTCGGAACCGATTTCGTCCTGTCGGCGGCCGGCGCCTGATCTCCGGCGGCCGACCTACGGTTCGGCCAGAACCCCCGGGAAGTAGCGTTCGGCACACTCGGGGCAGATGCCGTGGCTGAACTGGGCGCTCGATCTCTTCTCGACGTATGTCTCGATCCGAACCCAGGTGTCCTCGCCTTCCCTGATCCGCTTGCAATGGGCGCAGATCGGCAGTACGCCTTCGAGGTTGGCGATCGTCTTGAGGGCCGCCTGCAGGCGGGCTACGGCGACACGCAGATCGCGGCGCTGTTCGCGGAGCGTCAGCTCCGTCGCGTATGCCCGCTCGCGCCGCGCTTGAACGAGCCGGTTCCCCGCCGCGCTCGCGACCACGGCGCTCAAGGCGACGACCTCGGCCTGGACCCGCGTTGGGGCGTCGATCGACGCCAGCTGGAGCGCGATCAGCCACAGCCCGAACGAGAACGCGAGCCAGATCATATGGGGCCGCTGGTCGAAGGCGCAGAACAGCGCCGACGCGACGATCACGATCGCGTACGAGCCGATGAACAGAGTGGCGTCGTCCGGCCCGTCGATGAGCGCCGTGGCGATCAGCAGATTCAGGATGACGCCGGCGAAGATAGCCGTGCCGTAGGGTCTGCTGTGGACGAGGCGTCGGTTCCATAGCAACACGGCCGAGACGACCAGAGTGGCGACGGAGGCTGTCTCCGCGATCGGGTGCCGCAGGCCGATGAAGACGAAGTCGCCGATCACGATCGCCATCACGAGGACGATCTGGATTCTGACTGCCTCGCGGACGTGGCGGCGCTGAAGAACTCGGTAGCGCCGGTCCATGTTGGGCTTGGGTACGGCCAGACTCCACCACCGTCTGAGCCGCGCCGCCCAGCGTCTCGGCGGGGCTGGCGGTGTCAAGCCGTCCGGACCCTGTGCGCCTGTCATGAAATCGTGCCCCTCGCGGTGCGCCCGGTACCGGCGATTGCCGGTGCCTGCAAGAGGAATCGGCCATTGGCGGTCCTAGAGCCAATAAGAAGAGCGTCCTCGTGCGATATGAGCAGAGCCGGGCACTCGATGGCAGCGGTCGCGTCGCCCGGTGCCCGTCCGGATGCCCGTTCCCGAACCGGGCGGGCGGTCCTACCGGGCGAGTCCGCGGGCCGGCGGCGCCGTCAGGGCCGCATAGACGGTCGCCGCCAGGGTCGCTTCGCCACGGAGGTTAAGGTGCAATCGGTCGGCGGCGGCATAGGCGGTCGGAAGCCTGCCGCCGGCAGAGGCAAGGGCCGCGTAGACGTCCACGACGACGATGCCCTGGGCACTGCCGAGAGCGAGTACTCCGGCGTTGATCTCGCGCAGCCTGGTGAGCTCCCAGCCGCGCATGGCGTCGTTGGGCGGGACCGTCAACAGCACGACCTCGATGCCATCGGCCGTTGCGGTCAGGGCGATCCTGCGGATGTTGGCTACGGTCGTCGAGACCGTGAAGTCATCGGCCACGTCGTTTGTGCCGCCCAGAACGAACAGCACGTCCGGGCGGTAGGCCAGCACGTCGTGCTGCATCCGAGCGAGCATCTGGGACGTGGTGTTTCCGGGCACTCCACCGTTGTGGACGAGCGTGAGACCGCTGTCCATGGCCGCCAGGACGCGCGGCCAGGTGCCGCTCGCCGACCCGCAGGCGCTGCCCGGCGCGAATGCCCAGGCCGACAGCGAGTCGCCCAGCACTACGAAGCGACGCGGCGCCGGCGTCGGCGCGATCGAGGGACCTGGAGTGAGGATGGGCGTGGCAACGGCAGCGGCCGCTGGAGTTGCAACCGGGGCGGCAAAGGGTGCGGCGTCAGCCCCGCCTCCTCCGGACGTTCCCGATCCCGATCCCGAAGGTCCGCCAGCCGGTGCCTGCTTCAGGGCGGCGACCGGCGCGACGGCGGTTGGTCGAGGCTGCGCGGCGGGGTCATGGCCCGAAGACGGCAAGACCGAGCCCGAACACCAGGCCGCCAGAAACCCGGCCGCCACCAGCAACCGCACAGGCCCGGAGAGTCCGTGCCCAGTTCCGGAAAACCCCACAACCCCGTCCTGTTCTTCATCCGGACGCAATTGGCGCCATGTCTCTTCGTAATGGATTATCGCCTGGCGGGGCTCCGGATAGAGGAGCCGGCGGGTCCTGATCGGCCCATCCGAAGTGGCTAGTTCGTTTGCACGGCCGGCGGTGGAAGACGACGTTTCGGAGTGGGCCGCGGCCAAGGGTGACGGCCGCGGAGTCCCGGCGATCAGACTCCGACGATCGGGTCGATCGGGTAGTCGAAGAGCGCCACCGGGCCGTCTGCCGTGACCCGGTACACGTCCTCGAAGCGGACGCCGCCGAAGCCCGGGATTGCCAGCACCGGATGGCCGATGGTGACGGTCATCCCATCGGCCAACGGCATGGAGCGATGGGGCGGGATGATGGTCGGCGCCGGCGGCTCCTCGAAGCGCAGACCGATGCCGTGGCCTATGCCGTACACGTGGTGCTGCTCCAGGCCGTGCCGGGCCGCCACTTCCTTGGCCAGTCCATCAAGCGTCG
This sequence comes from uncultured Anaerolineaceae bacterium, assembly GCA_964529245.1. Classification (GTDB taxonomy): domain Bacteria; phylum Chloroflexota; class Limnocylindria; order Limnocylindrales; family CSP1-4; genus Fen-1039. The sequence goes on from CAZGUS010000012.1 coordinate 19,133, forward strand.
CCGTCGTCACGCCGGGCCGCATCGCGGCGCGGACCGCGGCCACGATCTCGCGGTAGGCGGCGATCAATTCGCCCTGTTGGGGGTCGGGCTCGCCCAGCACGAAGGTCCGCGCCAGATTGGCGCAGTAGCCGGCCAACTGGGGCGTGAGATCGAGCAGGATGAGCTGGCCCTGCTCGAGAGGCGAGGGACTGATGCGGCCGTGGAGCATGCACGTCTCGACGCCGAAGTTGACGTAGATGGGGGTGCTCGTGCCCTCCGCTCCGGCGCGCCACATCGCGTACAGCGCTTCGGTCGCCACTTCGTGGCCGGTCACACCGGGCCTCAACAGCTCCCTGGCGCGATCCATCCCGATCGCGGCGATTCGCTGCGCTTCAGTCATGGCCGCCAGCTCGCCCGGATCCTTGACGGTCCGGAGCGGGTCCATGACCGAATCCGACGAGACGAGCTCGACCTCCGGGTTGACCTGGCGAAACAGGTCCACCAGGAAGGCCGGCGTGTGGAACCACATCTGCATCCCCACGCGCGGACGGCCGCCGGCCGCGACCGCACCGAACGGGTCGGCCGCGGCGAGCTCGCGGACCCGGGCCACGATGTCGTGGATCTGGCCGCCCACGCTGCCGAAGACGCGCACCCGGCCCTCCGCCAGGGCCGCCTTGAGCTCGGGCTCCTCGCCGGTGAAGGCGATCAGTTCCGGCGGCCCTTCGAACGGAATGAGCGCCCGCGGCTGGGAGCGGTCCGTGCCGAACAAGTACCTGTAGTCGTCGTGGTTCATGACCACGACCGCGATCAGGCCCTGTTCGCGCATGGCGGCCTGGAGCCGGGAGATGCGATCGAAGCGGACATTCATTCCTGCCGGGGCCACGTCCCCACCTCCGCCGAGACGGCCATACTGCGGCCGCGACTGGCGCGACCCTGCCGCTCAGGGTATTCGGTCGAGGGCGGAATGTCCCTGCCTGACCGGAGGTTGCGGCCGATCGGGAACGACCTTCAGAGCCCGAGGAGCTTGCGCTTCGAGACCGTGAATTCCTCGTCGCTCAGGGCGCCCTTGTCGTGCAGCTCCGAGAGCTGGCGGAGCCCGTCGACGCCGGTCGGGTCCGTCGTGGCGCGCCGATTGTCGCCGGCGGGTCCGGTGATCAACGCCACGAACAGCCAGACCAGGACGAAGCCGAAGAGGACCGCCGCCAGCAGCCCGAACGGCCCTGTCGCGAACCCGAGCCCGTAGGCGGAGTTGCCGCGGAACGGACCGAAGGCGGAATGGCCCGGCCCCTGGTTTGCGCCGAGGCCCACGTGGTAGGCCACCACCCCGACGACGACCAGAAAGGCGATCCCGACAAACAACCAGAAGAGGCGTCTAGCGCCGCTGTGATTCATCTCATCAACCCGGGAACTGCGTTTTGACATGAGTTTGGGTTCCCGCGCTGAACCGGTCCTGAACCAAACGCCCGCCAACGTGGACGGCGAACGCGCTCCGGCGCGCCGGAAGCCCTCGTCCGGCTCGGCGGCGCTGCTACGATGGGCACGGCCGCGCAGACGGCGCCGGAACCGGCTCCGATCGGCGACTCGACAGCCAGGATCGTGCCGGGCGCATGCGGCGAATCGCGAAGGAGCGAGCATGGCCACCGAAGGTCAGGACGAGGGACCCGGCTCGGGCTGGCCGGTCGATCCGCAGCCGCAGCCTTCGGACGACGCTTCGGCGGCGTTTGCCCTGCCGCCCCAGCAGCCGATCGTGTCGCCGAGCCCCGACCAGACGCCCTCATGGTCGCCCGCGCCGGCAGGGCCGCCTCCGGCTCAGCCCGTTGCGCCGGGTTACCCGCCGACTCCCGGTCTCCCGCCCGCTCCGTGGCTCAATGCCGCGCCAGGGCAACCGCCGGTCCAGGGCTATCCGCCGGCACCCGGCTATCCGCCGGCACCCGGCTATCCGCCGGTTCAGGGCTATCCTCCCGCCCCCGGCTATCCTCCGGCCCCGGCGTACATGCCGGGCATGTGGCCGCAACAGCCACCCGCGCCGGGGTTCGCTTCGCAACCGGGCTATCCGCCGGTCCCGGGCAGCATGCCCGGGTACTGGCCGCCGCCGGCCGGCTTCGGCTACGCGGCGCCCGCCTGGCCGAGCGCTCCGATCCAGTTCGGTCCGGCGCCGGGCCTCGTCTGGGGAGGCATCGCGCCTCGTTTCGGAGCCCTCGTTCTCGACGCGGTCGTCATGTTCGTGACGCTGATCGTCGCCAGCATCGTGGCCAGCGCGTTCGGCATCCACTACTACCACGACGGGATCTACGAGCAGACGGTCTATTCGACGGGTGCGTCCGCGACATACCTGGTCTGGTTCATCTTCTTCCTTGGCTACCACCCGACTTGCTGGTGGGCCTTCCAGGGCACTCTCGGCCAGCGCGCGCTGGGATTGCGAGTGGTGCGGGAGTCCGACGGAGGATCGCTGGGGGTCGGGATGACGACGATTCGCTACCTCCTCTGGGCCGTGTGCCAGGTCGTCGTGATCCCCGCGATAATCGCCGCCGCCATGGCCAACGACAATCCGCGCAAGCAGACCTGGTGGGACGACGCGGCCGGATCGGTGGTCGTCCGCCGAGCCTGATCGCTCGTTGCGCCGCGCCGCGCCGTGGCGCAATGGCGCGGGCGCGAACGATCCATCCAGAGCGCCCGCGCCCGCATGTCACGCCGCGAGAGACTAGGGCGTGATGGTCACGTCGGTTGCGGTCCGACTGGTCGTGCCCGGGCTGGCGCTGGCGTTGGGAGTCGCGTTCGGATCGCCGTTGGCGCCGCCCGAAGTAAGCACCAGGACCGTCTGGCCGGCCGCGAGGTCGGAGCTCGAGCCGGCCGTCTGGTTGTGATAGGTGGTCGTGGAGCCGATCGCGATCGTCTCGGTCGCGCCGCTGGCCAGCTTGACGGTGATCGAATCCGCCGACACGCTGACGACCGTTCCGGTGACCGTGAGGCTCCCGCCGAGCGCGCCTCTGGCGGCCGCATCCGGAGCGCCGCTGGCGTTCGCCCGGAAGGCGCCGAAGTTACCGCTGTTCGCGCCGGTCTGGCTGCTGCCGGTCAGATGGCCGGCGGCAAACCCGACGCCGCCGAAGGCGACGAGGGCCGCGACGAGCAGCAGCGCGGTCGTGGAGCCGGACCGGCGAGTGGGGGCGGCGGCCCGGGCCTTCGACAGCCGGGCAGGCATGACCTCGGCGGGGGCATCTTCCGGGGCGCCCGCGTCGGGCGCGGTCCAGACGGGCGCGTCGGAGGCGCCGGGTCCGTCTTTGGGAGCGGTCATTTCATCTACTCCTTGGTCGAAGAGCGGTGCCGGCAAGCGGCAGGGCTGCGGTCCCGTTGATAGACGAAACCTTCGTCCCCGCATGCTTTCGAACGGATTACGCCCGCGGCGGGGCCGAGCTACGCGCTCCAGCTACTCGGCGGCGTGCGGCTCGCGGCGCCCCGAAACCGAGCGCGGCCAGCTGACCGAGACGCTGGCGCCGCCGGCCGGCGAAACGCCGATCGCCCAGCGGCCGCCCGTGGCGCGGACGATGGCGTCGCCGATTGCCAGGCCGAGCCCGGCGCCGCCCGGAGCGCCGGTGGCCCGGTGGAAGCGATCGAAGACGCGATCCTTCTCGTCGGCCGGAATGCCCGGCCCGGAGTCGTCGACCGTCAACCGGACGCGGCGCCCTTCCCCAACCGTCGAGACGGATATCGTGCCGCCCTCCGGCGAGTACTTGCAGGCGTTGTCCAGCAGCGCGCCGAGGAGTCGATCGAGCCATTCCGGCGGAGCGGTCACGATCGCCCCCTCAGGGCCGCCCACGACGTTCACGGAGAGTTTCTGCCGGCGTGCCTCCGCCACGGCCCCGAATCGGTCGGCCGTCTGAGCCGCCAGGACGCCCACGTCGACCGGCTCGGCGTCGGGCTGGCCGCCGGTCGAATCGAAGCGCGCCAGCCAGAGCATGTCGTCCACCAGGCGGCGCGTCCGCCGGAGCTCCGAATCGATTCGGCCGAAGGCCTTCGCATCCCAGGCCGCATCGCGCTCGCGCGCCAGGGCCAGGCTCGTCTGGGCCTCGATGACCGACAGCGGGGTGCGCAGCTCGTGCGACGCGTCGGCGGTGAACTCGAGCTGGCGCCGGCGCGAGCGCTCGATCGGCAGCGCCACCCGCCGTCCAACCGCGAGCGCGCCGAGGAAGACGACGATCAGGAGCGCGCAGCCGATCCCGAACTCGGCCACGATGAGGGTCGATTCCGTGCTGGCGACGCTGTCGAGCGCCTGGGCCGCGACGTAGTGGGTCGAGCCGACGGTTCGGCCGTCGATGCGATAGCTGACGCCGCCGATCGAAACCGTCGTCGGTGCGGAGACCGACCTGTCCGCGGCGGGGAGCGTCACGGATACGTTCGGGACCTGGCCGGCCACGGTGCCGTCTGCACTCACCGTCCAGAGCAGAACGGGCACGCCGCGCGGGTCCTGGCGCGCCGGGTCGAATCCGAGGCCACCCTGGGCCCCGCCGCCCGGAAGTCCGGCGGGGATGCCGACGCTCTGCGCGTCGAGCACCTGGGCGAGGCGATGATCCACGTCGGAGGTGAGGTTGTTCGCCGCGACGACCGCGACGACGACCGCGATGACCACGAAGGCGACGCCCACGATGGCGCTGGCGGCCATCGCGACCCGGACCGTGAGCATCGCCACGGACGGTCCGTCGCTGCTCTGAGAGCCGGCCCGTCCGGCCGGACGACCGAACGGCTTCACGCTTCCTCCAGCCGGTAGCCGGCGCCTCGGACCGTCACGATTCGAACGCCGGACGCGGGCAGCTTGGCCCGCAGCCGGCTCAGCTGGACGTCGATCGCGTTCGAGCCGAGGGGGTCGGTTTCGTCGCGCCAGGCATGCTCGGCGATGGCCTTTCGATCGACCACCGCCGGCGAGCGGCGCATCAGCAGCTCGAGGATGCTGAATTCGGTGGCGGTCAGGGCCAGCGGGTGGTCCGCCACGGTGAACTCACGGCGGATCGGGTCCAGGGCAAGGGTGCCGCGGGCGATGATCGGAGCGTCCACGCCCCGCGGCCGCCGCTGCAGCGCCCGGATCCGCGCCAGCAGCTCACCGAAGTCGAAGGGCTTGACCAGGTAATCGTCGGCGCCGGCGTCGAGGCCGCGGATCCGGTCCGGCGGGGCATCTCGGGCCGTCAGCATCAGGATGGCCGTCGGCTTGCCGTGCTTGCGAGCCCAGGCCACGACGTCGATCCCCTCCGCGCCGGGCATGCGCCAGTCGACGACGGCGACGTCGTAGTCGTAGAACTTGAACATGTCGATGGCGTCGTCGCCGCGCTCGGCCGTGTCGACCTGATAGCCGTGGTCCTCCAGGCCGAGGACGAGAACCTCGCGCAGGCCGGGATCGTCCTCAGCCACGAGCACGCGCATCGAGTCTCCCTACCGAGTATCTGAGGCGGCAGCCGCCGTGACCGGCGCCGACCGCACGCTCATCGTACCGCCGCGGCCGGCGAGCGCCAGGCCCGGAGAGCCGGCGAGGCTGTTGGGGTGTGTATGAGATGAGCATGGCCGGATGATCGACCGCGACTTCTTTCGAAACGATTACGGCTGGACCTCGAGCGTCCGCCGAGCCGGCGCCTCAGCCGGCCGCGCCGGCGCAGTCGTACAGGCTCGCCGAGCCGCCGTAGCTGACTGCTTTGCAGGTGGCCGTCACCCATGCGGTCACGCCGGTGCCGCCGCTGCCGGGGCCGGCCCCGCCGCCCAGGCCGCCGAAGCCGCCGCCGCTGCCGGTCAACACGAAGCGGAGCTTGCCGGCGACGATGTCGGCCTTGAGCTCATCGAGCGTGGGCGTGGGATCCGAGCCGGTGAAACCGCCCATGGCCATCACGGGCAGGCCGGTCGACAGCTCGATCGAGCCCGCATCCTGGGCGGAGTTCATGGCCACGATCCACGTGGCGGTGCCGCGGTTCGAAACCAGGTAGTCGAGCAGGGCGGTGTCGGAGGCAGCGCCGGACGAGCCGCCGTTCGCGCCGCCGGGGCCGGCGTTGGCCGTGCCCGGTCCGCCGCCGCCAAAGCCGCCGAAGCCGCCGAAGCCGCCGGGTCCGCCCGCAAGGCCGCTGGTCGTGCCCGGACCCGGGTGCGGATCGCCGCCGCCGTAGGCCGTGCCGGTGGTGTCGATCGCGTACGCGGCGGGCGCGATGAGCGTCGCGCAGACGGCCAGTGCGGCCGCGCCGATCGCGAGCCGCTTCACGGCCGCCCGCTCGGCGAGCGATGGCAGCGACGCCACGACGAGCACAAGCAGGGCGATCGCCGCCAGGAGAATCGCCGCCGTCCCGAGACCCGGATCGAATGTCGGGGTGCGGTCCAGCAGCGTCGAACCGAACCAGGCCGAGCCGAGGCACAGCAACCCGACGGCGATGCCGCCGATCCAGATCCGCGCTCGAGCCGACCACACCTGCACCAGGCCGGCCCCGACGAGCGCGGCGATGGCCGGCGTCAGGGCGACTGCGTAGTAGCTGTGGATGATGCCCGACATGTAGCTGAAGACGATCGCGGTTACGACGAACCAGCTGCCCCAGAGCAGGTAGCCGGCCAGGCCCGCGTCGGTCCGATGCGCCCAGCGGCTCATCCACAGACCGGCCACGAGGCATACGAGCGCCAGCGGAATGAGCCAGGCGATCTCGCCGAACAGCTGGTCGTTGAAGAGTCGAAACGGACCGACGTCGCCGCTGAACCCGCCTCCGCCCGCGCCGCCCCCGCCGGGGCCGCTGGCGCCGAAGATCCGGCCCAGGCCGTCGTAGCCGAAGATCAAGTCGAGGGCCGATCCGCTCGTGCTGCCGCCGATGAACGGCTTGCTGCCTGACGGCAGCAGCTCCACGACGGCGACCCACCAGCCGCTCGCCGCCAGAACGGTGGCCAGGGCCACGACCAGGCCGACGAGCCGGCGCCGCAGAGTGGTATTGGCCGAGAAGCCGAAGACGAGGGCGAAGCCCGGCAGGACCAGGTACGCCTGCAGGTACTTGGTCAGGAAGGCGAAACCGACGCAGGTCGCGGCTAGTGCCATCCACCGGAAACTGCCGTGCTCCAGCGAGCGAAGCAACGCCCAGGCCGAGATCACCAGCAGAAGGGTCAGCAAGGCGTCCGGGTTGTTGAAGCGGAAGATCAGGACGGCTGCCGGAGTCAGGGCCATGACGACCGCGGCGATGAGGGCGGCGGCAGGCCCGAACGATCGCTTCACGGCCGCGAACAGCACCCCGACCGTGGCCACGCCGGCGAGCGCCTCGGGGGCCAGGATCGCCCACGAGCTCAGCCCGAAGATCCGAACCGACAGGCCCATGACCATGGTGGAGAGCGGCGGCTTGTCGACGGTGATGAAGTTCGCGGCGTCGAAGCTGCCGAAGAACCAGGCCGACCAGCTCCTCGAGGCGGAGAGCGCGGCCGCCGAGTAGTACGTGTTGGCGTAGCCGCTGACCGTCAGGTTCCAGAGGTACAGAACCGCGGTCAGAGCCAGCACACCCAACAATGCCGGGCGAACCCAGGCGGCTTCTTCGATGCTGCCGCGGGCGAGGCTTCGGAGGGCTTCGACGGGCCGGAGTCGCGGCGCGAACGCGGGTCTGGCGATGGCGGTCATCCTCGTATTCCTTCCGATGCGGAGAGCGTAGCGAATGTGGCAGCGGTTTCGGCCGGCGAGCGGCCGGTTCGAGCCGGGTCCATGACGAGGCGCAGAAGCAGGAACCGGACGAGTGTCGCGGCCGCGTTCGCGGCGACGAGCACGACGATCTCGGTCAGGCGGCCGCGGTGAGGCGCGACGACGTCGAGCAGGCCGAGCGATGCCGTGGTGACGGCCAGGGCGACGGCCAGGGCCAGGAGCCCGACGGCGTGGTGGCGGGCAATACCCTCGCGACCGGGCACGTCGAACGTGAGGCGGCGGTTGGCGGCGGTGTTTGCCACGGCGGTTATGGCGAGCGCGGCGACGTTCGCGGCCGCGGCGGACCAGACGGTGCGGAGGAGCGCGAACAGGCCGACGTAGGCTGCCGTGCAGAAGACGCCGATGACGGCGAAGCTGGCCAACTGGCCCGTCGCCCTTCGAGGCGACGATGGGATTCTATTCAGGCTCGATCCGGCCGGGCAGGAGGCGAGTGAAGCTGTCATGCCCGGCACTCTCGGACTGACGGCCTTTCGAACCGGTTACGGGCCTGTCAGCCGGGTGCCACCAATCCGGTCGGATGCCGCCGACGGGACGCGGCCGATCCAGGCCGAACGCAACGCGCCGTGACTCGGATCGTCGTCCTGCCTGGCGCGTTGGCCGCTCCGGCGCGCAGGGTCGAAGCTCAGTCCTGCAGGCCGACGGCCCGGCGAGCCAGGCTTCGACGCGACACGGCCCGGCCGATCAGCGCCAGCAGGCCCGGCGTGGGGAGCGGGCCGCCGGGGTTGGGGAAGCGCCGGCCGTTGGGTCGGGTCAGGATCAGCAGGCTCGGAGCCAGGATCGGGATCAGCAGGTACAGGGCCGGCAGCAGCGGGCTCTGCTTGCTCGGCGGCGGAGGCGGGACTACGGCCGCTCCGGCGCTGGTGGTGATCACGAGCTGGGGCGGGTTGGGACCCTCGCGCGAGGACAGCGCCAGGGCCGTGCCGCTGGTGGTCGAGAGGCCGAAGCTGTAGGTGCCGTTGCCGGCCACCGCCGCGCTGACATCGACGCTGGTCCAGCTGCCGGCGGCGACCTTGCCCGAACTGCCGAGCTTGGCGCCGAAGGGCGGCGCGTTCGAATTGTTGATGGCGGTCTCGAGCCAGGTGTTGTCGGCCACGCCGTAGGCGTCGTAGCCGGTGGTCTGGGCGCTGTTGGCCCACACCCGCAGGATCGCGCCGGTCACGTTGCCGGTCAGACCGCTCACGTTGAAGCGCAGGTAGGAACGCTGCAGCGGTGAGGCGTCCACCCGCAGGGTCGTGGCCGTGCCGTGATTGGCGGTCGGGGCCGAGGCGTCGACGTAGCTGTCGGCGGCCGGGGTGAACGTCGTGGTGGTCGGGGCCGGGGTGGCCGTCGGTGCGGGCGTGGCCGTCGAGCCGGCGGTGGGGGTCGCGGTCGGCGCGGCCGTCGCGGTCGGGACCGGCGTGTCGGTCGGAGCAGCGGTCGCGGTCGCCGTGGGGGTCGCGGTCGGGGCTACCGTCGGGGTCGCCGTGGGCGCCAGCGTTGGCGTGGGCGTCGAGGTAGCGGCGCTGTGGCAAGTGGCCGACCCGCTATCGGTGAAGGTCCCGACGGCCGGAACGAAGTTCCAGTCGTAGCTGCCGGAGTGGAGGGTCAGCTCCAGGATCCCGAAGGAGTTCGTGTTGCGGACAATGCTGTTGGCCGCCACTGTAGCTACGGATGTGTGGTCCGCGCCGCCGGTGCCCACGGTGAACTGGCGAATGCCATTCGTCAGGTCGAGCGCGCCCTTGGGAGTCTGCGGGTCGAAACGCTCGTAGATGTGATCGTGTCCGTCGAGGATCACGTCGGCATGGGCCGCGTACAGAACCTGCCAGAAGCCGTAGCTGTTGTTGTTGGCGCGTCCGCCCGAGCTGAACAGTGGAATGTGCCAGTAGGCCAGCGTGCACTGGTTGGGGTGAGCGGCGAGGTCCGCGGCCAGCCACTTGCCCTGCGGCGAACTGGCGGCGCAGCCGCCTACGGAGCTGCAGTTGGAGTTGAGCGCGATCAGGTGCCAGGACCCGATGTCGAAGCTGTAGTACCCCTGTCCCGCCACGCCGGCGGCGGCGCCGAAATAGCTGTAGTAGCCCGCCGCGTTCGCGTTTGTGTTGTCGCAACCAGTAGCCCCGGTGGGGCTGCCGGTGGTGAGGTATTCGTGGTTACCGACGACGGGGTGCGTGATCGACTTGACCCGGCCCCAAGTCGCGTCGTACACCTGCTGGAAGGCGGACAGACCGCCGCAGTAGTACTGCGTGTCGCCGAGCGCGAGCACGGCCGCGAAGCCGCCGTTGGCGAGCAGATCCGAGGTCGCCTTCTGCATGCAGTAGGCCACGGTTCCGTTGCCGAAGTTGTAATGGGAGTCCAACGGATCGCACGCGATGTCGCCGGCGGCGGCGATGACGGGATCTCCCGCTGCCGCGACGGGGCGCGCGGCGGCCGGGGCGACAACCAGCCATGCCAGCACCGTCAGGCCGACCAGGAGGACGCGGGCGCCACGTGCACGCCTATCGCCGGCGTGACGGCCGGGCGAAGGCTTCCCGTCGGCGTCCGGACGGGGCGGGAACTCGGCTCGCCGCATTCGCTTCTCTTTCCTCGACTTGGGCAGACAACCACCCTCGGAGAACCGAAAGGGTGGGCCAACGGGAGCAGGCTCAGGATGGTGAAGTGGGCCGCTCGTAATTGATAGGCTCGTCCTGCCTGGCGCGTTGGCCGCTCCGGCGCGCAGGGTCGAAGCTCAGTCCTGCAGGCCGACGGCCCGGCGAGCCAGGCTTCGACGCGACACGGCCCGGCCGATCAGCGCCAGCAGGCCCGGCGTGGGGAGCGGGCCGCCGGGGTTGGGGAAGCGCCGGCCGTTGGGTCGGGTCAGGATCAGCAGGCTCGGAGCCAGGATCGGGATCAGCAGGTACAGGGCCGGCAGCAGCGGGCTCTGCTTGCTCGGCGGCGGAGGCGGGACTACGGCCGCTCCGGCGCTGGTGGTGATCACGAGCTGGGGCGGGTTGGGACCCTCGCGCGAGGACAGCGCCAGGGCCGTGCCGCTGGTGGTCGAGAGGCCGAAGCTGTAGGTGCCGTTGCCGGCCACCGCCGCGCTGACATCGACGCTGGTCCAGCTGCCGGCGGCGACCTTGCCCGAACTGCCGAGCTTGGCGCCGAAGGGCGGCGCGTTCGAATTGTTGATGGCGGTCTCGAGCCAGGTGTTGTCGGCCACGCCGTAGGCGTCGTAGCCGGTGGTCTGGGCGCTGTTGGCCCACACCCGCAGGATCGCGCCGGTCACGTTGCCGGTCAGACCGCTCACGTTGAAGCGCAGGTAGGAACGCTGCAGCGGTGAGGCGTCCACCCGCAGGGTCGTGGCCGTGCCGTGATTGGCGGTCGGGGCCGAGGCGTCGACGTAGCTGTCGGCGGCCGGGGTGAACGTCGTGGTGGTCGGGGCCGGGGTGGCCGTCGGTGCGGGCGTGGCCGTCGAGCCGGCGGTGGGGGTCGCGGTCGGCGCGGCCGTCGCGGTCGGGACCGGCGTGTCGGTCGGAGCAGCCGTCGCGGTCGCCGTGGGGGTCGCGGTCGGGACCGGCGTGTCTGTCGGAGCAGGCGTGTCAGTCGGGACCGGCGTGTCAGTCGGGACCGGCGTGTCAGTCGGGACCGGCGTGTCAGTCGGAGCAGGCGTGTCAGTCGGGACCGGAGTGTCAGTCGGAGCAGGCGTGTCAGTCGGGGCTGCCGTCGGCGTGTCGGTCGGGGCAGGCGTCGCAGTCGGGGCGGTCGTGGGCGTGTCGGTCGGGGCGGCCGTCGGCGTGTCGGTCGGGGCAGGCGTCGCAGCGGGCGTAGAATTCGCCGGAGCTACGGTGGTTATGACCAGCTGAGGCGGCTGGACTCCCTCCCTGGAGGACAGCGACAGCGCAGTCGCGCTCGACGTCGACAGTCCGAAGCTGACAAGGCCGTTGCCCGTTATCGCCGAAGTGACATCCACGCTCGTCCACGAATTCGCCGTCGCCGGACCCGAGTTGCCGAGCGGCCCACCGAACGGCGGCGCGTTGGAGTTGTTGATCGTCGTCTCGCCCCAGGTGTCGTCCGCGACCGAGTAGACCGAGTACCCGGTCTTTTGCGAGCTGGTCGGGAAGATCCGAAGGCTGGCGCTGGACACAGTCCCACCCAGGCCGCCGACGCTGAAGCGCAGGAACGACCGGACCACCGGCGAGCCGTCGACCCGGAGCGACAGCGCCGTCCCGTGGTTGGTCGTGGGGGCGGAGGCGTCGACGTAGCTGTCGGCGACCGGCGCGAAGGTCGTGGTTCCGTACACCGGCGTCGCGCTCGGCGCGGGTGTCGGGGTCGCGGCGGCAGTGGGAGTCGCCGAGGACGTCGCGGTGGCCGACGGCACCGCCGTCGCGGCCGGCGAGGCGGTCGGTGAACCGGTGGCGGTGTGGCACGCGGCCGAGCCGCTGTCGGTGAACGTGCCGCCGTAGACGGGAACGTACGACCAGCTGTAGCTGGCCTGATGGAGCGTCACCTCGAGGAGGCCGAAGGTGGTGGTGTCGCGCACCGCGCTGTTGGCGGCCACGGTCGCTATCGACGTGTGGTTCGCGCCCCCGGTGCCGACGGTGATCTGGAGAATGCCGTTGGTCGGGTCGGCGACGCCGGTCGGCGTCTGCGGGGCGAAGCGCTCGTAGATGTGATCGTGGCCGTCGAGAACGAGGTCCGCGTGGGCGGCGTAGAGCTGCTGCCAGAACGGCAGCGTGTTGGCGTTGGCCCGCCCTCCAGAACTGAACAGCGGGATGTGCCAGTAGGCCAGGATGCACTGGTTCGGGTGCGCGGCGAGATCGGCGGCCAGCCAGCGGCCCTGCGGAGACGTGGCCGAGCAGCCGCCGGCATTGCCGCAGTTGCTGTTGAGGGCGATCAGGTGCCAGGCCCCGACGTTGAAGCTGTAGTAGCCCTGGCCCTGCGTGCCCGCGGCCGAGCCGAAGTAGGCGAAGTACCCCGCGGCGTTGGTGTTCGTGGCATCGCAACCGGTCGCGGGAGTCGATCCGCCGGCGGTCAGGTACTCGTGATTGCCCACGACCGGATGGGTTATGGCTTTGACGCGGCCCCAGGAAAGGTCGTACGACTGCTGGTATGCGGCCAGGCTGCCGCAGTAATACTGGTTGTCGCCCAGGGCCAGGACGGCGGCGAAGTGGCCGTTCACCAGCGCGTCTCCGGTCGCCTTCGCCTGGCACGTGTTGAGAGTGCCGTTGTCGCCGTTGAAGTGGACGTCGGCCGGGTCGCAGGCGATGTCGCCGGCAGCGGCGATGACCGGATCGCCGGCGGCGGCGGCCGGGCGAGCCGCCGAGGGTGCGATCGCCAGCCAGACGAGCACGAGCGAGGCGACGACGAACATGCCCATGAGGCGGTATCGGCGCGAAAGCGCCGTCCGACGCCGGAAAGGCGCCGGTCGGTCGAGTTGGCGAGGCGCGGGGCGGGGCGCGAGGTCGTTCGGCCGCATCTCTTCTCTTGTCGAATCCGGGGCTGATTTCGACCGGAGCACCCACTTTGATAGCCCGACCGATCGATAACGTGTGGTTAGGAATGGTGGAGTGGCGTCCTCGCATACGATGGGCATGTCCTGCCTGGTGGAGCGGCCGATCCACGCCGTGAGCCCGTGCCCGGCTTTGCTCCGCCGGCGTACAGAATGGGTGGGCCTATGCCACTCGCCCGGTTTCCAGGGCGGCGGGGCGAAGAGCCACCCTATCGGAGAGCAGCATGTCGTCCCGAAGCCGCCCGGGCCTGGTCATCGCTTTCGTCTCGGCGCTGGTCGCCGCCTGCTCGAGTGCTTCGCCGGCCACGCCGACCTCGACGACCCCCACTCCCGCTGCCACGACCTCGGCCTCCGAGGCGCAGAGCGGGCAGAGCGCGTTGCCCGACTTCGCCCATGTCTACCTGATCGTTCTCGAGAATGAGGAGTACGGCTCGCTGGTCGGGAGCGCCCAGGCGCCCTATCTCAACAAGCTGATAGGCACGTACGGGCTCGCCGCCAACTACTTCGGCGTGGCTCACCCCTCGCAGCCCAACTACCTGGCGCTGTTCTCCGGATCCACCCAGGGCGTGACCGACGATTCGACACACGACCTGGCCGGAACGAACCTGGCCGACCAGCTCGACGCCGCCCACAGGACCTGGCGCGTGTTCGCACAGGACTACCCCGGCAACTGCTTCACGGGGTCGACGAAGGACGGCAACGGCGAGGGCATCGGCAAGGCCGGTTCGTACGTTCGCAAGCACGACCCGGCTATCAGCTTCACCGACATCAGCTCGAACCCGGCGCGGTGCGGCGAGATCTCCTCGCTGGCTTCGTTCGATCCGGCGGCCGCCGACTTCGAGATGATCGTGCCCAACCTGTGCAACGACATGCATAGCTGCCCGATCGCCGACGGCGACAGCTTCCTGAGCACTTTCGTGCCGGAGATCACCTCCAGCCCGGCATTCGCCGGCAGCGTCCTGTTCATCACCACGGACGAGGGGACTACGAACCAGGGCGGCGGCGGACAGGTAGCGACGGTCGTGGTCAGCCCGCACGGCAAGCCGGCCTTCACCTCAGCGGTTCGGCACGATCACTACTCGCTGCTCCACACCATCGAAGAATCGTGGGGGCTGCCCTGTCTTGGCCAGGCCTGCTCCGCCAACGACATGGCCGAGTTCTTCAAGTAGGGGCCAGCTCAACCGTTGTGCAGAGCGTCGAGGTAGGCGCCGTATCCGGAACTGCTCGCCCATTCGGTCGCGGACTCGACCGCCGTTCCCTCGCCCCATTCGTTGAAGGTCGTCACGAGTTGCCACGGCTCCCCTGAGGCGACCATGTCGCGAACCTCCTGCTGCCAGCGGGTCGGGTCTCGCGCAAGGCGGACGGAACCCGTGGCCAGCCAGAAGCCGGGGCTGATCGAGAAGCTGTGGCCGGCCTGGTTGTCCTCGGCGACCGCCGGCGAGTACTGGTGCCACTGGTCGGGCTGGCTCGCGCACTTGGTGTAGCCGGCGAAGACCTTGAGCACGACATAGTCGGCGTGAGAAGCGTTCGCCTGAGCCCAGCGGGCGGCCATGCCGCAGCCATCGGCCGGCTGCGCGTAGACGAAGATCACCGGCCGGCCGTCGATCCGGTAGAACGACGGGTTCGAGCCGTAGTGGCTGTTGATGTAAGCCAGGTCGGACGCGATCTGGGTCGCGCTCGGGTCCGTCGTGCCCTCGGGCTCATAGTAGATCGACCACTTGAAGCCGGTCCCGGCGGCCGTCGAGAGCAGCATCGACATCTTGCCGTCGGTCGAGCTGCCCTGACCCCACCACGAAGCGATGCCGACGCCGATCCTGGCGTACTGCATAGCCGCGATCTGGGCTTCTACGACGGCGGAGTTCCCGCCGTCGTAGAAGCCGGCAGAAGGGTGGTAATGGGTGTACGGATCCATGCGCGACTGGTTCCAGGCCTCGGGGAACCATGGGTAGTAGAAGGCCGCGCGCATGGGGTCGGCCGACGTGGGCGGTCCGCTCGGCGCGGACGACGGCGAGGCCGTCGCCGTCGGCGGCGCGGTCGGCGCCGGCGTGAGGCTGGCTGTGGCGGTCGGCGCCGGACTGGCCGTAGGGGCCGGAGTCGGGGTAGAAGTCGGGGCCGGCGTTGCGGTCGAGACAGTCACGACGAGCACGGGCGGGTGGCTCGATTCACGGCTGCCAAGGCTGACTGCCGTGGCGCCGTTGTCGGTAAGGGCAAGACTCACCAGCCCGTGCCCGCCGACCAGGGAACTCACATCCATGCTGACCGTCGCGCCGGCCGTGAGCGGGCCTGATGAGACCGCGGCGGCACCAACGGCGGGAGCGTTGGCAGCTTGGGTCGCCGTCTCGCTCCATGTCGTGCTGGCGACGAGGTGGACGGACAGGCCCGCCCTATCGGCGCTGTTCGCATACAGCTTCAGCACCGCTCCGGTCACCGTGCCGCCGACGCCGCTCAGATCGAAGCGCAGGTACGCACGCCAGGCCGGCGAACCGTCGATGCGAAGAACGGTACTGCCGCCGTATCTCGAGGCTGCGTTCTGGGAGTTGACCCAGGTGTCCGCGACGGGGTGGAGCGAGACGGACGTCGTGGCCACGGTCGACGAAACGGACGCGACGATGATCGCCGCAGCCGCCAGAGCGCCGAGAGGCCGGCCGGCGCTCAGGAGGCGGGAGCGCAGCAGGCCGGCCCGCGGGCCGGCGAACCGGATACAGAACATCGCAACTCTCCATGTGGCGGCGGGATTGCGGTGGCGACGGGATTGCGCCGGTGGCGGGATTTCGGACCGGCCTGTGGAC
>CAZGUS010000013.1:0-20830 GCA_964529245.1 uncultured Anaerolineaceae bacterium
GGCCGGCCCTCACGGTGTCGACGGCGTGGAGGGCCGCCGTATCGTCGTCGCCGACCGCGCCCGCGATCCCTCCCTGGGCGTGCATGCTCGAGGAATCCGGGGCGTGGCCCTTGGTCAGGACGAGGACGTGCGCACCGCGCTCGGCGGCCGCGAGCGCGGCCGTGAGTCCGGCCGCGCCGGCCCCGACGACGAGCACATCCAGGGGCGCTTGGGGCACCGGCTAGCGCTCTTTCCGGAGCGAGATCGCGCGCCGGTACGAGGCGGCGTACTGGTCGGCCGGACCGGCCTCCCACGACCAGTCGATGGCCATGCCGCGGTCCTGCAGTTCCGCCCAGGCATCGCCGCCGGCGTGGAAGTGCGACATCGCGCGGCTGCAGGCGTCGATCAGCCCGGCCGCCGTGAGAGAGTCGAAGACGAAGCCGGTGCCTTCGTCCGGGCAGGCATCCGTGTCGACGATCGTGTCTGCCAGACCGCCGGTGCGATGCACGACCGCGGGGGTGCCGTAGCGAAGGGCGATCATCTGACCCTGCCCGCACGGCTCGAAGCGCGACGGCATCAAGTACAGGTCGGCGCCGGCGTATATCCGCCGCGCCAGCCCCCGATCGAATCTCTCGACCACGGCGACGGCGTCGGGCCGTTTCCTCGCCAGGTTTCGAAGATCTGCCACGAGCCTCGGGTCGCCGCTCCCCAGAACGACGATCCGGCCTCCTTCCACCAGCAGGTCCTTCGCCGCGGCGGCCAGGAGGTCGAAGCCCTTCTGGGGATCGAGCCGGCCGATCATGCCCAGCACGGCCCGCTCGTCGTCCGGATCGAAGCCCACCTCGGACAGGAGCGCGCGGCGGCACGCGGCCTTCCCGGCCAGATCGGCGCGCGAGTAGTGCGCCGGCAGCGCATCGTCGGTGGCGGGATCCCAGACGCCAGTGTCCAGGCCGTTGAGTATCCCCCCGAAGCGGTGGCCCAGCCCAGCCAGCACCTTTTCCATGCCCATCCCGAATTCGGGCGTCAGGACCTCCGCCGCGTAGCCTGGGCTGACGGTGTTGACCAGCTCGGCCCGCCTGATGCCTTCTCGCAGCAGGAGCAGCCCGTCGGCGAGCGGCCCTACCAGCTGCGCGATCTCGTCCGGCGCGGCGAGGCCGGCCAGTTGGTCTCGCGACAGCCAGCCCTGGTAAGCCAGATTGTGGATGGTGACCATGACCGCCGCGTTCGAGATTCGCGGGTAGCCGGCATAGGCGACGTCGCGCAGGAGGACCGCCGGCATCGCCTGCCAGTCGTGGAGGTGAAGCACGTCGACGGGCCGGTCGTCGTCGAGCAGCGCCTCCAGGGCGGCGCGGCACAGCAGACCGAAGCGCCAGCCGTTGTCCGGGTAGTCACCGTCGTCGTCGCCGTAGTAGCCGTCGCGATCGAATGCCGGCGGGTGATCGACCAGACGGACGCGGTATCCGCGCGCTTCGAATTCGACCAGATGGACCTCGGTGACGCCGTCCGGCGCCAGAGGGTCGGGCACCGCCAGCGGCGTGCGCGTCGCACCCGCGGGCACGGGCACGCCCCGGTAGAGAGGCAGGAACACATCCACCGGTTTCTCGACGTGATGTATCACGTCGTGGGCCTGGCCCATGACGCCGCCCGTGCCGCGCCAGACCTGCGACTGCACGACGTGGTCGACGATCGCCTCGGCCGGCGCCGGCTCGCCGATGGCGGCCACGGCCCGCGCCAGCGCGTCGACGACGTCCCCCAGCCCGCCCGTCTTGGCCCACGGCTCGCATTCGGCGGAGATGCAGACGACGCGCATCCAGTTTGCTCCTGTGTGAGGGCGGCGTGAGGTTCGAAGCGTCGCGCGGCGCCGGCGCGCCGGCACCATCGACCCTACGCTCCGGTCATGGTAGTCGCAGCCGCGCCGGATGGCATCGGAGAGAAACCGTAGCAGCGGGAACCTCGGCCGTCCGTTGGGCGTCCGGCGACGCGCAGCGGGGCCCTGCCGGGGCTTCGATCGATCCCAGTCTCCCCGTCCGCTATGATGCGTGGCAGATGGAGCCTGTCCGTGTTCCCACTCTACCGGGCGCTTCCTTCCGGCTGCCTCCGCAGCTCGAGGGATTGAGGCGGCTTGCCTACAACATGTGGTGGAGCTGGAACCCGCGGGCACGGGCACTCTTCAGCCGCATCGACGGCCTGGCCTGGTCGCGCTACCGCAACCCGATCGAGGTCCTATCGCAGCCGATCGCCTGGTCGGAGCTCCTGGACGACCCGGCGTTCATGGCCGAGTGCCAACAGGTCCTTGCCGAGTTCGACCGCTACATGGCGGGCGGCAAGGAGCACTGGTTCAACCGCGAGTACGGCTCCATCAAGGGCCCCATCGCCTACTTCTGCGCCGAGTACGGTTTCCACGAGAGCGTCGGCATCTACTCCGGCGGCCTGGGCGTGCTGGCCGGCGACCACATCAAGACCGCCAGCGACATGGCCCTGCCGTTCGTCGGCGTCGGGCTGCTCTACAAGCACGGCTACTTCCGCCAGACGATCGACGCGGACGGCCACCAGGAGCACGCCTACCCCGACTACGATCTGACACGGCTCCCGATCCTGCGGGTCGTGGGCCCGGACGGCGATCCGCTCACGATCCATCTCGAGCTGCCCGAGCGGATGCTCGCCGCCGCCGTCTGGTGCGTCCAGGTCGGGCGCGTCCCGGTGCTGCTCCTCGACACGGACATCCCCGACAACGACGAGTCGGACCGGCCCATCACGCACATCCTCTACGTCCGCGGCCGCGAGATGCGCCTCCACCAGGAGCTGGTGCTGGGCGCCGGCGGCGTGCGCGCCATCAAGGCCCTGGGCATCGAGCCCGCAGTCTGGCACCTCAACGAAGGCCACTCGGCATTCCTGCTCGTGGAGCGCACCCGCGCCCTGGTCGAAAAGGGAGTGGCGCTGGAAGAGGCCCTGGAGCGCACCCGCGCCAACAGCGTCTTCACCATCCACACGCCGGTATCCGCCGGTAACGAGCGCTTCGACGCGGACCTGGTCCGCCGCGTGGCCGGGCCGCTGTACGACGGCGACGGCCGCAAGGGAACCGGCGGCGTCCCGATCGAGCGGGTCCTGGAGCTGGCCCGCGGCATCGACGGCGACGGGCGCCAGCTCGACATGACGGCCATGTCACTGCGCCTCTCCAACGCGGCCAACGCCGTCAGCAAGCTGCACAGTGTGACCGCCAACAACACCTGGCAGGGGCTCGGCAACAAGCAGATCCTGGCCGTCACCAACGGCGTCCACATCCCCACCTGGGTCGGCCAGCCGATCGGCGAGCTGTTCGAGCGCTACCTCGGCGCCCAGCTCGACAGCCTCGACGCCCACAACGGCACCGAGGACTTCTGGGAGCGGACCGACCAGATCCCCGACGTGGAGCTGTGGAGCGCTCATCAGCGCCAGAAGCTCGAGCTGATGATCTTCGCCCGCAACCGCCTGCGCCACCAGTTCGCGAGGCACGGCGAGGCGCCCAGCGTCCTCGAAGAGCTCGAGTCGGTTCTCGACGTCGGCGCCCTCACGATCGGCTTCGCCCGCCGGTTTGCGACCTACAAGCGGGCCGGCCTCATCTTCTCCGACATGGACCGCATCTCCCGCCTGCTGTGGGACAAGAATCGCCCGGTCCAGATCATCTTCGCCGGCAAGGCCCACCCCGCCGACCGGCCGGGCCAGAGCGTCATCCAGGAGATCTTCGCCCGCTCTCGCTCGCCGCAACTGCGCGGCCGCGTCTTCATCCTCGAGGACTACGACCTGCGCGTGGCGCGGTTCATGGTGGAGGGCGTCGACGTCTGGCTGAACAACCCGCGGCGGCCGCTGGAAGCCTCCGGCACGAGCGGCATGAAGGCCGCCGTCAACGGCGTCGTGAACCTCTCGGTTCTCGACGGCTGGTGGGACGAGGGCTGGGTCGGAGACAACGGCTGGGCCATCGGCGGCCGTGAGATCAACCCCGACGATGGCGCCCAGGACTACGCCGACGCCCAGGATCTATACCGTCTCCTCGAGCAGGAGGTCGTGCCGCTGTACTACGGGCGCGACGACGAAGACACGCCGACCGGCTGGACGGCCGAGATGCGGCGGTCGATCGCCAGCACGATCTGGCGCTTCTCGACGATGCGAATGCTTCACGAGTACACCGAGCGCATGTATCTGCCCGCCGCGGGCGTCGAGGTCAGGCGACCGGCCAGCCGCCGGACCCACGCCGAGCCGAGCTGAGCCGCGGCGTGGCCGGCCGCGTTTCCCTCGCTCTCGTAATCCACAACCACCAGCCCGTCGGCAATTTCGGCTGGGTCATCGCGGACGTCTACGAACATGCCTACTCGCCCATGCTCGGGGCGCTCGAACGGCACCCCGGGATCCGGCTGGGCCTCCACTACAGCGGGCCGCTGCTGCAGTGGATGACCGCCAACCGGCCCGAGGCGATCGATCAGGTCCGCCGCCTCGTGGACCGCGGCCAGGTCGAGATGGTCGGCGGCGGCTACTACGAGCCGATCCTGGTGACCCTGCCGGACCGCGACCGCAACGGCCAGCTCGTCCGGATGCGCGACGAATTGGAGGTCATGTTCGGACGCCGGCCGGCGGGCGCCTGGCTTGCCGAGCGCGTCTGGGAGCCTTCGCTCGCCTACGACCTCGCCGCCGCCGGCTACGAGTGGACCGTCCTGGACGACAACCACCTGCGCGCCGCCTCGATCCGCGAAGACGAGATGTGGGCGCCGCTCACCACCGACGACCGCGGCCGACGCCTGACCGTCTTCGGGACCGAGCAGGGGCTGCGCTATCGGATCCCGTTCCAGCCCGTCGAAGAGGTCATCTCGTACCTGCGCATGCGCACCACCGCCGACGGCCGCTTCGTGGGCACGATGGGCGACGACGGCGAGAAGTTCGGCGCCTGGCCGGGAACGTTCGACTACTGCTGGAGCCGCGAGCACTGGGTCGACCGCATGTTCGAGGCTCTGGAGCGCGAGTCCGGCTGGCTCTCGACCGTGACGCCCTCCGAGTGGCTGAAGCGGCGTCCGCCGACGACCCGGGTCTACTTCCCCACCGCCTCGTACGTGGAGATGACCGAGTGGGTCCTGCCGCCGGCCGAGACGCCGGTCTTCACCGGGTTGCTGGAGCACGCCCGAGAGCGAGGGCTGCCCGAGGCGCGGTACCTCCGCGGCGGCTTCTGGCGCAACTTCGCCGCCCGTTACCGCGAGGTCAACGACCTCCACAAGCAGATGCTTCGAGCGTCCGAGAAGGTCGGCTCGATGCCCGAGGGACCGGCTGTCTCGCGTGCCCTCGACCACCTCTACCAGGGCCAGTCGAACGACTGCTACTGGCACGGGCTGTTCGGCGGCATCTACATCGTCCACATGAGGATGGCCACTCTGTCGCACCTGATCGCGGCCGAGGACCTGGCCGACGCGGCCGAGGCGGCGGCAGCCGGGGCGGCCGGTGCGCGCGGCGGCCGGCCGTACGGCGCGCGCTTGACCGACACCGACCTCGACGCGGTCGACGAGGTGCTCGTGACTTCGCCGGCGCAGACGGTCGTCGTGGACCTCAACGACGGCGGGGCGATCTCGTCCTGGGATCTGCGAGCCAGCCGCGTGGCGCTGGGCTCGGTGCTGCGGCGCAGGCGCGAGGCGTACCACCAGCGCCTGGTCGACCACGATCGAGCGGCCGAAGTCGCTGCGCTCGGCCAGACCGAGGCGAAGGCGATGGCCGGCGAGGGCCCGGTCGCCGGCGCTCCTCCCGCTGTCGAGGCTCCCGGCGCTCCCGCCACGGATGAAGCTCCCGGCGGGCATGCCGCGGCCGCCGCGACTCCGGCCGAGGGAGAGGCGCCCCGGACGATCCACGACATGGTCAACGTCAAGGAGCCCGGCCTGGTCGCGTACCTCCATTACGACCGCCACGAGCGGCGAAGCGGCCTGGTCCATGTGCTACCGGAAGGGGGCGTCACGTCCGTTGAGGCGCTCGTCGCCGCCACGTACGAGGAAATGGGCGATTTCGTCGAGGCGGCCTATGAGCTGGTCACGCTGAACCCGGACCGCGTCTCGGTGCGAAGGATCGGGTCCATCGCGGTCGGCGGCGAGCCGGTACCGATGGCGATCGAGAAGACCTACCGTTTCGGCGGCTCGCGGCTCAAGCCGGCCCTCGAGCTGGCGACGACGGTCGAGAACTGCGGCGCCGCCCCGATCGCATTCGAGCTGGCGGTCGAGTGGAACGTCAACCTGCTCGGCGGCGGCCACAACCCAGCGGCCTACTACGAGACCGCCGCCGGCGAGCGGACGGCCCACGACGCTGCCGGGGAACTGACGTCCACCGCCGACCTGGCCTTCGGCAACGACTACGAAGGCGTGCGCATCGAAGCCTCGATCGTACCGGCGGCCCGCCTGACCTGGTACCCCGTCGAAACCGTCTCCAACTCCGAAGGCGGCTTCGAGCGCGTCTACCAGGGCAGCTCGCTGCTGTTCCGCTGGCCCGTCTCGCTCTCCCCCGGCGACCACGCCACGTTCACGGTCAGCCTCGTCGCGACGCAGACGATCGACCACTCCGCCCTAGAGATCGGGTAAGAGGCGCGCGGAACCGATCCGGGTGCCGCACCGCCCGGCCGCGGCCCGCACGCCGCACGGCCGACCTTTCGCCGCGAAACGTCATGGCCCCGAC
The DNA here is from genome assembly GCA_964529245.1 of uncultured Anaerolineaceae bacterium. Taxonomy (GTDB): domain Bacteria; phylum Chloroflexota; class Limnocylindria; order Limnocylindrales; family CSP1-4; genus Fen-1039. Next base: position 6,652 of record CAZGUS010000013.1, read on the forward strand.
TTGCCACCCCGACCGGGGGCCTCCCCTACTCCGGCCACTCCGCTACCATCCGCGCAGTGAGTCGACCCAGGCTGGCCGTGCACGGCCACTTCTATCAGCCCGAACGCCGCGATCCGTTCAGCGGTGAGATCGCGCCGCAGCCGGCCGCGGCGCCGTACCGCGACTGGAACGCCCGCATCGATGCGGAGTGCTACAAACCCAACGCCGAACGGGGCAACCTGCAGCACATCTCCTACGACCTGGGCCCGACGCTGGCGAGCTGGCTGGCAGCCCACGACGCCGCCACGCACCAGGGCTTCGTGGACTCGGACGCGCCGCTCGGAGTCGACGACCGCGACACCGGCAATGCCATGGCCCAGTCCTACCACCACGCCATCCTGCCGCTCGCCTCGCTGGCCGATCGCCGCACGGAGATCCGCTGGGGCCTGCGCGACTTCGACCTTCGGTTCGGCCGCCGGCCGACTGGTATCTGGCTGCCCGAGACCGCCGTCGACCTGCCGACTCTTCGGATCCTGGCCGATGAGCGGGTCAAGTACACGATCCTCGCGCCCTGGCAAGCTGCCGACGGCCGCCTCGACACCGGCCGGCCCTACCGCGTCGAGCTTGGTGACCGCCGCCAGATCGCGGTCTTCTTCTACGACGCCGCGCTCTCGGCATCGGCGTCGTTCCAGTCGGATGCGACGATGAACGCCGACGACTTCGCCCGCGAGCGGATCCTGCCGCGGTTCTCGGGTCCGGGGTTCCGCGACGGAACGCCGGTCACGGCCCTGATCGCCACGGACGGCGAGCTCTACGGCCACCACCAGAAGTTCCGGGACCTGTTCCTGGCCCGCCTTGTGAATCCCGGCCCGGACGTCCCCGACCGCGGCTTCGACGTGACGACCGTGGGCCAGATAGTGGGCGACACTCCCGCGTCCGCGTTCATGCCGACGCAGATCGCCGAGCGGACGTCGTGGAGCTGCCACCACGGCGTGCTGCGCTGGACGGCCGAATGCCCGGACGCCGCCGACGGCCGCTGGAAGGGACCGCTTCGAGCGGCGTTCGAACGGCTCGCCGCCGGTCTGGACGTGGTCGCCGAGGCGCTGGCCGGCGACTTCATGGAGCCCGCGGCGCTATGGCGGGCGCGGGACGAATACGTGGACGTGATCTTCGGTGCCGAGAGCCCCGACAACTTCGCGCGGCGCTGGATCCCGCTGGCCACGGCCGAGCAGCGCGAGCTGCTGGTGTTGCTGCTCGACGCGGAACGCTGGCGGCTGGCCATGTTCGCCAGCGACGGCTGGTTCTGGGACGACCCGGTCAGGCTCGAGACCAAGCACGTCATGTTGTGCGCGGCGCGCGCCGCCCGCCTGATCGACGGCGCCTCGGGCACCCGGCTCGAAAGCCGGCTCGTGGCCGACCTCTCGCTGCTGAGCTCGCCCTCGCGTCGCATCGACGGCGCGGCCATCTACCGCGAAGCGCTCACGGACGCCGGCCAGCCGGTCGACTGACGGGCCGCGGTTCGGGGGAGGCAGGCCGCGAGCGAAGGCGACCGAAAGCGCTTCCGGACCGCCAGAGCCAACCGCACGGCGCCTCTGCCGCGGACGCTGCTAGACTCGCCGGGATCGACCCAGAGCCATCGGTCCTCAACGCCGGCTCAACTCGCAGCTTCGGAGTTCACGTGGCATTCGAGTTCCACGTTTCGAAGGCGGCCCGCATCCGCTACGAGTTCGACCGGGCGTTGTTCCAGACGAGCGGCAACGTCATCATCCCGGACTTCCCGGCCGCGCGTCTCTTCGCCAGGAAGATGAACGAGCTGGCGGACACGAGCCGCTATCCCGGCCGCGTCGTCCACGCCGCCGAGCTCAACGCCATGGGGCTCATCGACGAGATCTCGCATCACGCCATCGAGATCTACCGCCGCACGGTCAACCCCAACGTCATGGCCGATGCCATGACCTCGCTCACGGCGCAGCTCGATCCGGACCGGCTCGATCAAGCCCTCGCCCGCTTCGTCGAGGAGTTCCCGCCGCTGGCGGTCTACCGCGACGGGCAGGATCCGGTCGAGTACCTGGCCGGCGAGACCGAGGGGCACCCCAACCGCGAGGTCGCCCTCGAGGAGCTGCTGCTGCTCTGGCTGGCGAACGTCAATCCGGCCTTCGGGACGTTCGACGAGCTCTTCGACGACGCCTCGCTTTCCGAGCGCACCGCCTACGAGAGCGTGATCGCCGGCCTGCAGACGTTCTTCGACGGCCAGCCCGTGTTCGGCCGGGAAGGCCAGTCGCTGATCGCGTTCCTTCGCGCGCCCGCCCTGGCCGCGCCCGATTCGCTGGCGGGCCAGCTGCGCTACATCCGATCACGCTGGGGCCTGGTCCTGACCAGCTTCCTCGACCGCCTGGTCGTCACCCTCGACGTCCTCCACGAAGAGGAAGTGGCGTTGTGGATGCGGATGCATCCCACGCCCGGACCAGCGATGGCCGCCCACGGCCCCGGCCTGGGTGGCATCGAGAACGAGTACGAGCGCTTCAGCCAGGATCGCGACTGGATGCCGCGCGTCGTGCTTATGGCCAGGACCACCTATGTCTGGCTCGACCAGCTCTCGAAGCGATACGGCCGCTGGATCCACCGCCTGGACGAGATCCCGGACGAAGAGCTCGACACTCTCGCCGGACGCGGCTTCACGGCGCTTTGGCTGATCGGCCTGTGGGAGCGGAGCCGGGCCTCGCAGCGCATCAAGCAGTGGCGCGGCAACCCCGAGGCCGCGGCCTCCGCCTACTCCCTGATGGACTACACCATCGCCGACGACCTGGGCGGTGAGGAGGCGTTCCAGCAGCTGCGCAGCCGCTGCTCCGCGCGCGGCATCCGCCTCAGCTCGGACATGGTGCCCAACCACATGGGCATCGACTCGCGCTGGGTCATCGAGCATCCGGACTGGTTCGTGCAGCTGCCGGACCCTCCCTACCCGGCGTACACGTTCACCGGCGGCAACCTGGCCGACGACGAGCGGGTCATGATCCAGATCGAGGATCACTACTGGGACGCCTCGGACGCGGCCGTCGTATTCAAGCGTACCGACACCTGGACCGGCGACGTCCGCTACATCTACCACGGCAACGACGGCACCAGCATGCCCTGGAACGACACGGCGCAGCTCGACTACCTGCAGGCCGAGGTCCGCGAGGCCGTCATCCAGACGATCCTGCACGTCGCGCGCCAGTTCCCGATCATCCGCTTCGACGCGGCCATGACGCTCGCCCGGCGCCACATCCAGCGGCTGTGGTTCCCCGAGCCGGGCCAGGGCGGCGCCATCCCTTCGCGCGCGGAGCACGCCGTCACGCGGGCCGTCTTCGACGAGCGGATGCCCGACGAGTTCTGGCGCGAGGTCGTGGACCGGGTTGCGGCGGAGGTGCCGGACACACTGCTCCTGGCCGAAGCGTTCTGGCTGCTGGAGGGCTATTTCGTCCGGACCCTGGGCATGCACCGCGTCTACAACAGCGCCTTCATGAACATGCTCCGCGACGAGGAGAACGCCAACTACCGGCGGGTCGTCAAAGACACGATCGAATTCGACCCGGAAGTCCTCAAGCGCTTCGTCAACTTCATGAGCAACCCCGACGAGCGGACGGCGGTCGACCAGTTCGGCAAGGGCGACAAGTACTTCGGCGTCGCCACGCTGCTGGCGACCATGCCGGGGCTGCCGATGATCGGGCACGGCCAGATCGAAGGCTTTGCCGAGAAGTACGGCATGGAGTACCGCCGCGCCTATCGCGACGAGAAGCCCGACGAGGGGCTCGTGGCGCGTCACGAGCGGGACATCTTCCCGCTGTTCCATCGCCGCCACCTGTTTGCCGACGTTCGCGATTTCCTGCTCTACGACGTCTACGACCCGGGCGGCTGGGTCAACGAGGACGTCTTCGCGTATTCGAATCGGGCCGGCGACGAACGCTCCCTGGTCATTTACCACAACCGCTATGCCGAGGCCCACGGCTGGATCAAGACGTCGGCGGCGTACTCGGTGCCCGAGGACGGCGGCGGCCGGCGGCTGATGCAGCGTTCCCTGGGCGAGGGGCTCGGGCTCCACCCGGACGAGGGCTGGTACACGATCCTGCGAGAGCAGCGCTCCGGCCTGGAGTTCATCCGGCGCAGCGCCGACCTGTGCCGCGACGGGATGTTCGTCGACCTCCACGCCTACGGCTGCCAGGTCTTCCTCGACATCCGCGAGATCCAGGAGGGGCCTTCGGGGCGGCTGGCGCAGCTGGCCGAACGGCTCGGCGGGGCCGGCGTCGTCAGCATCGACGAAGCGCTGCGGGAGATGCAGCTGGCGCCGCTGCACGATGCTGTCCGGAGCCTGGCCGGGAGCGCCGCGGGCGGCGGCGCCGTTAGCGAGCCGGAAGTCGCGGCCGGCGGGGTGCTGGAGCGCCTGACCGAGCTCGGCGTGGCGCGCGCGGAACTGGCCGGGCGCAAGACCGGGCGCGGCAAGAAGGCGGTAGCGGCCGCGGCGTCGGCCGACACGCCCGCAGGCAGTGCCGCGACCGCAAAGGAAACGGCCGCACTCGTGGCCCAGGCCACGGCCGCCGTCGAGGCCACACTCCACGTCCTCGTCCAGGTCGTCGGCGCGACCGGCGACGTGGCCGACGCGACGGCCGCCTTCGGACGGGGCACCGAAACGGCGCTCGAGCTGCCGGCCATCGCGGCCTCGGCCGGAATCGAGCGCCTGCGCGCCGGATTGACCGACCCGTCGGCGTGGGCGGTCATGTTCGGCCGCCTCGCGGCGCAGGCAATCTCCGCCGTCGCCGACCCGGACGGCTCGAGCCGCGGCGCTGCCGTCGACGACCTGCGACTGGGCCCCGTGCTCGCCGGCATGTTCCGCGACATGGGTCGTGACGAGCTGACCGCCCGGCGACTGGTGGCGCTGATACGCGCCCTGCGCAGGCTGCCGCTGCCGAGCGCCGTGGCCGGTCTGCCCGTGCCCGACCAGGCGGCCACCCTCGTTCGGGCCGTAGTGGCCGAGGAAACCGTTCGACGCTACCTCCAGGTCAACGTCTGGGAAGGCGTGAGCTGGTTCAACCGCGAATCGTTCGAGCAGCTGCTGTGGTGGATGCTGGCCCTCGACACGCTGGCCGCGCATGAAGGCCGGACCCGCTCCGCCGCCGCGATTGCCTCTCGCCTGGCCGAGGCGGATCGCCTGACGTCGGTCCTGGCCCGCGCCGCCGAGGCCTCCGGCTACCGGCTCGACGGGCTCGAAGACGCGGCCGCGCAAGACGGCGGGCCGGGAGCGGGGCAGCCGGGCTGAGACGCCGCGATCCGACGATCCTTCGGCGCCGCGCGCCGCCGCCTACTCCCCGAGGAGAATCCGGCGGATGACGGGGATCGGCGGGGAACCGTGGGCGATGACCGACTCCAGGTGCTCCTTGTACTTGAAGCCCGGAGTCCTGCCGAAGCCGCCCACGACGCGCGGCTCGGGAACGGCCGATGCGCCCCGCGGATCCGCCGAGGCGGCGGCCGCACGGCGGCGGCGCTCACGTTCGAGGTTCCACATCTCCATGGAACCCACGAAGTAGGTCGACAGCTGGGTGGAAGTCAGCCGGGCGCGATCCCACTTCTTGCGCGCCTCGGACTCCTCCTGGAAGCCGCCCTTGACCATCAGCTCCATCGCCTCGGTCTCGGTCATGGAGCCGGCGTGGATGCCCACGTCGATCATGGCGTTGACGATGGCGCGCAGGTAGAACTTCCAGTGGATGAGCAGGAGAGCGGGATCGTCGGCGTGGAAGCCCATGTCCATCATGACCTGGGTGACGTAGACGGCCCAACCCTCGACGAAGACACCGCTGCCGAAGACGGCGCGCACGGCCGACTTGCAGCGGTTCGAATACACCAGCTGGAGGTAATGGCCGGGCGTCCCTTCGTGGATGGTGGTGAGGGCGATCTGGCGGTCGTTCTCCTCCGCCAGGTACGACTCGACCTGCTCCGGATTCCAGTCCTCCGGCGGAGGCGTCACGAAGTAGAAGGTCTTCTGCCCTTTGTCGAGCGGGCCCGGCGAGTCGAGCATCGCCCCGGCGAACTCGCGCAGGAACGGCGGCGTCCACTCGATCTCGAGCGGCTCGTCCGGGACGGTGATGAGCTTCTTGCTCCGGCAGAACTCGACGATCTCGCGGTACGAGTCCTTGCAAACGTCGAGCAGCTCGCCCGCGGGATGGTGGGCCCGGCCGATTTCCGAGGCCACCCGGCTCACGATCTTCTGATCGGCCGCCTCCTGGCTGCCCTCGCTTGCGACGTTGGGCAGGGGCTGGCCGGGCAGCCACTCCTTCCAGATCTTGCGGGCGATCCGGATCATCTCCGCGCGGACCGCGTCGTACTCGAGGCGGGCGTGGGTCAGGATCTGCTCGTCGGTCAGGTTGCTGCTGAAGGTGTGCCGGAGCTTCCTGGCGAAGAGGTCGCGTCCGAGCCGGCCGTCGCCGTGCGATTGCGGCAGCAGCTCCGTCTTGAGGTACCTGGTGAAGCTGGCGATCGACCTGCGGGCGGTCGCGGCCGCCTTCTCGAGGCGGGGCGCCAGGGCGGCGACCGCGGGGTCGTCGGCGGCGGCGGCGCCCTGGGCCAGGGCGTCGTCGGCGAGTGAGGCGATCCCGGGCAGCTGCCGCAGAGCCGTCTCGAGGTGCAGCTTCGAGACCGGCCGGGTGTTGATGCGGCCGAGCTGGCCCCTCGCGGCGGTGAGGACCGCCGGCAGCCGCTCCAACCGGGAAGCGACGCTCGCCAGGCGAACGGGGAGCGGCGCGAAGTCTCGTGCCAGCAGCGGGAATATGCCGCCGCCCAGGAGGTAGACATAGCCGAGCGGATCCCAGCACGCCTCGCGCAGCTCGACTTCGTCGAAACGCAGCGCGGCCAGTTCGGAGAGGAGGAGGTCGCGGTCGATCCGCTCGTCGGGCGCCAGCGACGAGTTCGGCATGGCCCGCAGCTCGGCGTCCCAGTCGTCGATAAAGGCCAGCCTGTCCGCCTTGCCGGCATCACTCATGTCCGGCCACTCGCCGTCGTGGGCGTGGTTGCCGGCTGCGGTGGCAGCCGTTGGGTAGAGACGGAAGAAGTCGTCCAGGAACGCGTCGACGCGCTCAGCGAACTCGGCCATGTGCTCCTCCGGTGTTGCTTGAGTGTAGCGGGCAGACCCGAGCGCGAATCGCCGAATGCAGGCGGGAATCCCCTTCCGCGACTCGGCCCTGACCACGGCGGCCACCGGAATGGCGCGTGAAACCTCGACGCTGCCGCCATCCGCGCGCTAGCATCCGGTCGTACGCCGCAAGCCGCATCCATACGGCGCCCAGTCCTCGAAGGAGAAGCGGATGATCGACCTGCTCCTGAAGGTCGCCGTCAACGCCATTGCGCTGCTTGCCGCGGCCAACGTCGTGCCCGAGTTCAAGCTGGTCTTCCACAACGACAATCCCGAAGACTGGGCCAAGATCCTGATCATCGCCCTGGTTTTCGCACTGGTGAACAGCTACCTCAAGCCGATCCTCAAGTTCCTGGCCATGCCGATCGGGTTCCTGACCATGGGCCTGATCGCCTTCGCCATAAACGCCGCGATGCTGCTCGGGACGGCCTGGATCGTCAGCCAGGTCGACCTCAACATCGGGTTCACGCTCGGCGGCTACCCACCGCACTGGGGCTACGAAGCGATCGGCGTGGCGGTCGTCGGCTCGATCGTCATCAGCATCGTCGCCACCGTGTTGGATCTGCTGCTCGTGCCGCGCAAGATCATGGGCCTTTAGGCAAGGGGCCGGGCGAGCCTCCGAGCGCGAGAGGCTGTCCCAAAGGCGGCGGACCCGCTAGGCTTTTGGCATGTCCGCAACGCCCGTTTCGTCGCCGTTCGAGTTGTTCGCCGCGTCGGCCGCGAACGACGAGCCCGCCAGAGCCGCGGCCCGCACTCCCGGGGCGCTGACCGAACGCGAGCGCTTCCGAATGCAGCTGCGGCGCCGGCCGCTGCTGTTCGACGGCGCAATGGGCACGCTTCTGTATTCGCGCGGCATCCCTCAGCGGGCCTGCCTCGACGAGGTCGTGCTCACCCATCCCGAAGTCGTCTCCACAATCCATCGCGAATACCTGGAAGCCGGCGCCGACGCCATCGAGACGAACACGTTCGGGGCGAATCGCTTCCGCCTGGCCGAATTCGGCCTGGAGCGCGAGGCCGGCAGGATGAACCGGCGCGGCGCCCAGCTCGCCCGCGAGGCCCGCGACGTCGCCGGCCGGGAGGCCCTGGTAGCGGGATCGATCGGGCCGCTCGGTGCGTCGCTCCGCATTCCCGATCGACCGCATCCCGGGCTCGCCCGGGCGGCGTACCGCGAGCAGGCCGAGGGGCTCCTCGAGGGCGGCGTCGACGTGTTCCTGTGCGAGACGTTCGGCGATCTGGAGACGCTGCTGGCCGCCATCGAGGAGATCAAGCGCGCCTGCGACCTGCCGGTTCTGGCGCAGATGACCTTCGGTGAGGACCTCCTGCTGGCCGACGGCACCACGCCCGCCGCCGCGGCCGCGGCGTTGACCGAAGCCGGCGTCGACGCCATCGGCGTCAACTGCGGCGCGGGCCCGCTCGCCTGCCTCGAGGCTCTCGTCCGGACCGGCCCTCCCAGCGCGACCGTGGCCCGCTCGCTCCAGCCGAACGCCGGCCTCCCCCAGCGCGTCGACGGCCGGCTGGTCTACTCGGCCGAGCCCGAGTACTTCGGGGAGATGGTGCCGCGCATGATCGCGGCCGGCGCCATGATCGTGGGCGGCTGCTGCGGCACGACGCCGGCCCACACGGCGGCGATGCGGACGGCGATCGACGCCCTGGACGCCGCCGGCCGGCGCGGAGCGGCGGTCGCGCCGCGTCCCGAAGACGCCGAGCGCGAGAACGCCTCCTCCGCCGCGCCCCGCACGCCCCGGCGCGAGCTCGGCGCAGAGGGCGAGGCGCCGCCGCCGACGACCCTGGCCCGCAAGCTCGCCGACGGCACGTTCGTCATCTCGGTCGAGATCGACCCGCCCCGTTCGATCCGAATCGACCGCACCATCGAAGCCGCCCGGCTGCTGGCAAAGGCCGGCGTGGACCTGGTGAACGTCAGCGATTCGGCCACCGGCCGGGTCCGAATGAGCGCCATGGCGGTCGCCTTCGGCATCCAGCACGACCTGGACCTCGAATGCCTGGTCCACCTCACCACGCGCGATCGAAACCTTATGGCCCTCGAGGCCGAGCTCCTGGGGGCTCACGCCCTGGGCGTTCGCAACATCCTGGCGCTCACCGGCGACCCGCCGCGGACGGCCGACCAGCTGACCGCCACCGCTGTCTGGGATCTCGACGCGATCGGTCTGATCGAGGTCATCGCCCGCCTGAACACGGGCTCGGACCAGGCCGGCGCCGCGATCGGACAGCTGGCCGGCTTCACGACCGCCTGCGCCCTCGACCCCACCGCCGCCGATCCGGACAAGGAGTGGGCCCGCCTGGAGCGCAAGCTTGCCGCCGGCGCGGACCTGATCATGACCCAGCCGCTCTACTCGGTCGCCCAGGTCGAGGCGATGCTGGATCGGGCTCGCGACATCTTCGGGCCGGGCGGCTTCCCGGTTCCGGTGCTGCTCGGCGTGCTGCCGCTCCACAGCTCCCGCCACGCCGAGTTCCTGCACAACGAAGTTCCCGGTATCACCATTCCGGAGGAGCAGCGGGCCGCGATGCGGGAGGCCGGGGCCCGGGGCACCGAAGTCGGGCTCGAGATGGCCATGGACCTGCTCAGCCGAACCGAGGAAATGGTCCAGGGCACCTACATCATGCCCAGCTTCGGGCGCTACGAGCTTTCGGCCGAACTCGTCCGGCGGCTGCGCGCCCGCCTGGCCGAGAGGCCGACCAGACAGCGATAGGGAGGAGACGGAATGGGGTCCAACCGTCGTCGGGCGGCCATCGGCGTCGCGGTCGCCGCGTGGGCCTTCTTCGCATTCGCGTCGCTTGCCTCCGCGGCCAACGTCCAGACACCCCCGGCGGGGCCGCCGTATCCGCAGCCGGTCAACGGCCAGCGAGTCTACGACTACGCGGGGATCTTCTCGCCCGAAGCGATCGCGTCGGCGGAGGCGACGATCCGGGCCATCCAGGACCGTACGGGCGCTGAGGTGGCGGTCTACACGCAGGTCAAGCCCGAGAGCGATTCGCTCGACCTGGTCAACGCCGACGCCCTGGCTTTGATGAACCAGTGGGGCGTCGGCCGCGCGGGGTTCGACGACGGCCTGGTGATCATGTTCGACATGCAGGGCAACCTGCTCCACGGCGAGGTCACGCTCTACGCCGGCAGCGGCTTTCGGGCGGCGTTCCTGACCAACGCCGACCGGCAGGCCATCTTCGACAACGACATGAAGCCCAAGCTCCTGGACGCCGACTTCGACGGCGCGCTCGCGATCGCCCTTTCGGACGTCGACGCCGCGGCCACGCCGGCGCACGCGCAGCAGCTCGACCAGGATCGCATCATCAACGCCGCGGTCGGGATCGGCTTCCTGGCGCTCTCGATCTGGCTCGCCTTCTTCATCCTGGTGCGCTGGTATACCCACGGCCGCGACCCGATCTACATCGACGACAACTCGGTCCTCATGCCGGCCCCTCCGGACGGTCTGACTCCGGCGATGGCCACTCTGGTCATGAACGACCGGACTTCGAGCCAGACGCTGTCGGCGGCCATGGTCGATCTGGCGGCGCAGGGCCTGGTCCACTTCCGCCAGGAGCAGGAGTTCCTGGGCTCGAAGACGGAGCTGGGCGCGACCGGGAAGCGCGAGACGATCTCCACGCCGGAGGGCGGCCTCTTCACCGCGATAGAGACCTGGTCCGGCGACGGCGGCTACATCGATCGCAGCTCCATGCACGAGCTGGCGCCGGCGGTGAAGCAGTTCAAGAGCGACCTCGAGACTCTGGCGGTCGGCAAAGGCTGGCTCACGGGCAAGCCTTCGGACGTGATCGGGCGGTGGGTGGGCGTCGGCATGGTCGAGTTCGCGATCGCCGGCGTGCTCATCTGGTGGACCGTCAACCTCGACGCCAGCGGCGGGCTCCTGGGCGGGATCGCGCTCATCGCGTCCGGCGCCTTCACGGTGTGCATCGCGCCGCTGATGCCCTCTCGCACGCCTCTCGGATCGATGCTGCGGGCAATGCTGGCCGCCTACAAGCGAACGCTGGCGGCGACGATGAACATGTCGGCCTCGATGGACGAAGTGGCACAGCGCAAGCCGTTGCCCTGGATCGACACGCCGGACGCGGCGATGGCCTGGGGAGTCGCGCTCGGGCTCAACGCGGAGATCGACGCCGTCATGCACCGCACCATGGACGAGTCACGGACCGCCGGGCGGGCCACGGGCTGGTATCCGGTCTGGTGGTCGACGCCGCGCGGTGGCGGCTTCTTCGGCGGTGGCGGCGTGGGAGGCGGAGGGGGCGGCGGCGGGATTTTCTCGGCCGGCGCGATCCCCGACATAGGCTCGATGGTTTCCGCCATCGGCTCGATCGGCTCGTCCGCCTCAGGCGGTGGCGGCGGCTTCGGCGGCGGCGGAGGTGGCGGAGGTGGCGGCGGAGGTGGCGGCTTCTGATCGCCGTCGGACCTCGGCCGGAGGCGGCTGACCTCCCGGCCGACCGGCCACGCCTCGCGTCGGCTACACTCGCGCCATGGGTGCTGTCGACACGATGGAGATGTTCTTCGAGCTGCTGAACAGCGGCGACCGCGAGGGCGCGGTCGCGCTCATGGACGAGAAGGCCGAGATGCGCGTCCATGTCAGCGGCAACGCCCGGACCCTGCGCGGGCTGCGCGAGGTCGGTGGCTGGTTCCTGCGTGCCGAGCCGGGCTTCCGGATGATCCCCGGCGACGTGCGGGACATGGGCAACACCTACCAGGCCAACCTGCTGGTCGTGCGACCGGGTGTGCCCAGCCAGCAGCTGGACGCGAGCTTCCGGGTCGAAGCCGGCAAGATCACCGCGATCAACCTGACGCCGCGCTGACGGAGTCGGCGCAGGCCCGGAGCTAGTACCCCAGCGAGACTGCGGGGGTGGGCGTCGCCTTCGGAGTGGGCGTCGGCTTGGGCGTCGGCGTCACGACCGGCGTCGGCGTCGGCGTCGGCGGCGCGGGCGTCGGCGCCCAGGTCTGCCAGGGGATGTAGATGATCTCTCCCGGGACGATGACGTTGAAATTCGTGATCTGCGGGTTCGCCGCTTCGATCTGCTGGCAGGTGATCCCGTGATTGGCGGCGATGGCACAAAGGCCTGCGTCCGTCTTCTTCACGTAGTAGACCGTAAAGGTTCGCGCTGCTTCCGGCGTCGGAGCTGGCGTGTCGGTGGGCAATCCTGACGCTCCGCTACCTTCCGCGAGCAGCGACGGGGTGGGGGTCGACGAGTTCAAGCCGCCCAGGCCACCGCTCTTGCCGGTCCAGAGCGGGATGAAGATGAGGGCGATCATCACGATGGCGACGCCGAGGGCCGCCAGGAGGAGCGGCTGGTTGTTGTTCCGGTCCTCGTGCGAGCGCAGCCTCGGGTAGTTGTCCAGCCGGGGCGGTTTCTCCCAATCGGGGTGAGTCGGGCCGCGTCGGGCCATGGTGTAGGCCGTCGTGCCGGGCTCCGGGCCACTCGGTGTGGCTGGCGGCACGGCCAGGGATGCGACCGTTCGCTTCGGTGCCCCTTCGAAACCCCACAGACCTGAGCCCGGGTCCGACGAGTGCGGCGTGACCGGCCCCGCCTCCGCGGGAGTGGTACGAGCGCGGCTGGCCAGAAAGGCCGGCGTGGCGGCAGCCGCTGCGCTCGCGGCCATGGCAGCCGGCTGAGTCGTGGCCGCGGAGGTCGTCCCGGAGCCCTTCGTGGCGACGCCGGCGGCCTCCTGACGCGCCCAATCCAGGAATATCGGGCACTGGGCAAACGCTGCCGAGAGGCAGAATCGCTCCTGGTGGGGAAGGGCCCGAGGTTCCGGCTCGGCCGCGGCGAAGCAGCGATGGCCGTAGTCGGGGTGATCGGCTCGGTGATCTCGGTCGTCCTCGAAGGCCACGAACGGACAGGCCGCGTGTCCCTCTTGGAACGACGTGACAGTCTCGTCGCTCATTGGACAGATCATACCTGCGCCGGGCTGGGCCTGTCTCGCCCGTGTTGGGGCTCGCGTCAAAATGTCCCCGGAGGGCTGCGGGCGCACGAATCCTGCGGTCGCCGACCCTCGTTCGTCGCGTCGGTCGGAGCGTGGACGCGTCGGCGACGAGCGTGGATGGAGACGCCCCAGGACGCTGCCGAGCGGCAAATGCCGGCCCCTCGAACGGTCGTCGCGCATCGGTCCGAAGGCCGTGACAGGTGGACAGGGCCGTCTTTGCGCTACCCTGTGGGCCGACAACCCTCGAGGAGAGACGATGCACGCCCATCTTCCAGCCCGCCGATCGCTTGAACGCAGAGCAGCCCGCTCGGCGTCGCTCGGGCTGATCGCCATGCTGGTGCTCGGCGCCACACTCGCCGGCTGCGCCAGCGCCAAGACAACGCCGAGGGTCCTTCCGTTCGTGACCCCGACCCCGACGGCCTCGCCGACGCCCGCACCGACGCCGACGCCCGCACCGACGCCGACCGCGACCCCCAAGCCGACGCCAACGCCCAAGCCGACGACCGGACCGTGCTACGGAGCCAACCTCCACATCACTATCGCGCTCCAGGGCGGCCTGGCCTGGCAGAGCGGCGCGGGCCACGAGATGGCAACGTTCCAGCTCCAGAACACGGGCTCGACGCCTTGCGTGATCGCGTCCAAGAGCCAGCCGCTCCTCCTGAACGGCGACAGTTCGATCCTTATCACCGGCCCGGCGCCGGGCTCCTCGGCGATGCTGATGCTCGCCCCGAACGCCACCATGCTGGCCTCGGTCCAGACGTCGAACCTGTGCGCCGCGCCCCCGATCGTGGCGCCCGTGCGCGTCGCCTTCGTGATCCCCGGGACGGGCATGGTCATGGCCGATCCGGCATCCTCGACGGATCTCGGCGGAGTCCCCTCCTGCCTGGGAGACAACACCATCCCCTCCGGCGACATCCAGGCTACGTCCTGGGCCCCGTAGAGATCGCGGCCGCTGCCAACTGGCACCAACCGAGATCCTTGCTGGCTCGGGCTGTCGAGCCCCCGTTTCGGCGGTTCAGATGAACGCCGCCGAGCGGAGGGTCGGATGGTCCCGCCCGCGCCCGATCGGCGAGCCGGCGAGCGCATCGCTAGGCGGAGCCGAGCAC